>DASZYI010000107.1:0-57371 GCA_035545475.1 Rhizomicrobium sp.
AGTCCGAAGATCTCGTGGGCTACGCCCGCGAAATCATCGGCCCCGTTGGTCGGAAAGGCGCCGTTGATGGTGAGGCGCGATGCCGTGTCGGTGACCACCAGCTTCCTGTCGCCATAGCGGTTGAATTCGGCCGCCGCGTCGGCGAGGCGGGCGTTGTGGAAGACGAGCATCCCGTTGCGCCACGCCAGATCGTCGGCCAGTTCGTGCACCTTCTTGCGCGAGACGCCGATGGAGGTGGCGGTCGCCACGGCGAAATCGCCGGGCAGCAGCACGGTGGGCTTCGTCTGCGCCGAAGAGTCGGTGTTTTCGAGACGGGCGCTGCCTTCCATCAGGGCGACATCGAGTTGCTTGGGCGAGGTGCGCACGAAGAATTTGGTGCCGAGATCGACGATGCGGTGCGCGCCCACCGTGACCGTGAAGGGGCGCGCGGCGTTGTGCTCGATCTGGAAATAGGCTTCGCCCTTCACCAACTGAACGGCGCGCCTTTCCGGCGTGAAATCGGTGTGCAGCACCGTGTCGGTGTTGAGTTCGATCACCGAACCGTCGGCGAGCTTCACCGTCATGTGGCCGCCAACAGGCGTGGCGAAGGTGCGGCCATCAGGTGTGAGCGCGCGATAGCTCCAAATGCCGCCGCCGATGGCGAGCACGGCCAGCGCGGCGACCGCTGCGTAAAGCAATGTCCACGGCTTGCGCGACGGAATTTGCGACGCCGGGCGCTGCATCATCGGGCGGCGCAGGGCAGCCAGCCGGTCGGTGCGGTCGAACGCGGCCTTCAGGCGCCAATAGGCAGCGGTGTGGTTGTCGGATTCGGCGAGCCAGGCTTCGAGAGTCTTCGCGTCGGCTTCGCTCCAGCTTTCGAATTGCTGGCGCGCCAGCCAATCGGCGGCGCGGGCTTCGATGGTTTCGTTGCTGTGCGCGTCGCTCATGGCTTGTTTCCGCGCTTGGGTTCTTCGGCGTAGAGCTTTTCGGCCAGAATGCGCACGCCGTTGTTGATGTGATGGGAGACGGTGCTCTCGTCGATACCCATGCGCTCGGCAATCTCGCGGCCCGAAAGACCTTCGATGCGGCGCAGCACGATGGCTTCGCGGCATTTGGGCGGTAGCGCGTCGATGGCCGCGCGCAAGCGGCGCAACTCGTCGCGCGCGATCAGAACGCGGTCCTGCCCGGGCTCGTCGGCGGCGAGACCCAATTCGTCGAGATCGGAGACGGTGTCGATAGAGACCACGCGTTCGTGGCGAACGCGATCAATCAGAAGATTTCGCGCAGTGGCGAAGACGAAAGGCTTGGCGCGATCCGGCAGGGATTTGCGCGCGGCGGCAATAACGCCGGCATAAACATCCTGCCGGAGGTCGGCAGCTTCCTGGGCATTGCGGCAGGCGCTTTGCAGGAAACGCATCAGGGATGCCTCCAAAGGCAGAACTTCGCGGACAAACCAGGCCTCCACTTCGGACGTGGGCATGGGCTCCCCCGCCCCGCTTCGGCCGGTTGCGTTCAGATCGTTGCTCGGTGTTTCGGCCATCGCCCCAGCCAGTTCCCTGCCGTTGGAGGATTGCACTCAACCTCGCCCTATAGGACGGGCGGTTTGGGGAAACTTGTAGCCGCGGGCGCAAAAAAGTGCGCGCAAGCCGGATTGCGCAATTCTATTTCAAGAATGCGGGAGGTTCAGTTGACCAGATGCTTCAGTTCGTCGGTCAGGTAGCCGAAGCGCTGCATCTGTTTGTGGTGGACCTGCACGATCTGACGGACCTGGCGGCGGGAAAGTTTCTCGCGCCATTGGCCGGACTTGCCTTCGCGGAAGAAGCGTTCGGCCTTGTCGGGCTTTTCGCGGAAGCCTTCCTTGTCTTCCTGCTCTTTCAGCTTTTCAAAGGAGGAGCGTTCGATCGCCAGTTGCAACTGTTCGGGCCTCGGCTTGAGCAACAGGTGGCGCGCAAGACCGCCGAAGATGCGGGTGGGATCGGCCAGCATCTCCTCATATTTCAGGACGCAGATGCCGCGGTGGGGATTGCGCGTCCAGCTTTCGACATGCTGACTCCAGGAGCCGTAGATCTCGTGTACGTTCTTCTCGCTGATGGCGGTTTCGAGGCCGCGTGTTTCCATCATGGTGATCGCATCGTCGATGGTGCCGCTGATGTGGTGGGCGAGCGATATGGCGACGTCGAGCGGATTGCGCACGATATAGACCGCACCCGCCGTGACCGCGAGATTGATGGCGGGGGTGCCGCGGTCCATCACCAGGCAATGATGGGTCTTGATCATGGCAAGACCATCGGTCGATTCCGCAATCATCTCCTGCACCTTGGGGCGGACGGCGGCGATCTCGGCGCGCGTGGCTTCGGTCACGGGCTTTTCAAGAAACTTCTCGTAAGGCTTGGCCGCGATTTCCCAGAAGGTGAATTCGTTCATCGCGTTGATGTCCTGCTCGTCCTCATCGCGTCCTTCGAGGATGTTGAGGAGGTTGTGCAGGAAATTGCGCGTCCAGGTGTTGCCGGATTTGGGATAGGAGGCGAGCCACAGGATGCCCGTCATGGCGGGCTTCTGGCCGGAACCGGTTTCCTCGTCGCCGTGGGTTACCGGCGCGGGTTCGTCGGACGGTGCGTACATTATATATGTGCCTCCCTCGCGGGCACGGCCCGCGAGGGAAAGTTAGCCAAAATCAGCCGCTTGTTCTAGCCGCCGAGGCCGAGTGACACATTCAAGTACGGACCATAGAAGCCGCGGTTATAGCTCTTGGCCGTTTCCTGTCCGCCGTCCATGGCGTTGAAGAAGTAGTCGGCGCGATAGCCGAAATTGATCTTCGCATTACGATAGCGTGCCGAGGCGCCCACATAGCCACCGAGATTTGGGACGGCGACGCTGCGCGAACGTACGATGTTGCTCGGAGGAGGGTTGTAGATGTAGGTGCAGGTGACGCCGGCAAAGCCGTTGAAGCCGGGGCATTGCTTGTGCAGACGCGTCTGATGAATGTTCGCTTTCTGACGGCCGAACAGTACCGCCGCATTCACGCCCCAGTCGAAGCTGAGTTCGCCTTCGTCTTCGTTGCCTAAAACGGGCTGGCTCGCATCCCAAGTTATTTCGGGGCCTACCCCACGGAAGGTGCGATGTTCGTCGGTCGTCGCGTCATAGACATTGCCGTATTTGAGCGCGAGCCCGCCTCCGAATGGATTGAGCGGCGACGGGAAATTATAATGCGGATCGGAATTAAGTTCGGCGCGGATTTTGGTGGTGAACTGCGCCATGCGCACGCCCGCGCTGACCGTTCCCTTTCCTTCCTCCCCGAACAGACCGATGCCCACATCCTTGCCCAGCGTGAAATCGAGCATCATGTATTGCTCGCTTTCCTTGGCTTGTGAATCGACGAATTCGGGATCGAGCGCGGCGAAGGGGCAAGGCCGATTTGAGCCGAGGGCCTGTAGATCCTCGCAACGTATCGTCGTGGGCAGGCCGAAATAGTTCGCGATGAATGTTGGCAGCACGACGTTGTCGGCAGTATGCACCGGCAGGCTCTTGTGAACATTGCCCTTGCGCGTGGCGCGGCCGTAGCGGATGCCCGCCTTCAACACCCAATCGGAATTTTCCGGCTGGATTTCGATCTTTCCTTCCCAATCGAACGTGGCGCCGGGAGCCTTTTCCGTAACCGTGGGATTCGGCAAACCAGCCGGCATGGCCGAGGCAAAGGCCGGATTGAAGGCCTGCCAATCCGCTGCAAGCTGCGCGAAATTGCCTCCCAGCGTTATCCAGGCCGTCGGGTTCTTTCCGGCGATGCTGCCAAAAATATCGCCGCCGGAATCTCCGCCGTCAAAATGCTTCGTCACACGCACACCGAAAAGGCGCGGATCGGTGAGGAAGATATTGGTGGTAAGACCGGTATCGTCGCTGTTCAGGAAGGTACCGGTGATCGCGGCGACGTCGAGGATGTTCTTTATATAACCCATCACCTGCCAGCCGGACGTGTCGGTCAGTATGAGGGCGAGATTGATGGTGGAATAGCCGTTGATCTTGTCGTTGACCTCGTTGAACACGCGCGCCCAGGAATGCGCCTGCCAATAATAATCGCTGTGGAAGGTTGCGGCCCAATCGGGCGACAACGGCACCGTCCAATCCGCCGTGAGCGACACCGTATAATGCGGCGCGTTGGGCAATTCGTTGCCGCTCAGGTTTTTGAAGAACCCCTGACCGTTATTGGGCGCGGGACCATAATCGATGCCGTTATAGGTGTTTTGACCGGTATAGGGATGGCCTGGCGTTCCTGCGAGCGGATCGAATCCCGGATAGCCCGGCACCGGATTGGTGGCCGAATATTGGGCGCGCGTCACAGGATCGAGGAAAAGGCTATAGGCGTTGGAGCAGGCGAAGGGCAGCGTGAGCTGGTCGATCCCTTTCGACGGGTCGACGATGGTGGCAACGACATAGGCCGGAAGCACGCAGTTCGACGCCTGCGAGGGGAACGGCTTCACAAGAAGCCAGTTCGGATTGCCGGCCGTGCGATCCAGAAGGTCGATGGCCTTCGAGCCATCGGCAAGCCGGGTGTTTTCATAACCGCCGGCCAAGCCGAGCTTGAGGCCTGGGAACGGTTCCCAGCTCGCCTGCACTTCCGCGCCCTTCACGGTGGCATCGAAGTTCAGGTTCACCGCCGAACGATCGACGATGTAGGAAATCTGGTAGCCCTTGTAATTGTAATAGAAGAGATTGGCGTTGAAGGTCAGCGCGCCATCGAGCGCGGTGTTCTTGGTGCCGATTTCGAACGCATCGTTGAATTCCGGCGCGAAGGTCTTGGGATGTGTCGGATTGGTGACGTCGCCCGCTGCATAGGTGAGCAACACGGCGCCCGGCGGATTGGCGCCGCCTGCCTTATAGCCATGCGCATAGGACGCATAGAACATGCTCTGATCGGTGAAATCGAGCTTGGGCGTCCAGTTCGCAACGAAGCGGCCTGTCCATTCCTTCCATTCCTGATCGAGAACGCCCGTGACCGGATAGCCGTAGCCACGCGTCAACAATTCGCTGGGGATTTCCACGAAGTGCTTCTGGTCGTCGGTCCAGCGCAATCCCGCCGTGAGTTTGAGTTCGTCGGTGACGTTGTAATACGCCTCCCCGAACATCGCGTAGGAATTGAGATTGTACGGGTTCTGACTCAGGAAGTAGTTGTGGCCCGCATTGTCGAGCTGATCGAGCGGATGCGGATCGATATAGCCCGCGCAATCTTCGACGCTGGTGGGAACGCTGGGATCGGCATATTGATGGCCGTAAGGCACGCATTGGGCGTTGATATCCTGGAACGGCACCCAGGGTTGCCGCCGGCCGTAGAGGCCGTCATTGGCCGCCCACATGGTGAGCGTGTTGAAGAAGACATAATAGTTTTCATGCGTTTCGTAATGCAGATAATTGCCGCCCGCACTGAAATTGAATGGCCCGCCGTAATTGGAGGAGACGCGCAATTCCTGGCTTAATTGCCAGGCGTTTTCCGTGGCGAGGTCCTGACCGACCAGACGGTTGCTGCAACCCAATTGCGGATCGCAGAAATAGCCGGTGGGCGTGCCTGCGGGATGAATCCCGCCTGAATGGCCCGCGGCAACGCAATCCATGCCGATGGCGACATAACCGTCATAGCAACGGTAATTGCCGTCCGGCGTTGTTCTTTGGAGCGGATCGAGGGTAAACCCGTAAGCATCCGTCGCCGAGAAGATTCCGGGCTGGGTGTTGAAACGGTTGAAATCTTCCGTGGACCAGAGGAAATCCCGGTTATAGCCGGTGGCTGAAGCGACGGTAAGCGTGGGCGAGATGCGCCATTCGGCATTGAGTTCCAGCGTATCGTTCTTTGCCCGGTATTGGGGATCGAGTGTGGATTCGATCACGCGCAGATCGTGGGACTGCGTGGTCGAGGCATAGGGATCGAGTGTCGGACCTTCAAAACCGTTGTTGAGCGGATTGAAGATCGCAAGGCCGAAACCGCCGCCGACAAAACCGCCATAATAGGGAAGCGAGAGCGCATTCGGCACGCCGAAGGCTTCATCGCTGTACATGGAGGCGGGCAAGCAGCCCTGACCCAAAAACGCCACGCCGATATTGCCGCCAGCGCCGACGGCTGTCGAATGGCCGAGAACCTCCTGAACCGCGGGATCTCGTTTGCAAAGCTGTTTGGCGCTGCGCAGGCGGTCGTCGTTTTCGGAGAAATGTTCCCAGACGAAATCGGCGGTGAGGTTTTCGACCGGCTTCCAGCGCAAGCTTGCGCGGCCAGACCAGAGATCGCGGCCGTCGATAGGCGAGTTTGTCAGCGTGTTGAAGCTGTAGCCGTCGCGCTTGGTCCATTCGCCGGCGAGGCGTAAGTCCAGCTTGTCGCCGACAATCGGGAGATTCAGCATCGCCTCGAAGCGGCGGTTCTTGTAGTTGCCGATGTCGGCAGACAGCATCGATTCGAACTGATCCGTCGGCTTGGCGGAGGTGACGTTGACCACGCCGGCGGTTGCGTTGCGGCCGTAGAGCGTGCCTTGCGGACCGCGCAGCACTTCGACCTGGGCGACGTCGTAAAATTCCTGTTCGAAGAAATGGTTGCGGATAAAAGGCGTGTCGTTGAATGCGACGGCAACCGCCGGATCGGTTGTCACCGAGATCGCCTGCGTGCCGATGCCGCGGATTTGGATCGAATAGCCGGTGAAGTTCGTCTTGGTGAAAGTGAGGTTGGGGACTTCCTTGATGAGGTCCGGACCGCCTGCAACCTGGCGCGATGTCAACTCTTCCTGGCTCAAAGCCGTGATCGCAATCGGAATCGATTGCACGTCCGCGCCGCCGAGTTTCGACGACGTGACCGTCACCGTTTCGACATTGGCGCGTTGTTGCGAGGGCGTCGCCTGTGCAAGCTGGATGGAGCCGATTTCTGGCTTTATCGACAGCATCGACGAATGGCCCGGCACAATGGTGACCACGCCGGAGGGATCCCGGCTTGGGATGAGACCGGTGCCCTTCAGCAGGCGGTCGAGCGCCATGTCGGACGACAGATTTCCCGCCACTCCGCTCGTACGCCTGCCCTTGATCGCATCGATGGAGACCGCGATCTGGATTCCCGATTGCTCGGTATAGGCGTTGAGTGCGGCGTCGAGATCGCCGCCGGGAATGTTGAAGCTTGCGCCCATTGCGGCGCGCGCCATCAAGGCGACGGCGGCGGTGCCTACCAGGCGTGCTTTCAATTGTCCCATTTGTTCCCCCTATTTTGCGGATCGTCGCGGGACTAGCGCGAGATCACGATCCCCTCGGTTGTCGTTTGGCTGCGTGTGTTGAAGAGTTTGCTCAGGATGCGCACGAAGGTGTGCGTGTCGTGCGTGGGCAGAGTGGCGCTGAAAGTGAGGCGCGCGGTTTCCGGATCGGCGATGACGATCTTCTGCGCGTTGTAGCGGTTGAATTCTTCGGCAGCCTCGGCCAGCGTCGCGTGACGGAAGACCAGCATGCCGCGGCGCCAGCCCAGATCGCTGCCGATGTCGGCGGGCGTCTTGCGCACAACGGACACGCTGCCCGGCAGCGCATAGGCGATGTCGCCCGGCTTCAAGGTGACGGCGCGATGGGACGGATCGCCGCCCGCAGGTTCGACCTTTGCAGAACCTTCGACGAGCGCCACTTCCAGCTTGTTGCCGCTGGTGCGCATGAGGAATTTGGTGCCGAGGTCGATGACCTTGTGGTTCGCCGCGGTCACCACGAAAGGCCGCGAGGCGTCGTGCTTGATGGAGAAATAGGCTTCGCCGCTTTCCAGAACCGCCGAACGCTTGTGTTCGTCTATCGCAATGCGGATGAGGGTGTTGGTGTTCAATTCGATCTGCGAGCCGTCGGCGAAGGTGAGAACCTTGCGGCCGCCCAGCGGTGTGGAATAGGACTTGCCGCCCTGGGCAAAGAAGTAGCTGGCGCCAAAACTGCCGACGATGCCCAGAACAGCCACGGCGGCGGCGATGCGCAGCGAGCGATGCCATTTGCCGGCGGGCACTTCACTCGCCTGCGGTTTGATGGGGCGCAACGCGGCCAGGCGTTCGGTGCGCCTCCATTCGAAATCGAGCCGGAGAAAGGCGACGCGATGGGCGGGCGATTGGTCGAGCCAGTTTTCCAGTTCTTTCGCGTCGGCATCGCTCCATACGCCGAAATCGCGCCGCTCGATCCATTCGGAGGCGCGGATTTCGATGTCATCCGCGGTTTGCGCAATCATGATTTCCTCCTGACGGTGGGAGGTTCGTTGCAAAGCGTGTTCACCAGGCCGCGAATGCCGCGCGAGAGATATTGCGCCACCGCGCTTTCCGCGATGCCCATGCGCAAGGCGATTTCGCGGCGCGACAGGCCTTCGACCCGGCCGAGCAGGATGGCTTCGCGTTCGCGGGGCGGAAGACGGTCGAGGGCCGCCTGCACGCGGCGCAATTCATCGCGCGCCATCAAGGTCCGGTCGGGCGCAGGCGTGTCGACGGCGATCTCAAGTGCTTCGAGATCGGCGGCGGCTTCGATGGGAATGACCTGTTCGTGGCGCACGCGATCGATCAACAGATTGCGCGCGGTGGTGAAGAGGAATTGGCGAGGGTGATCGGGAATCTGTTTCTGCGCCGCCTGATAGACGCGAACATAAACATCCTGCCGGAAATCGGTCAGGTCGCTTTTGTTGCGCCAATTGTGCTGCAGGAATTCCATCAGCACCGCCTCCAGCGGCAGGATCTCGCGTCCGAACCACGCGTCGACATCCGACACGGCTGGCGCCATGCCAGGCCCCGTTTTTCCCGAACCGTTGTCCGGCTTCTCGACCATCCCCACCGCTGCTCCCCGGGATCGAGGTTGAAAGGCTGGGCTTCACTTCATTGGACGGACGGCACGGCCAAACGTGACCGCGCTTCCGGCGAAGAAATTAGAAGGTGCGAGGGAGCGCGCACACAGGCGGCGCAAAATGACAATATTATTTCACGGGAGGCAGAACCGCCTCCTCAAGGGAACCAATATCGATCGGAAGTGTCGGGTCTTGAACCCGACACGGACGGCCACCGCTTGCAGAGAAGCGGTGGCGCACGTCACATTTGAAGGAAAGATTATTCCGCCGGTTCGAGGACGCGCAGGGGTTTCTTGTGGCCTTGCGCATCCACCGGTTCGTGTTTGACGTCGACCTTCGGATCGAGCGGACGCGTCCACGCTGCAAATTCCAGGCAGATGCCATCCGGATCGTAGAAATAGATCGAGCGCACGAAGGTCGAGGGCGAGACCGTCTCGCTGATCTGGCGCGGGGAATCGTCGTGGTTGACGACCTTGGTGCATTTCACGCCGCGGGCGAGCAGTTTCTCGTGATATTCGTCCACCTTCTCGGCCGGGATGTTGAAAGCGACATGGTTCATCGAGCCGTGGCCCGAAACGATGCTGCCCTGCCCTGGCAGGGCCGCAGCCGCGGCCACGCCGGGGGTGGCTTCCGGCGCGTTCGGGAACCAGAAAAAAGCCAGTCCGTCGCCGTTTCCGATGTCGAAGAAGAAGTGCTGGCCCATGCCGTTGGGCAGATCGATCGTCTTGGTCATCGGCATGCCCAAGACGTTGGTGTAGAAGTCCACCGTCCGCGCCATGTCCTTGCAGACCAGCGCCAGGTGGTTCACGCCCTGTATGTCGAAAACCTTGTTTTGCAGCTTGCTCATGGCTTTCCATCCTGAAAAATCTTTGAGCGAAGGCTAGCTCGGGGCAGATTATTTGTCAAGATAATTGACGATATAACGGCACATGGAACCGGTTACGGCTTGCTGGTAATCCTGGGCCGTTTCCCGTGGCAATTGAGATGGCAACCGCTCACCCGACGCATCTTCTCGTGCCGCTTCTGCGGGCGTTCATCTGGTACGATGAAGGGCTGCAGGCCTATCTGCGCGCCAAAGGGTGGAACAAGGTCACGCGTTCGCAATCCATGGTGATGGCCGCCGTGGCGATGGGTTGCGTGAAACCATCCGACATTGCGCGCCTTTTGGGGGTGAGCCGTCAGGCCATTCACCTGACCATCAGCCAGATGATCGAGATGGATTTGCTGGAGCTTGTGACGGACCCCGGCGATCGCCGCGCCAAGATCGTGACCATCAGCAAAGGCGGACAGAAGCGGCGCCGCGATGCGTGGGCGGCGATGGATTATCTCACATCGGAACTCGAACGGCGCATCGGAAAGCAGAACGTACAGAATCTCTTCAAAAGCCTGACGGCGGACTGGGGAGAGCCATTAACGGACGAAACCGAAGCGTCCTGACCGCCGTCCTACCAGCGGAGCACGAAACGTCCGAGCAGCGCGCCCAAAACGCCCACGCTCACGATGCCAAGCGTGTACCAGACGCTCACGAAGAGTGCTCCGCTCTCGCCGCAATGGAAGGCATAGACCCACGCGCCCGCAGCACCCGCGAAGAGCCCGGCGATGCCTCCCGTCACTGTCAGCCGCGTTGGCGCGAACCGGCGCAAGCCCCACAACGCAGCCACGAAGACCGGCAGCGACACCACGAAGATCCGCTCCGGGCACACATCATGCGACGAACCATAGAACAATATGGCGGGGTCCACAGGTGAGCGCATCAACTCGACGACGCCGAGCACCAACATGGCCGCAACGGGCAGCGCGATGGCGCGCATCGCCGCTTTGGCATCGACGCCGGGACGGGCAAGACGCAACACGGCCCAAAAGGCGATCACGGCGAGCGCCAGCGTGTAGCCGAATTTCATCCAGAACGGCGAGGTGTGCATCGCCGACATCAGGTCGGGCCGCAAACCGAGCCAGAACAACATCAGTGCTGCGGACACCCCCGCACCGGCGCCGAGGCCGAGCACAAGCGGCGCGAGCCCCGCGTGCGGCGGGATGGGGCGCAATTCGCCGGAAAGCTCGGCAATGAGATCCTCGGTTTTCACGTCTTCTCCGAAAATTGTTGCGCCAGCGCTTTCAACGCCCGATGCACGCCCACTTTGACCGCCGATTCGGAAAGACCGAGTTTCGCCGCCGTTTCAGCGGTCGAAAGTCCTTCGATCTTGGTCAGCCGCACAAGCTCGCGCTTGTTCTGCGGGAGCGTGTTCAGAAGCCGCTCGACGTCGCGTTTCGCAGCGGCAGAGTCGGCGCTCTCATTGGCGAACAATGCGCCCGCATCTTCCAGCGAAACGGTCCGGCGCAAACGGTTGCGCCGGAAATTGTCGATCAGCTTATAGCGCGCGATGGCGTAAACCCAGACCGTGAGCGGTTGATCGACGTCGTAAGTGTGCAAGCGTCTGTGCATCGCCGTCAGCGTGTCCTGCACCAGATCTTCCGCATCTGCCGCCGAGCCCATTCTGCGCGCGAAATAGGTGCGCAGATGGCCGCTCAATTCGGTGAGCAGCGTGCGGTAGGCACGCCCATCGCCTTCGAGCGCGGCCAGCATCAGCACTTTCAGATGCATTTCCGCGGCGATCAAAGCGTCGGGTGTCCCTTAATACGCACGAATATGTGATCCGGTTACAGGAGATTGGCAAGGATCGGCGAGTGTAACCGATCTGGCGGCAAACCGAACTAGCAGCAAAGGCCGCATCGGCCCGGAAACCAGACAGGAGACCTTATGAAGACCCCAGCCATTGCCGCCACCCTCGCCTTCCTCGCGATGTGCGGGACAGCCTTCGCGGCCGACGACAATATGTCGAGCCAGAACGCGATGTCCGCCGATAGCATGAAGGCCGACAGCATGGGCAACGGCGCCATGCACCACAACATGCAGGACAAGAAAAAGCATCAAAAGAAGGCACAGAGCAATGCGATGTCTGGCGCGATGCACAGCGATGGCATGAGCGGCGACAGCATGAAGTCCGACAATATGGGGTCGGAAGGCCACTAGTCCGGCCTCCCCCTGCGCCGCTCTCGCAATCTGCCCCGATCCGGGAGCGGCGCGTCGGTCTCGATCGTGGTATAATGCTTGCGATGTCGCGGTCCTTACAGGCGGAAGTCGTAGCGTTTCTTTCGAGCACTGACGCTTATCCGTTCCACCCGCCATCGGTTGAACGCCACGAAACACATGGCGCCATCGTGTTCCTGGCCGGTGAACGTGCCTACAAGTTGAAGCGCGCGGTGCGCCTTCCCTATATGGACTATTCGACTGTCGAGCTGCGCCGCCAGATGTGCTTGCGGGAGCTTGAGGTCAACCGGCGGATGGCGCCCGAGATTTATATCGGCGTCGCAAAAGTTCAGCGGCGTGCAGACGGCGCGTTGGTCATCGCAATGGATACGAGCGAGGCGCAAGCCATCGACTGGCTGGTGGTGATGCATCGGTTTCCGCAAGGTCGCTTGCTGGAAGAGATGCGTCGCAGCGGGACGCTATCCAACGATATTCTCCGCCGCGCGGCCAAGCGCATCGCGGACTTTCATGCCGGCAGCGACGTCTGCCAGGAGTTTGGCGGTGCAGAGGGCATTTCTTCCGTTATCGAAGGCAATCAAGCCATCCTTGGCGAGATGGTCGGACGGCCATTTTCACCGGAAGCAGTTGCGTTGTTGGGCAGCCGCTCGCGGTCATGGTTGAAAAAGCTGGAAGGCGTTCTTGAGGACCGCCGGCAATCGGGCTTTGTGCGCCGCGTGCATGGCGACCTGCATCTGAACAATATCTGTCTCTTCAACAACGAACCGGTGCCGTTCGACGCCATCGAATTCCGCGACGAGTTCGCCTGTATCGATACGATTTACGATCTCGCATTCCTGTTGATGGACCTGGATCGCCACGGCTTGAGCCGGGGCGCAAATGCGGTTCTGAACGCTTATCTGGAACAATCGCACGATTATGGCGGCCTTGCACCGCTGCCGCTCTTCCTGGCCTGCCGGGCCGCGATAAGAGCGCATGTGACGATCTCAATGGCGCGCGAGAATATTGAGCCTGAGACTGCGCGTGATCATGCGAGGGCATTCCTCGACCGTGCGCTTGCCTATCTGCAACCGCCTCCACCGATGCTTTTGGCTGTTGGCGGCGTATCCGGGACAGGAAAATCCACTCTTGCGCGAAATCTGGCGCCCACGGTCGGCGCCGTGCCGGGCGCAGTTGTTCTTCGCAGCGACGTCATCCGGAAACAGTTGTGGGGCGTTTCGTCCGAAGAGCGGCTTCCGCAGGCGGCTTATAGCGCGGGATTTTCTGCGAAGGTTTTTCAAGCCATTGCCGAACGCGCCGAAATCATTCTTCACACAGGGCACAGTGTGATTGCCGATGCGGTGTATGGGCGTCCGGACGAACGCGATGCGCTGGAGAATGTTGCCAGACGCGCGAATGTTGCCTTTACCGGGTTCTGGCTGAGAGCACCACAGCGGGTTCTCGAAAGCCGCATTGCGGCGCGGACCAACGATGCGTCCGATGCGACCATAGAGGTGCTGCACGCGCAACTTGAAAGCATGGTGCCCGCCGAAGACTGGATTGCGCTCGAAGCGGAAGCCGAACCGGCTGAAGTGTTCGCGCAAGCCGTTCGACATCTGCAACAGGGCGGATCGCCGTGAAATTCAGGATCCGACCATAGCCCCGCATAATGGCCGCTGGCCCGTCGCCAAGATTTAAGCACGAGATATTCGACAGCTCCGGCGAAATCGATATCCGCTTTGCGCCCAAAAACGGATCTCAAGGGTCTCGCTCCCACCAGGCATTTGGCGCGAAAAGTCAGAATTGCCAAACCGGCCGCATATAAGTATCTGGTCTTCCTCACGGAGCTGTGGCCGAGAGGCTGAAGGCGGCGGTTTGCTAAACCGTTATACGGTTGAAAAGCCGTATCGAGGGTTCGAATCCCTCCGGCTCCGCCACCCTAACCGGTTGAACCAAAAGGATTATGTATGGACGTCCTGCTGCCGGTTGCCGAACGGGTTGGGATGCTGTTGAAAGCGCGCGGCGAGACCGTGGCCGTGGCGGAATCCTCTTCGGGTGGGCTGTTGTCGGCGGCACTTCTGGCGGTGCCGGGAGCCTCGGCTTATTTCCTGGGCGGAGCGGTCGTCTATACCGCCAAGGCGAGAACGAAGCTTCTCGATATTCCGCGTGAGGCGGTGAGCGGGATGCGTTCGGCAAGCGAGCCTTATGCGCTTCTGCTGGCACGCACAGCACGCGAACGGTTTCAAAGCACCTGGGCCCTTTCCGAAACAGGAGCGGCCGGCCCGACCGGCAATCCTTACGGCGACGCAGCGGGCCATAGCTGCATTGCACTTGCAGGGCCGGTGGAACGGGCCATCACGCTGGAAACCGGCCAGGCGGGACGCGTGGAAAACATGCGCGCCTTTGCGCGCGCCGGCCTGGAATTGCTACTGGGCGCGATCGCCTGACCTGCAATCGAAAAGAGGTTCGAATGCGTAAGACTATTTTGGCGTCATTGGCAACGATCGCGCTCAGTGCGGTGCTCGTTTCCGCCTGCAATCAGGAGAAAGAAAAAATGGCAGAACACGGCTACACATTGAGCGACGAATCCAATCAGGAATTCCTCAACGACAATGGCTCCAAAGATGGCGTGGTGAAGCGGCCGAGCGGCTTGCAATATCGCGTAGTGCATGCGGGCAGCGGCAAGAACGTGACCAGCGGCAACGACATGGTGACGGTCACCTACAAGGGGTGGCTGATCAACGGCAAGGTGTTCGATCAGACGCCGCCTGGACAGACCGCGACGTTTCCGGCGGGGCGTTTGATTCCCGGTTGGGTGGAAGCGCTTTCGCTGATGAAGGAGGGCGACGAATGGCAATTGGTCATTCCATCCGACCTCGGTTACGGCGCACGCGGTGCAGGCGCGGATATTCCGCCGAACCAGACCTTGGTCTTCGACATGAAACTGGTCGCGGTCAACGCGCCTTAAGATGAACGGCTTTGCAATCGGCGACGTCTGGATCGGGGGACGGGTTCTCACCGCCCCGATGACGGGCGTTTCCGATCTGCCGTTCCGGCGCATGGCGTCGAGACTGGGCGCACCTTACGTCGCCACCGAAATGGTGGCGTGCGATATGTTCGCGCGCGGGCGGCCCGATGTGGTGCGGCGCGCCGCGGTGGGCGACGGCTTGCCGCTGATGGTGATACAGCTTGTCGGCCGAGAGCCACATTGGATCGCAAAAGGCGCACAGCTTGCGGAAGCGGCGGGCGCCCACATCATCGACCTCAATATGGGATGCCCTGCGAAAGAAGTGACGGGCGCTTTGTCGGGATCGGCGTTGATGCGCGATCCGGCTCTTGCGGCACGCTTGATCGAAGCGGCGGTGAATGCAACGTCCCGCCCGGTCACGTTAAAGATGCGGCTGGGCTGGGACGATGCCACACGCAACGCACCCGAATTGGCGATGTATGCGGAAAAGCTTGGCGTTAGAGCTATCACGGTGCATGGGCGGACGCGTCAGCAGTTTTACAATGGCAGCGCGGATTGGCGCGCCGTGGCAGAGGTGAAGAATGCCATCGCCATTCCGGTGATTGTGAATGGCGATGTGACCGACGAGGTTTCGGCGCGCGAAGCTCTCCGGCAATCGGGAGCCGACGCGATCATGATCGGACGCGGAACTTACGGACGGCCATGGATCGCAGCGAGCATCGATCGGGCATTGGCAAAGCGTTCCGCAATGGAGGAACCCGATCTTGCGGCACGCCTGGACATCACGCTGGAGCATTTCGCGGACAGCCTTGCGTTCTACGGCGATACGCTGGGGCTGAAGATCTTTCGCAAGCATCTGGGTTGGTATGTGGAGAATACACCCTTGCCGATGGATGGGATGACACGGCGGGCAGTCAAATCCCGCTTGTGCCGTATCGCGGCACCGCGCGACCTGGAGGCGGCCCTGATCGAGTTCTTCCTGGCAGAAGAAAGACGGCTCGTTGCTTGAGATTTTTGTCGATGCCGATGCCTGCCCCGTGAAAGCGGAGGTGGAGCGCGTGGCGGATAGGCATGAATTGACCGTTCACATAGTGAGCAATGGCGGCATCCGGCCCAGCACCAACCCGCGCATCAAGACCGTGATCGTGGCTCAAGGCGCTGATGCGGCCGATGACTGGATTGCTCAGCGGATCGGCGAAGACGACATCGCGGTTACGGCAGACATTCCACTGGCCTCGCGCTGTCTGGCCAAGGGCGCGCGCGTTCTGAGGCCAAACGGCAAAGCATTCACCGATGCAGATATAGGGACGGCTCTTGGCATGCGAGAACTGAGCCGTCATCTGCGCGAGGTGACGGGCAATCAGACCTTCCATGCCCCCTTCGCAAGGGAGGATCGTTCCCGGTTTCTCGGCGCGCTGGAAAACGAAATTCAGGCCATCAAGCGAAAAAGGGCAGGCTCCGCCTATATATAAAGTGCGGGGTTGACATTGGCGGCTGCGCCGACGATAAGCCGCCCAGCCCGGCGGCCGCACGACGAGCGCAAAGCGCCCGACCGCCTGGAACCAGACATAACATACCGTTTGCTCCAGATGTGCGTGGAAGACGGCAACTTTGCCCCCGCGCGTTTCATTTCGCCCTGGTAGCAACAAGGATTTTTTGTGACTCAAACTTTTTCGACGCTCGGCGTCGCGGAGCCGCTGTTGCGCGCGCTCTCCACCGAGAACTATCTCTCCCCTACTCCCATCCAGACGCAAGCCATTCCGCTGATCCTTTCGGGGCGCGATGTGCTGGGGCTGGCGCAAACGGGGACCGGCAAGACGGCGGCATTCGGCCTGCCGTTGCTGCAGAAGCTTGCCGAGACCGGCGCGCAGGCCGGACCGCGTGCGGTGCGCGCGCTGATTCTGGCGCCGACACGCGAGCTTGCGGTTCAGATCGATGAAAGCCTGAAGACCTATGGACGGCATCTCAGACTGCGTCACGCGGTCGTTCTCGGCGGCGTGAACCAAAACAAGCAGGTCGCGGCGCTGCGTCATGGCGTGGATGTTCTGGTGGCGACGCCTGGCCGGTTGCTCGACCTCGTCAATCAGAAGCATGTCGTGCTTGGCGCGGTGGGGCTTCTGGTTATCGACGAAGCGGACCGCATGTTCGACATGGGCTTCATCCGCGATGTTCGCAGGATCGTGAGTTATCTGCCGAAGAAGCGGCAGTCCTTGCTGTTTTCGGCCACGATGCCCGATGAAGTGGCGCATCTCGTTCAGGAAATCCTCCACCAACCGGCGCGCATCGCCATCACGCCGAAGGCCGTGACGGCGGAGAAGATCGAGCAGCGTGTTTATTTCGTGGAACAGCAGGCCAAGCGCGGGCTTCTCCACGAACTTCTGCGCGACCCGCAGATGAAGCGCGTGATCGTGTTCACCCGGACAAAGCATGGCGCCAATAAAGTGGCCGATCAGATCGGCAAAGCTGGGCACGCAGCCGACGCCATTCACGGCAACAAATCGCAAGGCGCGCGCCAGCGAGCGCTGGAGAATTTCCGTTCGGGACGCTCGCGTGTGCTGGTGGCGACGGATATTGCTGCTCGCGGCATCGACATCGATGACGTGACGCATGTCGTCAATTTCGAGCTGCCGAACGTCGCCGAAAGTTATGTCCACCGCATTGGACGCACGGCGCGCGCGGGCACCGGCGGCATCGCGATCTCGCTCTGCGATTCTTCGGAGCGGGCCTTGCTGCGCGATATAGAGAAACTGATCCGACAACCTCTGATCGCAATGAACGATGCGAACGCCGCGCCCGAACCCGCGCCCGTGAAGCGCGAGATCGACTATGCCAAGCGCCGCCCGCGCCATCGGCGACGCCGCTCCAACCATGCCGGACGCGCACAACGCGCCGCTTGAACGGGAGATAATGATGCGAAAGAAAGACAAGGGCCTGCCTCCGCCCTTCGCCGAGGCGACGAAAGACATGCGCTTTGCAGGCACTTTCGAAGTCCATGTACCTGTGCCGGATCGCGTGCGCCCGCACCGCGTGGGGATTCAGTTCGAGACTTTGGCGAAGGCTGAGTCCTGGATTCACAGCCCGGAAGGCAAGGACGCAATCGAAGAGATTCTCGGCTCTTACAAGAAATAATCAGGCACTATCGTATTTGCTTGCCGGCGGCCGGGCAGTAGAGGGCCTAACCTTCCCGGACGGCGGCAAGGGGCATTGGTTGCGGTGGGAAGGGAGACAAAGACTAGAAGTTGCCTGGTGGATAAAACGCCAGGCACGGCATTACAGAAATGTAAGCCGGTCGCGGAAACGGCTGCCAAAGAAATGACACCAAGCGGCGCGAATGGAGTATATGTCCCGCCTTTCAGGGCGGGCCGAAATCGGCCTAACGGATTTTAACGACGTTATTGCCACACCTGCCGCCGGAGCCGGCACCCTCGCATGTCCGACAAACCTGTTTTTCTCGACGTCACCGGGCGGCGTGCGACGCGCATCTCGCTCATCGGATGGATCGCGGCCATCGTCTCCACAGCGTTGGGGATCGGGTTTGTGGCCAGCATGTTCGCGGTGCCCCAGCTCGAACACGTTCGCCTGCCGGGAGAGTTGAACGTCATCCACGCGCAGGAACTGGAAAGCAAGGCGACCGCACCTGGACTGGTGCCGACCGCAACACAGCTTGCCCGCGAAGCGCGTCTCCACAAGATGGAATTGATCCGCAAACGCAAGATCTGGATCGAACGCAACAGCCGGGCGCGCGCACTTGCCGCCACGATGAATCCCCATCCGGGCCGCCCGCTTTCGATTGCGTTCTTTCCCAACTGGGAAGCTTCGGCTTACGATTCCCTGAAAGTCGCCCTGCCGCAACTTGATTGGGTGATGCCGACCTGGCTGAATCTGAACGGACCAAACCTGGTTCTGAAGGACAGTTACGACAAGCGCGTCTATACGCTGATCCGCCGTAGCAAGAAGCCCGTCGCGATACTGCCTGTGGTTCAGAATGCCACCCTCGGAAAATGGGATGGCCCAGGCCTGGCGAAACTTCTCGCCGAACCAAAGCGCTCGTCGGCGCTTGTCGCGCAACTCGGCGCATTCGTGCAGAAACACAAGCTGCAAGGCATCGTCGTCGACTTCGAAGCAATTCCCGACAGCTCGCAGGCAGATCTCGGCCGCTTCTTGCGGGCGCTCCGAAAAGATTTCGGAGCGCATGGCTGGAAGGTTGCCATGGCTGCACCTTTCGCCAACGACAAGTGGCCGTTCACCGAATATGCCAAAGACATCGATTACACGATCCTGATGGCCTATGACGAGCATCTGACGCCGAATGCGCCGGGCAGCATCGCGGGCCAATCGTGGTACGAGAATATGCTCGACAAGCGGATGCACTCGCTTGATCCGGCGCGAACCATCGTGGCGCTTGGCAGCTATGCCTATGACTGGGATGCGGGCGGCATCGACAGCCTGTCTTTTGAAGAAGCGGTGATAGCTGCGCACGACTCCGGATCGAAGGTGGTGTTCGACGACGCCACCAACAACCCGCACTTCTCCTACACAGAAGACGATCAAACGCGGCACGATGTTTGGTTGCTGGATGCCGTAACGGCTTATAACGAAATCCATGCCGCCGACCCTTATCAGCCTGCGGGTTATGCCGTGTGGCGATTGGGCAGCGAGGACCCCTCTATCTGGTATGTGATGGGCAGGCCTTATGGCGCGGGAGCCCCAGACTCCTTGCGGCACATCCCGATCATCGAAGACATCGACTTCGAAGGATCGGGCGAAATCATCTCGGTCGAAGCCCATCCGCAATCGGGTGGCCGGACGTTCGAAATCGATCGCGATACGGGCGACATCGATGACGAAACCTATACCAAGCTGCCGACCGGCTACGTTATCCGCCAGTTTGGCGCTGCAAAGAAGGAAATCGCGCTCACCTTTGACGACGGACCCGACGCCGAGTGGACGCCGCGGATACTTGACATCCTCAAGGAAAATCGCGTTCCGGCGACCTTTTTCATCATTGGCAGCAATGCGGAAGCCAATCCCGATCTGGTGAAACGGATTGTCGACGATGGATTCGAAGTGGGAAGCCATACGTTCACCCATCCCAATCTCTCGGATACGCCGGAAGAAGCCATCCCGCTGGAAATGAATGCAACGCAGCGCCTATTCCAGGCGCTGACCGGCCGTTCGCTGCGCCTGTTCCGCCCGCCCTATCTGGGCGATGCGGAGCCCACAGACGAAGACCAGATTGCGCCGGTCGAAACCGCGCAAGATATGGGATACATCACCGTCGGCGAGCACGTCGATCCCATCGACTGGGCGTTGCCCGGCGTGGACGAGATCGTCAAGCGGACTCTGCAACAGATCCATTCCGCAAAACCCTCGATGCCGCGCAACATCGTACTGTTCCACGATGCCGGCGGCGACCGCGAGGAAACCGTACAAGCCCTTCCCATCATCATCTCGAAGCTGAAGGCTGAGGGCTACACCTTTGTGCCGGTGTCGAAGCTTGCAGGCCTTACGCGCGACCAGGCCATGCCGCCCCTTTCGCCGACATTGGCGCTTCTCACCGACCGGGTTGTGTTTCTTACCGTCAGCAAGGCGGGACACTTCCTTTATTATTGCTTCCTGGCTGCCATCTTCCTTGGCATTGCGCGCGCGCTAATGATTGTGATTTTGGGTGTGTGGAACGCGCGGCAGGAACGCAAACAAGAAGTCGCCCCGTCACTCGGCGAGCCATTGCAGGTTTCTGTGATCATTCCGGCGTATAATGAAGAGAACGTCATCGTGGCGACCGTGCGGCGCATCCTTGCCAGCACCTATCGCCGGATGGAAGTCATTGTCGTCGATGACGGTTCGAAGGACAAAACGTTCGGCGTATTGCAATCGGAATTCGCCAATCATCCTGCGATCACGCTGATCAGCATTCCCAACGGCGGAAAAGCGAACGCGCTGAATGTCGGACTGTCTCGCGCTACCGGTGAGGTCGTGGTTGCACTCGATGCCGACACGCAATTCAACCCCGACACGATCTCCCGTCTTGTGCGCTGGTTCGGCGACGCTGAAATCGGGGCGGTCGCGGGCAATGCGAAGGTCGGCAACCGCATCAATATGATTACACGCTGGCAGGCGCTTGAGTATATCGTCGCACAGAATCTCGAACGTCGCGCTTTGGCGGCGCTTGGTACGCTGACGGTCGTTCCGGGTGCGGTGGGAGCGTGGCGCAGAAGCGCGATCGAACAAGTCGGCGGCTTCCGCAGCGATACGGTGGCGGAAGACCAGGATCTGACCATCGACCTGCAACGCGCAGGGTATCGTGTGATATTCGACTCCTCTGCCATCGCCTGGACCGAGGCACCGACGACATTTCGTGGACTGGCAAAGCAACGATTCCGCTGGGCTTACGGCACGTTGCAATGTTTGTGGAAATATCGCGCACTGACCTTTCGCCCGCGCTACGGTGCGCTCGGGATGATCGCCTTGCCGCAGGTATGGATGTTTCAGATCCTGCTTACCGCGCTAGCCCCGCTCGCCGATCTTCTGTTGCTGTGGCAACTGGCCTGGCAATACATCGCCTATATCGAGCACGGATCGGAGTTCAACAATGCCGATCTCATAACCGTCGGTATTTATTATGGCATCTTCATGGGTGTCGATCTTTTGACGGCGTTCTTCGGCTTCCTGTTGGAGAAGAAGGAAAACTGGAGCCTTCTTTTGTGGTTGACGTTGCAGAGATTCGGCTATCGACAGCTCATGTACTACGTCGTGGTGCGTTCCATCTTCACTGCATTGAAGGGGCCACTGGTCGGTTGGGGTAAGCTGGACCGCACAGCCACGGTGGACATTCCCGCCGCAACCAAGGTTCACGCCGGTTAAGGCGCCACTTTCCGGACGAAGCTTGCTATATCTTCGCGCAGACGCGTGCGGCCGCGCAACAGGCGCGCGACCGACAGAATGATTTCGATGTGACCGACTCCGGGATATACGATCTCGGTCACGTCGGTTCCGAATTCGCGCAGCTTCGCCGACATTCGCTTGGTGTTCTTCCATGAGACCGTGCGATCTTTCGATCCGGCAACAAGCAGCATGGGTGGATAAGCTTTATTGATATGCGTTATGGGCTGCGTCTCAGCGCGACGGTCGCCACCGAAGATTTCGATCAACTTTTTATCCTTCAGCGGCAGGAAATCATAAGGTCCGGCGATACCAATAATGCCGCGAACCCATGACGCATCGCCGCCAAGGGCGTGCAGGTTATTTGGACCGCAGACGAGCATCGTGGCGTTGTATGCGCCCGCCGAGTGACCCGCCAGAAACAGAGAAGCCGGATCGCCGCCGAAGTTTGCGGCGTGCTCGCGGACAAATTGCAATGCCAGAGCACAATCGTCCAAGAAGGTGGGATAACGGACTTCGGGATAAAGACGATAGTCCGCGATAGCGACGACGATGCCTTGATTGGCGAAAGCCTCACCGAACGCGCGATACCAGCCTTTGTCTCCACTTTGCCAGCTTCCACCGTAGAAAAAGAGGATAACGGGTGCCGGTTTCTTCAGGTTGTTGGGAACGTAGAAATCCAACTTGTGGCGATGGTGGGAACCGTAAGCAAGATTGCTCTCCACGCGATAGCCGCGCCGCGAAACGAGAAGATCGAGAAGGGCCGTTCCGACGCGCCGTTTGATATTGAGCATCAGGCGTGAGCGAGTTCGACCTGGACGACATCTGTGCGATCGACAGCAAAGGCGGCAGCGCAAATGCCAAGATAGAACTGCCAATTGCGCAGGAATTTCGTGTCGTATCCCAAAGCGCGAATCTCCGCCTCGCGGTTCGACATGCCGGCAGACCATTCGCGCAAGGTGCGGGCATAATCATGGCCGAAGGCGAACTTGTCGAGCACTTTCAATCCGGCACGCTCGGCCTCTTCACGGAAGCGTGCGAAGGATGGCAACATGCCGCCGGGAAAAACATAGTGGCGGATGAAATCGCTGCGCGCGCGGTAACCCGCGAACAGATCGTCACGGATCACGATGGTTTGAATCACGGCGCGGCCACCTTCGCGCAAGCGTTCGGCGACGGCGCGGAAATAGTTCGGCCAGTAACGCTCGCCGACAGCCTCGAACATTTCGATGGAGACAATGGCATCGAACGTGCCGCGGATTTTTCTGTAGTCTTCCAGGCGGATATCGGCGTGACCGCCGAGCCGTTGCTTGGCAAAACCATATTGTGCCGGAGAGATGGTTAGCCCTGTGACATCGAATGAGGTACTGACGGCTTGCTCCGCGAATCCACCCCAACCACAGCCTATTTCGAGAAGCGCACCATGCCTTTTCTCGAGCCGCTCCAGGATGCGCCCATATTTGTTGCGCTGCGCGTCAGCAAGCGTGACGGCATTTCCATACAACGCCGATGAATAAGTCATCGTCTCGTCCAGCCAGAGCGAATAGAAATCGTTTCCGACGTCGTAATGAGCTTCTATATTGCGCTTGCTGCCACTGACGCTGTTGCGCCGGACGAGTGCGTTGTGCAACACAAATCCAAGACGATTGAGAAAATTGCCGTGGGCAAAGCCTTCGAAATGATCGAGGTTGAGTAGGAAGAACGACACGAGTTTCTCGATATCGTCCGTATCCCAAGCGCCCGCAATATAGTCTTCACCCAGACCGATGTCGCCGCGCGCAACAAGGCGGCTCAAGACATCCCATTCCCTGATCTGAAAGCTGGCATCGGGACCCGGACGCGGACCTTGCGCGACGTGATGCGTGCCGTCGGGCGCAATGAAGGTGAGCTTTCCGATTTCGACGCGGCCCAGGGCTTCGCGCCAGCGCGTTTCGAGAATTTGTCGCGGAACCAAGCCCATGGATCATCGCCCCCATCTAGCCCAGATGACATTATGTTCATCTATCTTGACGGCGTCTATGGCGGAGCTTTTTGCGGTGCGTCAAAACCAGGAAGGTGCCGCGACTATCGCAATCTTATGTCGCGTTAAAAACTACCAGGGCGCCTTTGGGCGCCATTTCGCGAAGGCCCAGAAGGACGCGCGCTTTTGTGCGGTTTCCTTGCGTCGCCTACGGCGGTGAACCCGGCAGGGCCGGCACCAAACAGCGCGCGCTTCGGGAGTGGCCACGGTGTCGCTGGTCAATCGAGCCGTCAGACAAAACTATAATGTGACGGCAATATAGTTCGGATCGATTACAGATCGGAGATGTCTATATCGTGTTTGCCTCGCGTCAACCGGATCAGGAGTCCGTCGTGGCCGAGGCGCACACCGCTTGCACGTACGCTGCTTACGCCATGCAGGAACATGCGCTCGGCAAGATCGTTCGGCAGCATGGGGATAAGATGCGTAAAGACCAGAAGCTTCGCTCCCGCTTCGTTGGCGATGCGAGCCGCATCGACCGGGCTTGTGTGATAGGGCGGAATGTCATGCATGATCTTGGCGGCACGCCATTGACCAACTGAAGTCAGCGCATTGCCGATGTCGCGCACCATATCGGGCGCCAAGCCTTCGTGCACCAGAACGTCCGTTCCCTTGGCGGCGCGTGCAAGATCTTCGTCGGGCGCGGTATCGCCGCTGACGACAATGCTCCGGCCTCCGAAATCGAAACGATACCCATATGCCGGTTTTGCGGGATCGTGATGAACGCGAATGGCAGTGATGGTGAGGCCGCCCTGCTTAAGAACCAAGCCTGTCGGGCGGGATAGCGCTATCGTCTTCGGAGCCATGTCGACCGCACCGGGCGGAAGCAGCTTTGCGCCGTGATGGGCGGTGCGGTAGCCGGCATCGAGCGCATAGGCTTCATTGAAGCCGGCAACCACCCGTTCAACACCTGGCGGACCATACACCGTGAGCGGCTTCTTGCGGCCAGACACCCAAGTCTGCAAACGGATCTCGCCCAATTCGCCGATATGATCGGAATGGAAATGGGTGAGAAGGACGGCCTGTATATTCTCAAAGGGGATCTGCCAAAGGCGCAGATTGCGCGCCGCATCTATACCGGCATCGATCAGATAATATTTGTTTCCGACAGCGATCAAGGTGCAGGGGCCGCCCCTTTCCTTGTCGGGGAGCGGCGAACCCGTGCCGCAAAGGAGAACCGAAAGCTGGTTCGGGGCCGCCAAGAGCGGCGCGGGCTTGGCGACCGTGCGTTCAGCCGTATGCCGGAACAGAAACTCCTCGACAGGATAAATATAAAGCGATGCCCCTACCGCGAAGATCAGGGCCAGCCCTGCGGCGAGGAAAATGAGCACGCGCTTCATAGGCTACCTTTCCGGCGCGGCTGGAGACCCGCCTGTTTCAATCGCCACAACAAAACATCGAGACGGTCTTGTCCGAAGAACGGTTCGCCATCGAACACCATGGTGGGCACGCCCCAATGGCCCGCCGCTTTGTGTGCGGCTTGGTTCTGCTGGATCATGCTTTCGTATTTGTCGGGATCGGCTTCGATCTTGCGATCCAGTTCGGAGAGGTCGAGGCCCGCACGCGCCGCTGCATCCTTTAAATGATCGCCTTCGTGCCAGTTATCGATTTTGCCAGACCAAATGGTTTGACTTACTTCATCGAGAAACGCCAAACCGTGCCCCTCCTCTTCCGCCGCACAGCCGAGGCGGGTGAGGCGATGGATATAGGGCTGATTGGGCGTTGCAGCGCGGGTATTGAAGTCGACCACGACGGGGTCGGGGCGTGGCCAGCGGTAAGGAATGTTCAGCATTTCACCGAGACGAATGGTGTCGCGTATCAAATAGGAAACCCAGAGCGGATTGACCTGCGAGAAAAATTCACCCGACCGAACAGCCAGCGGATAGACGGGCCGGGCCCGGATATCGAGATCGTATTCGCGCCGCATTTGAACCAGGCGCGATGTCGCCAAATACGAATAAGGACTGCGGAAAGACCAGAATACCTCGATGGAAAGCGTCATCTCTCGCGCTCCGCGGACTTCAGATAGGCGTTCAGTGCGGCCGTCAATTCGCGCACGGTGCGTGTTTCGTCGAGGCGCGTGGGAGCACGATCGTTGAGCACGCCCGCCAGCAGAAAACCGTAGACCATCTGCGACATCATACGGACCGTGAAGGAAAGATCGGAATATTTGCGGCCAAACCTGCCGAGCGCCGTTTCGAGAAAAGACTGCAATTCGTCGCGAATGGAAAACATGATGTCCATGGCAAGCGAATGGTCGAAGCCCCGCTCCACGATGGCCCGGAACATGCCCCGGTGTTCGCGCGCCTGAATGGCGGTGGCGGACACGAAGGCAGCGATCACTTCTTCCGGATTGGCAAAAGGGGAAGCAGCAAGCACCGGCAGGCGTTCGCGCGTACCGGCGCGGAAACTTTCGACGATAGCGAAGAACAGGGCATCTTTGTCCGCGAAACGGAAATACACCGCCCCCACCGAACAGCCGGCGCGTTTGGCGATGTCGGATATCCGCGCACCTTCGTAACCCTTTTCAGCAAAAGCCTTCTCGGCGGCGGCCACAATGCGCTCGCGAGTGGCGAGACTGCGCTCCTGCTGTACGGGAAGCGCCCAGTGTTCGCTTTCCGGCCTCAATGCGGAACGCTTTGGCCTTGCCGCCCCCATGAAAAACTGTCATCCTGTAAATCTGAATGTGTGTTCAGATTATCAAAAACGTTTTCGTCCGTCAATCTAAGGGGGAATACCGATGCCGGATTCCGTGATGCCCACCCAAGATCAGCTCGAAGCACTTGCTAAAAGCTCTCTCGAGGGCGCCATTGTGATGGTGAACCTGCTGCGTTTCCGAGACCGGGCAGCTTACGAAGCGGGAGCGGCGGAAAGGGATGAGAACCTTTCGGGCCGTGCCGCTTACCAGCGTTATGGCGACACTGCTCTCAAATGCGTGCTGGAAGCGGGCGGACAGATCACCTGGGGCGGGCAGCAGGAAATGGTGGTGATCGGCGGCCGGCATGACGAATGGGACGAAGTTGTTTGCGTGCGCTATCCTTCGCGCGTGGCATTCCTGGAGATGATAGACCGGCCCGATTATCGCGCGGCACTTTATCATCGCGATGCGGGACTGGAGCGCACCGCCCTCTTATGCTGCTCGGCCGGAACAGCTGCTTGAGCCATGGGCCGCAAGATCCTTTTCATCACCACTGACCAGCAGCGTTACGACTCGCTTGGCTGTAATGGCAACAAGTTTTGCAGGACACCGAATATCGACGCATTGGCGAAGCACGGGATCAATTACGCCCGGGCCTACAATCAGAATACTGTCTGCATGCCGGCGCGGTCGACCATGCTGACGGGCCAATATGTGCGCACACACGGCGTTTTCGCCAACGGCGTCCCACTGCCCGACGACGCGCCCAGCTTCGCACAATATCTCAAGGATAAGGCCGGGTATAAGACAGCGCTTATCGGCAAGGCCCATTTCGAGCCGGCATTCGATCCGACATTCAAATATCGCGAGAACGCGCGCCAGCGAGACAACGATTTCGGACCCTGGCGCGGTTTCGACTATGCCATCCATGCAATGCACACCGCGAGTTTCCGGGGTGCGCCGGTTGGTCATTATGGTCGGTGGCTGCGCGCAAAAAACAGAGACGTATTCGATGCGTGGCCGCCACTTTTGAATGCAAGTCCCGGCGGCGATACGGGCGCGCCGGAAACCGCCAATCATGCAATCCCGCTCGGACTTTACCACACCGACTGGCTGGCCGAGCTGGCGGTGGAGTGGCTGGATTCGCTCGACGCCGATGACGATTGGATGATGTGGTTGAGCTTTCCCGATCCGCACCATCCTTGGGATCCGCCGGCATCGGAGCTTTCGCGCTGCAACTGGCGCGATTTGCCGTTGCCCGACGGATTGCCGCGCAGCGAGGAGGAATTGCGCAAGGTCCTGGTGCAAAAGCCGGCGCATTGGCTTGCCTATTACGATGGGACTTTCGCCAATATCGAAGGCGGACCGATGAATTTCACGCCAAAGGCGCTAAGCCACGACAACATCCGCGAGATCAACGCCAAGGTGCATGTGATGAACGAGTTGGTCGACGAAGCGATTGGCCGCGTGATGGCAAAGGTAAGGGCCCGCGGCTGGGATGGCGACACGGACGTCCTGTTCACCACCGATCACGGCGAGCTTCAGGGCGATTTCGGCTTCGTATATAAGGGTCCATTCCATGTGGATGCACTGATGCGCCTGCCCTTCATCTGGCGGCCGGCGCCGAACGCAAAGATATCGGCGACGAGCATTCAACAGCCTGTGGAGCAGACGGATATTGCACCAACCATGTGCGCGATTGCCGGAATCGAACCCGCATTGTGGATGCAGGGAGCGCCCCTGCCAATTTCCGACGATGGCTCGCGAAAGCGAGCGTTGTGCGAGTGGGACAGCCAGTTTCCGGGATATGGATTTCACTTGCGCTCGATCATACAGGATGGCTTCTTGTTGACGCGATACGAACCTTCGACCCCCGGCGCGCCGAATGGGCTCGAACAGACATGGCCGCAATTCGCACAGATCACGACACGCATCCGCTACGACGGAAGCGAAGGCGAATTATACGACCTAAACAACGATCCGCTTCAATGGCGCAACCTCTGGGACGATCCAAAGAAATCCTCTTTGAAACGCGATCTTATTGCCGAGCTTTACGACAATCTTCCGGAAGAACGGGCGCAGAAGCTGAAAGTGGAAGCACCTGCTTAGCCGACGGAGACCGCGCGACGGTGCTTTTCGGATTGTGCGTCGGCGTGCGATGGCGCAGCACCTGTGTATGAAGAGCATCCAGGGCGGTTCCATCGCCTTGCGCCAGCGACGACAGGAACACATCGCCCCATTTTGAGATATCATTCTTCAGCAATTTGGTGAAAAGTTCGCCTTGTCGCTGTTTGCGTTCGGCAAGCGGCATTTCGAGGGCCCTGAGAATGGCCGCGCCGATGGCTTCGGCATCATAGGGATTGACCAGCAACGCCGCTTTCAATTCGGCGGCGGCGCCCGCGAAACGAGAGAGCACCAAAACCCCGGGGTCCTCGGGATCTTGAGCTGCGACATATTCCTTGGCGACGAGATTCATCCCGTCGCGCAAAGGCGTGACCAGGCCGACGCGCGCGGCGCGATAAAGCCCGGCAAGTGCGGTGCGGCTGTATCCCTTATTCACATAGCGTACAGGCGTCCAGGATACATCGCCGTAAATGGCGTTAAGGCGACCGACCGTCTCGTCCATCCTCTTGCCAATATCGATATATTCCTGGATTTCGGAGCGGCTTTTGGGTGCGATCTGCAACAGCGAGATGCGGCCGCGCCAATCGGGATTGGCGATAAGAAAGCGCTCGAAGCCGTCGAGCCTGTGCAAAAGACCTTTGGAATAATCGAGACGATCCACACCGATGGCTATGGCACCGGGCACGCTTTTGATCACGCCCTGCACAAAAGACGATTTGAGAGCACGGCGACCGCGATTTTGAAAGTCTTCCGTTTCGACGCCGACGGGAAAAACGCCAATGCGCATCTGACGATTGCCGACATCGAGCGGGTGAGAAATGTGCAGACTGGCGCCCAGTTCGCTGGCAATATATCGGGCGAAATTGGCGGCGTCGTTGTCGGTCTGGAAGCCGACGAGATCGTAATCGCGCAAGGATGGAATGAGGCGATCGTGGCTGGGGAGCGCCGTCAATATGTCGGGCGACGGCATCGGGATGTGGAGAAAAAAGCCGATACGGTTTGCGAAGCCGCGGCGGCGCAAAGCGCTGGCCAACGGGATCAAATGATAGTCATGTACCCAAACGAGGTCGTCCGGTTCTAACAGCTTCGCAAGCTGGTCCGCGAAATATTCGTTGACGCGCAGATAGCCGGAAAGATCGCGCTTGGAGAACTCGACGAGGTTGAGCCGGTAATGCAGTACCGGCCACAGCACGGAATTGGCGAAGCCGGCGTAATACTCCTGATAATCCTCTCGCGTCAGATCGGTCACGACGTAGGAAATATCGCCTTTGCGTACGGTTCGGGTCTCGCATTTTTCGGCTGCCTTTACCCGGCCGCTCCAGCCGAACCAGATGCAGGAATGCGTCTTGAGCGTGGCGCGCAGCGCTACTTCCAATCCTCCCGCGCGCGTACCGCTCTCGGGATCGGGCACGGAAACACGATTGGAAACGATGACTATGCGTGCCAATATTTGTCCTCCCAACTTCGGGACAGGCGCATGGCGGTGAGGATGAGACCGGCCATCGAATATGTTTGGGGGAAATTGCCCCACAATTGTCCCGTCTTCGGATGCACATCTTCCGAGAGCAACCCGTAGTGATTTAGATACTGCAGCGAGTCCTGGAACAGGTCCTTGGCCTCCTCCTTGCGATCCTGCTTCCACAGATTGTCGATCAACCAGTAACGGCAAACGAGAAAGGCGGTTTCGGGCAGGCCGAAATCGTCTGCGCTCGCATAACGCATGACATGCTTGCCCCGCATCAATTCGCGTTCCATCGCAGCGACGGTTGAGACGAAGCGGGGATCGTTGACATCGACCAGACCGAGTTCGGGCAGAAGAAGCACGCTTGCATCGAGGTCTTCGATTCCGAAGGCGGCGGTGAAGGCGCCGCGGCCGGCATGCCAGCTCTGCTCGAGGATGGTGTCGCGGATGCCGTTGGAAAGGTCTTCCCAATAAGCAGCTCGATCGGAAAGACCAAGATGAGTCGCGATGGCGGCGATACGATTTACACCCGCCCAGCACATGGCGGCCGAATGGGTGTGGATGAGCGAGCGAGCACGGTATTCCCAAATGCCGGCATCGGGTTTGAGCGCAAGATCCGCCGCCTTCCTGCCAAGAGATTCCAAGAGTTCGAACAACGTGTGCCCGGCCATGCGCGGCAGGCGGCGGTCGTAGAACATGGGCATTGCAGCGAGGATGACGCTGCCATAGGCATCGTGCTGTTGCTGCAGCGCCGCCGCGTTGCCGACGCGCACAGGACCGTAACCCATGAAACCATCGAGACGCGGCGCGATGACCTCGCTCAGTTCTTCGGTATGTACGATTCCATAGACCGGCTTCAGATCTGCCTTCTCATGCGATGCGATCGATAGAATGAAAGAGATGAAATCTTCCATGGTGCGCGTGGCACCGATACGATTGAGCGCTTTGACCACGAAATAGGCATCGCGCAGCCAGCAGAAGCGGTAGTCCCAATTGCGGCCCGATTCCGGCGATTCGGGGATCGAAGTGGTGTGCGCCGCCACGATAGCTCCCGTCTCCTCGAAATTGCTGAGCTTGAGTGTGATCGCGGCGCGTATGATTTGATCCTGCCAGTCGTAAGAGACCGACAACCGCCGCACCCACTCCATCCAGTAATCACGCGTGCGTTCGTAAAGTTCGCGGGTAGCGCTTTCCAGATCGGCCGGGAACGGCTCGTCCACACCGAACACAAGTTGGACGGGACGGGAGAGCGCGAAAGGTGCTTCCTGTTCGACATAGGAAAGCGGTGCGTTGGTGGTGAGGCGGATGACGTCGCGCGAGCCGTCGCCATAGCGGATATGGTTGCTGCCCATGAGGCCGCGCGGGCTTGCTTCGCCATAATTCTGCGCCGGGCGGAAGCGAATGGTGATGCGCGGCAAGCCGGATACCGGTTCGATGATCCGCACCAGTTGAGGCGGCCGGGAGATGCGGCCGAAATTCTGATAGCGCGGCGCAAAATCGGTGATGCGGACGCTCGCGCCGTCACGCGCGATGAGGGTGGTAGTAACAATGGCCGTGTTACGCTGATATTCGGATTTCGTCTCGACAAGTTCTGCAAGGATAACATCCGAGAAGCCCTTCTCTTCCTTGCCGGATAAGAGACGGCAGAACACCGGATCGCTGTCGAAACGGGGATAGCACCACCAGACGAGGCGCGCATTGGTATCGAGCAATGCTGCCGTCCGCCCATTGCCGATCAACGCAAGATCGAGAGGCTGCGGTTTCATCGGTCGTCCCTCGCGATGAGTTCACGCAGCCAGGCGCGCACGGCGGCGGGCGAGCGCAACATATAATCGGCCCCCTGCATCGCGCGGCCGACCGAAATGCCGATGCCCGAAAACTCGGGCAGAATGCGGAAGACACGTTCGTCTGTGATGTCATCGCCCAGGAATACAGGTGTCCGCCCGCGAAATGGCGGGTTGGCAAGCAAGGCGGTGCAGGCCGTTGCCTTGTCGTAGCCGCGCGGCTTGAATTCGATGACGGCCTTGCCGCCGAGGATTTCGAGCATAGGATGATGCGCGATCAATTCGTTCGCGGCGCGAGACAATGGCGTCTCAAGCGATGGAGCGCTGCGATAGTGGAGCGCTATGGAGTAGGTCTTGTCCTCCAGCAGAGTGCCGGGGAAACTCTGCGCAATCGCGTAGAGTTCGCGGCGAATGTTTTCATCAAGCGGCGGCCGGCGCTGAACGGGCGCATCGGAAGTGCTGCGAATTTCCGCGCCATGGCATCCAATGAGCGGCAGTTTGGCGGGAGCGAACAACGCATCGAGTTGTGTCGCGGACCTGCCGCTTACCAGCGCAAGTACGCAGTGGCGGCATTCGGTAAGGGACTTCAGAACCTCGCGCAGATCGTTGGGTACCTGTACCTCATCAGGGCGCGCGGCGAGATCGAGCAGCGTGCCGTCGACATCAAGCAACAACGCGATGCGAGAAAGGTCGAAAGCGGGCAGAGCAGCCAAGTGCGGAGCAACGGGTTTTGTGTTGGGAACCATATCCAGATCGAAGAGTGTAAACATCGGGCGCCGACATCGCCGCCTTTGGCAAACGCGCGGGGAACTTGAAAGTTCCAAGGGAAACGACTCCATCGGATCGTCGTTTACGCGTCATGGCAACCCGCAGAAAGTCCCACGCAAAATCCAAATCCCGCAGCCATGCGCGGAAATCGTCTACCAACCGTTGGTCGGGCCGCGTGACGCGGGAGAGCAATGCGCTGGATCTCGATCGGGGCGTTTTCACCTGGAAAGATCCAAAGCGCATTGCACGCTCGTTGAAACACTCCGCCGAAGAGAGCCACCGCCGTAAGGCCGATCCTTATCGCTCCGCACTTTCCATGCTCGTCTTCTACATCAACAGGGCCGGGCGCAACCTGCCGCAGAGCCGAAGAAAGATTCTGGAGCGTGCAAAAGGCGAATTGCGCGAGCTGTTCGGCAAGGACGAGAAATAATCAGGCCTTCGGAATCAGTTTGAGAATGCGGCCGTTTGTATTGTCGGTCAGGATATAAAGCGCGCCATCTGGACCCTGACGAATGTCGCGGATGCGCTCGCCCAGATCGCCCAACAGCGTTTCTTCGCCAACGACCTTGTCTGCGCGCATCACCAGGCGTCGCACGCTTTTGAATTTCAGCGCGCCGATGAAGAGATTGCCTTTCCATTGCGGAAAGAGGTTGCCGGTGTAGAACGCCATGCCGGATGGCGCGATGGAGGGATCCCAGTAATAGACGGGCTGATCCATTCCCGGCTTCGACGTTCCGATGCCGATTTTTTCGCCGGAATAGTCCACGCCATAGGTGATGACGGGCCAGCCGTAATTGTGGCCGGGCTTGATGAGATTGATTTCATCGCCGCCCTTCGCGCCGTGTTCGACATCCCACAGCGAACCATCGGACGGGCGGATGGCGAGCCCTTCGGGGTTGCGGTGGCCGAGCGTCCAGATTTCGGCACGCGCACCTTTGCGGGAGACGAAGGGATTGTCGTTCGGTATCGAACCGTCGCTATTGATCCGCACGATCTTGCCGTTATCGGCGGAAAGATCCTGCGCCTTGTCGCGTTCGGTGAAGCGATCGCCGACGGTGACGAACAATGTGCCGTCCTTGTTTGCAACGAGGCGGCCACCGAGGTTGATGGCGGGACCGGTTTCCGGCTTGGCGCGGAAGATGATCTTCAGGCCGGTGAGGCTCGGCTGGGCGCTATCTTCGAGTTTTGCGCGGGCGACACTCAGGCCCTGGCCGCGGGGGCGACGTTCGAAATAGGCGACATATAGAATGTGGTTCTGGGCGAAACCCGGATCCAACACCACGTCGAACAATCCGGCCTGTCCGCTGTTGGTCAGAACGTCGGGAACGCCGGCGACGGGCGGCGAAAGCCGGCCTTTGCCGGTGACGAGGCGCAGGCGGCCGACGCGTTCGGTGACGAGCATGCGGCCATCGGGGAGAAACTGCAGCCCCCAGGGATGATCGAGACCGGACGCAACGGTGACCACGGAAAAGCGCGCATCGGATTTGGCGGCCGGGGCGCGCGTCAATCCCGGAACGGGCGCTTGCGCGGCGCCACCCCAATCCGCGGCGGAAAGCGCCGCCAGCGGCATCACCACAACCACGGCGCCCGCAAATATCCAACTGCGCAGTTTCATCGTTCCCCCGAGCACAACCTCACGAAAACGGAGGATGCCAACAAACCGTTCCCCAGAGCAAAAAGGCGCCCGGCACCATCACGGCGCGATGGTGCCGGGCGCCTTTTTTTGCTTGCCGAAACTGCGGTTGGGCGGAGAAGCCGGCCACCATCACGCGTTGCTGCCTTCCGCACCTCTGCTTCGACCCTCAGGAATTGTCCCTTCGCCCCTGACGCCCAACGGCAATGCGCCCCGTGCCGCTAAAAGCGTGCAGTCGTCGCAAAGAGTTCGGCAGAAACTGGCGGGAGACGCGCGATGCACACGAGGTGACACCCCTATCCCTATATTGTCTCGTGTCGCGTTGCAGGGGATTCCTGGCCGTCGCCGGTACCGCTGCGTGGATAGGGGCATTCCTCCTCGAAATTCAGAGGAGGAATATACGACGCCTAAAATCCTTTTTCAAGCGGAAAGTAGGAAAAAATATATCTTTCGCACAAAAGTTCCACACCCAATCCTTTCAAGGGCTTGGCGGCCATACCGTTCGATAGCTCAGCCGCCCAGGCCGATGGAGATGGTGGCGAAGGGGCCGTAGAAATCGCGGTCGTAGGTCTTGCGGGCATCGATCCCCCCATCCATGGCGCCGAAGAAGGCATCGACGCGATAGCCGAGGCTGACTTTGGCGTTGGGGAAGCGCAGAGAGAATCCCGCAAATCCTCCGACATTGGGCACGACGACCGAGCGGGAACGGGCGGTGTCGTGGATTTTGGTGGGATAAACGGTTGGAAGAGGACCATGCGAAACCTGCGCGCTGCCATGATGCGCCATGGTCGAATGATGAGCCGTTACTTTCTGACGACCAAATAGCAGCGCACCACTCAAACCCCAGTCGAACGTAACAGTGCTTGCATCTGGATGGCCAAGCAGGACTGCGTCGGCATCCCATTTTAGGGATGGCCCAACGCCGGTGAACCCTCGCGAGACATCCAATTTGGCCGAATACAAATCCCAGTTCTGACGGGGAAATTTGATGTAACCCGAATATGCCCCGATGTGCGTTATATATTTATAGGTTACGGCGAAGTTCGGATCGGAATCGATTCGCGAAGTCGAGCGTGAAGTGAATTGTGCAAAGCGAATGCCGCCGTTAAAAGTTGAAGAACCATATTTTCCTGTTATGCCCAATCCGACATCCTTTCCCGCCTGAAAATCCACAATCAAGTCGGAAGTATGTGTTTTGGCCGTCGTGGTTGCGAACCTTTTCGCCGCTGCCGGCAAATGACCCGTCTGGTTGATGTTGAAATAGGGAATGCTTTCGACAATCCGCGGTGAGGGCGGAGATGTTTCTTCGTGCCGGTTGCCGCTGCTGTTGGCACGACCGTATCGAACCGATATCGAAAATGCCCAATCGGATCCATCGGGGGCAAACGTGATGCTTCCTTCTTGTCCGAAGGAGTAGCGCGGCGGGGCCTCAAGCTCACTCGGTGCGGTGAAAGGATTTTCGAGCATCGACGAAACAAACGGCGGCGAAAACCGTTCTTCTCCATCGGTCAACCGTTCGAGCTGTGCGCCCGCCTCGATCCAAACGGTCGGATGCTCGGTATCTTCCGCCTTGGCTTGCGACGTTGCATTGGCAATGAGTGCCAGCGCGGAAACGCTCGCGAGCAATTGCCACTTGGCGGTGGTGTGATCGTTTTTCTGTTCACTGAGTTCGCTCATTGTGTTCCCCCCGTGACGGTGTTGGTGATGTCGCTCACCTCCCCCTTGTGGGGAGGTCGGAGAGCGAAGCGATCCGGGTGGGGGGCGGTGTCTGCCGCGAAATTCGGTCCCCCACCCGAAAAACGCCGCGCTCCGCTTGCGTTTTTCGACCTCCCCACAAGGGGGAGGTAAAAGGAAAAGTGCTTGTTTTTCCTCATGGCACTCACCAATTCTTCGTGACGCGGAGGCCGATCAGTTTGGGATCGGTTAAAAACACGTTCGTCGTGAGGCCCGTGTCGTCCGAATTGAGGAACGTGCCGGTGATCGCGGTCGTGTTGAACACGTTCTTGTCGTAGAGCATCACCTGCCAGCCGTTCTGGCTTGTCAGGATCAATGTGAGGTTGACATTGGTGTAGCCGCGTAAGCGGTCATACGGATGATCGTTGAAAATGCGCGCCCAACTGTAATCCTGCCAATAGTAATCGGCGCGCAGCGTTCCCGCCCAATCCGATGACAAGGGAATGGTATATTGTGCCCCGGCGGAAACGGTCAGCGGCGGTGCGTTCGGGAGCCAGTTGTTGCTCAAATCCTTGTCGAAGCCCGCGCCTCCATTGGGTGGGAGACCGAGACCGCCATTTACATTGGCCGGCGCATTGGGATCGACGCTAAGCGGATCGAAGCCCACATAGGTACCCGGAATGATCGGGTCGCCATGCCTGTTCGTCGAGTTGCTTAAGTCGGATGTATAGGGCTGCCCCGTGACGGGATCGTGCAAATCGGCGTATGCGACGCCGCAATCGTTGTTGACTGAAAATCCAGCGTATTGGAGCTGATATTCGATCACATATACCGGCAGAATGCAGTTCGACGCCTGGGTAACGAAGGGCTTCAAAACGAGCCAATCTGAATGACCAGCGGTGCGGTCGATCAAGTCAACGGCTTTCGAGCCTTTAGCAAGGCGCGCATCTTCATAACCACCTGCGAAATTGAACCGCAGACCAGGCAAGGGTTCCCAAGTCGCCTCCACTTCCGCACCCTTAACATGTGCATCGAAATTGAGATTGATCGACGTGCGGTCCACAATTTCCGAAATCTGATAATTCTCGTAATTGTAATAGAACGCACTGACATTCAACGTGAGTGCACCATCGAGAAGCGTATTTTTGCTCCCGAGTTCGAACGCATCAACGAACTCCGGTTTGAAAGTGAGCGGGTGAATAGGAATGTTGGTGACGCCGAAACCGGCTTCACAATTGTAGCAGAGAAGAACCGCGCCCGGCGGATTGGCACCCCCAGCCTTATAGCCGTGAGCATACGAACCGTAGATCAGCGTTTGATCGGTGAAATCGAGCTTGGGCGTCCAGTTTGCGGCCACGCGACCAGTGAATTGATCCCACGTCTGATTCAGGTCGCCAGTTATGGGATAACCCCAACCGCCCACCAGCAGCTCGCTTGGAATTTCAACGAAATGTTTCTGATCTTCCGTCCAGCGCAGTCCTGCGGTCAATTTCAGGTCAGAGAAGATGTTGTAATACAACTCGCCAAATGCAGCATAAGAATTAAGAACGTATGGATTCTGGCTGCGAAAATAGTTGTGGCCGTTGCCATCGAGGCTCGAGACGGGATTGGGATCGATATATGCGCAATCACCTACACCATGGAAATCGCTTGGAACGGGCAGAATAAATCCGTTGAACAAACACGACGAATTGTCGGACTGACCGACAACCCAGGGAGTACAGCCCCCGTGATACCCGCAAGCGGTACCGGTGCCTGCTGCGTAAGCGGTGAGAGAGTTGATAAAGACGTAATAATCTTCGTCGGTTTCGTAGTGCAGATAATTGCCACCGGCACTGAAATTTAGCGGGCCGCCAAAGTTCGATGCGAGGCGGAATTCCTGGCTAAGTTGCCAGGCGTGCTCATCCGACAGATCTTCCAGTACAAGTCTGTCGCTGCAACCGATCTGCGGATCGCAGAACGTGCCGCCGGGGATGCAATTTTGACCGTTGGCGTCGCATTGATTCAAGCCGTCCGGCGTGAACCGGCTATCGCCATCGAATCCGGCAAAGACCCCAGGCGAGGTATTGAACCGGTTGTAGTCTTCCATCGACCAGAGAAAATCGTGGTTGAACGAAGTTTGCGACGTGAAAGTGAGCTCAGGAGTAACCGCGTAATCTACGTTGAACTCCACTATATCATTCTTGACGCGGTAAACCGGATTGAAGGCAGTTTCAATCACTCGAAGATTTTGCGACTGCGTGCGATTGACGTATGGGTCCTTGCCTGTAATCGGCAGTCCAGCGGCCCCCACACCAAAATAGTAGGGCAACGAGAATCCATTGGGGACTTCGAAGGCCTCGGGCGAATACAGCGAACTCATCTGGCAACCTTGGCTGCCATAGTTCGCAGGCAGAAAGACGTCTGTCCCCCCAGTGCTACCGGCCGCGTCACCGCCAAACAAATCGGGAATCGCCTGCCGGTGACAAAGCTGCTTCGCGGTGCGCATGCGATCGTCGTTTTCGGAGAAGTGTTCCCAGATAAGCGTGGCCTGCATGCCTTCGAACGGCTTAAGACCGATGGACACGCGACTCGACCATAGGTCGCGCCCGTCGATGCGGCTGTCGGTCAGATCGTTGAAGCTGTAGCCTTGCCGCTTGGTCCATTCGCCAGCGACACGTATGTCAAGGCGATCGTCGACGATGGGCAGATTGATCATTCCTTCCAGACGTTTCTGGTGATAGTTGCCAATTTCCGCGCTCGCCATCGCTTCGAATTGGTCACTCGGCTTGGCGCTTGTCAGGTTGACGACGCCCGCCGTCGCGTTGCGGCCATAGAGCGTACCTTGCGGACCGCGCAGCACTTCGACTTGCGCCACGTCGTAGAATTCCTGTTCGAAGAAATGATTGCGGATGAAAGGCTGGTCGTTGAAGGCGACCGCAACCGCCGGGTCGGTGGTGACCGAAATCGCCTGTGTGCCGATACCGCGAATTTGAATGGAATAACCGGTGAAGTTGGTTTTCGTGAACGTCAGGTTCGGAACCTGTTTCACAAGATCGGGGCCGCCTGCGGTTTGTGTGGCGGTGAGTTGTTCTTGCGACAGCGCCGTGATCGCAATGGGAATACTCTGCACATCCGCGCCGCCCAGCTTCGACGAGGTGACCGTCACCGTCTCGACGGCAGCACGCGATGGCGCCGCCTGCGCAAGCTGCATGGGAGACAGTTCCACCGCTTCGCTCGATTTCAGCGGGTCGCGCACGATGCCCACCGCGCCGTCATGCACGCGCGGGGCGAAGCCGGTGCCGGTGAGGATTTTTGTGAGCGCGGCTTGCGGGGTGAGGTCTCCGACGGCGCCTTTGGTGCGCACGCCTTTGATGGCGTCTTCGCTATAGGCGAGAGTGACGCCGGCCTGGCGGGCGTAAGCATCGAGCGCGGATTTGAGGTCGCCGGCGGAGACGTTGAAGCTTTCGGCCCAGGCGGGTGCGGCGGTATAGGCCAGGGCGGCGATGGCTGCGCCGAGTTTCAGTTTGGTGTTGCGGTTCATAATCCCCCCTTTGGCGTTCAGCGCGAGATGACGACGTCCTGTCCGCGGTCTTCGATGGTGAGGCCGAAGATGTCGCGGGCGAGTTGCGTCAGTTGTTGGGTGTCGGTGGTCTGGAATGTGCCGCCGATCGTCAGTTTCGCGACCTTTGGATCGGTGACGATCAGTTTCTTGCGGTTGTAGCGGTTGAATTCGGATGCGGCGTCGGCGAGCGTGGTGTGGTCGAACACGATCACGCCGTGACGCCAGCCGAGTTCGGCCATCAGCTTCTGCGTGGGCTTGCGCACGATGCGCATGGAGGCTGCGGTGGCCACGGCCACGTCGCCCGGCACGAGGATCGCGTTCTGACGCGTGACCGAAGCATTGTCGGATTCGAACTGGGCGGAGCCCTCGAACAGCGTCACCTGCACCTGGTTCGCGTCGGTGCGGATTTCGAATTTGGTGCCGATGTCGGTGACGCGGTGCTGGCCCGTGAGCACGATGAAGGGATGGGCCGGATCGTGCTTGATGTCGAAATAGGCCTGGCCGCTTTCGAGCTTGACGATGCGCCCGTTCGCCTCGTGACTGAGGCGCAGCACCGTTTGCGTGTTGAGTTCGATGCGGCTGCCGTCGGCGAGCGAAATGATCTCGCGTTCGCCGATGCCGGTGGCGTAGCGGGTGTCGGTGCTGCGCGAGAACCAGGCGTAACCGCCCGCGCCGATGGCGGCGGCGAGAACGAAAAGGGCCGCCACGCGCGCCAGCGGTTTCAAGGTTTCGCCGCGGCGGAACGCGAAGAAGCGGCGGCGGGCGGGTTGATCGAGCGCTTTCAGGCGGCCGGCGCGATTCCACACGTCGCTGAGGCGCAGATAAGCAATGCGATTGCCGGGCGCGGCGGCGAGCCAATTGTCGAGTTCGGTTTGATCGGCGCTGCTCCACCCACCCTTTTCGCGGCGCACGATCCATTGCGCGGCGATGGTGTCGAGTTCGTCGGCGCGGGTCACGATTGCTCTCCCTGATCGGTGGGATCGTCGTGGAAGAGATTTGCGAGGGCCGCGATGCCGGAGGTGAGATGCTGCGAAACCGTGCGTTCGGCGATGCCGAGGCGGGTGACGATTTCGCCGAGCGAAAGGCCCTGAACCTTGCGCATCACCACGACCTCCTGCCAGCGCGCGGGAAGCCGTTCGAGGGCGGCTTGCAATTTGCGCAAGTCCTGACGCGCGATGGCCGCGCGTTCGGGGCCGGGTTCGTCGACACTGACGCCAAGCGCTTCCAGATCGGCGACCGCCTCGATGGGAACGATCTGGGCGCGGCGCACGCGGTCGGCCAACACGTTGCGCGCGACGACAAAGGTGAACGCCCGCGCGGAGGCGGGAATTTCCTTGAGGGCTGCTTCGTAGACAGCGACATAGACGTCCTGACACAGATCGCGGATGTCGGCTTCGTTGCGCCATCCCCGGCGCAGGAATTTCCGAAGAGACGTTTCGAGAGGCAAAACCTCGCGGACAAACCAGTCGTCTACACGCGAGGCCACGGATGAATTCTCCAGGGCTTCGGCGCGGTCAAAGCTGTTGTCCGGTGTTTCTGCCATCCCCCGCCTTCACAGGCTCGAACACGTCCTTGCAGCTTAAGTCGGACGAGCGGGAAAAACCCGCGTAGGGGGAACGCAAAAATTTTCGCGGCAACTATGTTGCGCGGGGGAGCACGTCGAAGGCGACGGTGGTGCGCGTCGATTGCGAATGGAACGGGATGGTGCCGTGCCAGGTGTAGGACGGGAATAGAACGAGGCGGCCGCGCACCGGCTGCACCGCACGGCGGACGGGTTCGGCGAAACCGGCTTCGAAATTGGGCTCGCCGAATTTGAGCCAACCCTCGCGCCGTTCGGGATCGGCGCTCACGTCCGGCACGTCCACATAATAGGCGGAGCTTAGCCAGCCCTTGGGATGGACGTGGTTGGTGTGGAAACCGCAATCGGCCAGCCGCACCGACCAGGACCCGGCATAGGCGAAACCTTTGCCGATGCGGCGCAGCAAGGGATGGGCGGCGTTGGGTTTCATCTGTGCGATGTAATCGGCGATGGCCTCGTCGATGCGCGATTGCAGACGGTCGACCATTTCGTTCCCGGTGCCGAAGAGATTGCCGAGCGTCTTGGTGCCGAGCCGCAAGGTCTGGTTGATGTGTTCGCGGCGGTCGGTGTGGAGCGGATCGAGCGCGGAGTTTAACGCGGTGTTGAACGACGCCATGTCGGAGAAGCCTTGCGGCGGACTGAGATCGTAGACGCGCACGAAATTTTCGTAGTCGTTCAGTTCGTGTTCGCGCTCGTCGGAAAGCTGGCGCAAGGCTATGCCCCACAGCGCGAGCGCCAGTTGATCGTCGGGGTGGCGGGCAATGGCTTCTTCGGCGACGGGCAATGCTTTTTGCGGATCGCCGGCGCGCAACAGGCATTCGGTATAGCCGCAGCGCGTATCGAGGGTTGCCCTGCCCGATTGCAGGATGCGTTCGTATTCGTCCGCGGCGGCGGCGAAATCGTTCAGGCGCGCGAGCACGCCGCCCAGACCCTCGCGCCAGGCGACATTGGCGGGATCGCGGTCGCGCGCGCGGATGAAGGCGGCCTTTGCATCGTCGTAACGGCCGGCGAGGAAGAGGAGTTTCGCTTTCTCGCCATAAAGGCTTGCCGCCTGCGGATGGATACGCGCGGCTTCGTCATAGGAGCGCAGGAAATTCGGGCTGGCCATGCGATAAAGAAGCTGGTTGAGACCGAGATGGGCGCGCAGGTCGAGCGGATTGCGGTTGATCGCCATGAGATAGGCGCGCTCGGCCTCTTCCATGCGGCCCAGCATCTGCAAGGTGTTGGCACGCGCGTAATCGGCCTGCGGCAGGTTGGGCGCGAGACGTTGGGCTTCATCGACAAGCGCCAAACCTTCGGCGGCGCGGTTCTGTTGCACGCGGGCGATGCCGAGATTCAGTTTCAGACCGGCGCGTTCGCGGGCGCCAAGCGTTGGGCGGTTGAGGGCCGCTTCGACAACCGCCTCTACGTCCTCCGGGCGTTCCTGGGCGATGAGGGCGGCGCTCAATGCCTGGCTCGCCTGCACGAAATCCGGTTGAAGGCGCAGCGCTTCGCGATATTGCGTCTTGGCCTGTTCGAAATCCTGTTTCGCCGCGAAAGCCAATCCCAGTTCGAGACGGAGGCGCGCGTCGGTGGGTGCGAGTGGGAGTGCATCCTGCAAAACCTGAATGGCTTCGTCGGCGCGGGCTGCACCGCGCAAAAGCTGGCACAAATGAAGATAGGCGTCCGGCTTTCCGGGTTCGATCCGGATCGCGTGTTTGTAAAAGTCGACGGCCTCCTGCACGCGGCCTTGAGCGCGCCGGATATGGCCAAGGAAGAAAAGCACGGCGGGATTTTCGGGCTCGGCGGTTCGTGCCTGCTGCAGCAAGGCTTCGCCGCGCGCCAGATCGTTGCGCGCCAGCGCGGCGGTGGCTTGCTGCAGGAGAGGTTGGAGGTTCGACAAAAGAGGACCGTTAAGTTGGTGACTTAATCTATAGCGATGGATTGCGGAGTGCCACCTTGCCCCTTTGCGGCAGAATAGGCCTGCGTTGGGGCACGCGGAGACGCGGAGGTCACGGAGGATTCTCGAACTCCGCGATCTCCGCGTCTCCGCGCGAGATTCAAAGGCGCTTCGCGTAAGACGCGGTTCTCTATCGTGCGCGAGGATTGCTACAACAAACTCCGTGCTTGAAAGCCCCACCCGGCGTCGTGCCGATGCACGACGCCGACCTCCCCGCGTAGGGGGAGGTAAGTTAGCGCGCCTGCCGCGGGAATATGTTGTTGGCGCGGTTCTTGTCCGGCAGGGCGTGGTCGGGGTCGACGGTGACTTTTGTCACTTCGGCGGTGCTGTCGAATTTGAGGTCGATGCTTTTCTTCTTGAACCAGGTTGCGACCGGCAAGCGGAAGGCGGTGGTGCTGCCGTCGGCATATTCGATCACGATGATGGCGGGCATCGGCAAACGGTCGAGATTGGCGATGGTGACGATGCTGCCCTTCTTGGGGTCTTTGTCGACATAGGCCACGCCGGTGACGGCCAGATCGAGCGTCCAGTTGTTGAAATACCAGCCGCGCCAGAACCACGACAGGTCATCGCCCGCGCCCGAATTCATGGCGCGGAAGAAATCGGACGGCGACGGGTGCTTGTAGGCCCAGTCGCGGATGAATTTGCGGAATGCCCAATCGAAGCGTTCCTTGCCCAATATCTGTTCGCGCAGCAGCACCAGACCGTAGGCCGATTTGAAATAAGAAACGGCGTGGCGATATTTCTCGATCACATGGTCGCCGCCGGTGACGACGACGGGGGCTTGCGGATCGGCGAGGATGGGAAGGATCGCATCGGCCACGTTGCCGCCCGCTTCGGCATATTCGGCGTCGCGCTTGGGTGCATAGATGCCGTTCTCGAAATCTTCGTGTTCGTAGACATCCATGAAGGTGTTGAAACCTTCGTCCATCCACGGATTGCGGTTCTCGTCGGTGCCCACGATCATCGGAAACCAGCTATGCCCGATCTCGTGCGCAGTGATGTAGAAGAGATCCTTGTTCTTCACTTTCGGGCTGTTGAAGGTGAGCGCGGGATATTCCATCGCCGTGACGGGACCGCCGACATTGACGGCTGCGGGCCAAGGATAGGGGAACCAACGTTTGGAAAAATTCTCGACCGAATCCTTCAGATATTCCGTGGAGCGGCCCCAGCCGTCGGCGCCCGCACTTTCCGCGGGATAGAACGACATGGCGAGCGCCGTTTTGCCCTCCGGCAGATCGATGCGCGCGGCATCCCACACGAATGCCTTCGATGCGCTAAACGCCACGTCGCGCGTGTTGGCCATGTGGAAGCGCCAGGTGAGCGTGGGCGTTTTGAAGGGTCGCGAAGCGGGATCGGCGATCTCCTTGGCATCGCGGATCGTCACCGTCTTGTCGCTGGCGGCAGCTTCTTTCAAACGGGTCCGCTCGGTTTCGGTGAGCACATCCTCTGGATTGACGAGTTCGCCCGATGCGGCGACCAGCATGCCGGACGGCACGGTGATGTCGTAATCGATGTCGCCATAGTCGAGATAGAATTCGGAACCGACATAGGGCCGCGTGTTCCAGCCATTGAGGTCGTCATACACCGCCATGCGCGGATACCATTGCGCGACATCGTAAATCTCGCCGTTCGGCGTCGTGTCGTGTGCGGTGCGTCCGCCGAACTTGCCGGGCAATGTGTAATGGTAGTGGATGTGGATCTTCAGCTTGCCGCCACGCGCGGCGAGCGCGCGCGGCAGCCGGATCTGCATGCGCGTGTCGTTGACCAGGATCTCGGCTTTCGCCATGCCGCCGGGCGCATCGACCTCCACATTGTCGAACACGAAGCCATCGGTGAACTGCGCCATGTCGCGGCCGAACGCATAGCGGGCGCGCGAATCCTTGCGATAGGCGTTCTGTTCCAGTTGCAGCCACACGCTGTCGAGATCGGTGGGGCTGTTGTTGGTGTAGGTGATGGTTTCGTCGGCCGAGAGTGTGTTGGTCGCGGTATCGAGCGTGGCGTGGATTTCGTAATCGGCGCGATTTTGCCAGTAATTCGCTCCCGGCGAGCCATCGCCCGAACGATAGGCGTTAACGGGATCGGGAAGGCCCAGCGGCGCGAAGGTTTCGAGCGGATCGAAGACGCTTTTGGGCGGTTCGGCTTTCCGGGCGGCGCCGGTGCAAACAGCGGCGGCGAGCATTGCGGCCAGAAAGTTTTTGAAACGCTTCATCGCCGTACCCGCTCCGCTTGACGTAATAGTGTGAGGAGGGGCCGCAGGCCGTCAAGCGATCCGTACCCTCCGTAGGTTCGTGCGCGCTCTTATTAATAAAGATGAAAACCCGCGTGGGTTCGCGCTTCGACGCGATCATGTGGCGGATCAATGAAAAGCGCGAAAGGGCACGCGGAGGCGCGGAGGTCGCGGAGCGTTTGATCCTCCGCGCCACCGCGTGAGACCGTTCATGGCGCTTCGCGCGATACATGGCACCTGCTCGGACGACAAAACCCCATGCGCCAGCCCTGCGACTAGCCGGGTATGGCGTCGAAGGCGATGGTGGTGCGGTGCTGGCTGGAACGGAAGGGAATCGTTCCGTGCCACATATAGGATGGGAACAGCACCAGCCTTCCGACCTGCGGTTTCACCGTGCGGCAGATGGGATGGGTCAGACCGATATCGAAGCTGGGCTCTCCGAACTTGATCCAGCCCTGCTGGCGGACCGGATCGTCGACTTCATCCGGCAGGGACACGTAATAGCAGGAACTGATCCAGCCGAAGGGATGGACGTGATTGGTGTGATATCCGCAATCGCTGAGGCGCGCCGTCCACGATCCCTGATACCGCACATTGCGCGTGCGGCGGCGGAACAGCAGGTGATCGGCGCTCTCCTTCATGCGGGATATATAAGTCTGCAACGCTTCGTCGATGCAGGCCCGCAGACGTTCGACCGGTGGATGGCCGCGGCCGATGAGATTGTCGTGGTTCTGCGTTCCCGCGCGCAGCGTTTGTTCCAGCGGCGCGCGGCTGTCTCTGTGAAAGGGATCGAGATAGGTGTCGAGATCGCGGTTGAAGGTTTCCATGCCGGAATACCCTTCCGGCGGCGGCAGATCGAAGACCTGCACCAGCGCTTCGTAATCGTTGAGAGCGTGCTCGCGCGGGTCTTCGAGCTGGCGCAGCGCCAGCGACCATAGCGCAATCGCCATTTGATGGGTGTCGGCGATTTCGATGGCACGCTCCGCAGCGCCGCGCGCGCGTTCGGGATCTTTCGCGCGCAGCAACGATTCGGCGAAATTCGTCCAGGCTTGCGCGTTGTCGGGAGACAATTCGACGGCGCGCTCGTGTTCGCGGACGGCTTCGGCAAACCGGTTCTGCCGGGCATGGATGACGCCCAGCATATCATGCGGCAGCGCCGCCTCCGGCATGAGGCGGGCGGCCTGTTCATATGCTTCGGCCGCCTTGGCAAATTCGCCGGTCTTGAAAAGGAAATCGCCCTTGAGAAGCAGCGGCGAGATCGAGGTGGGAGATTTCTTTGCCGCGTCATCGAGGGAAACCAGGAATTCATCGTCGCGGCCGAGGCGATAAAGCAGCTTGTTCAGTTCCTGTTGCGCCACGGTGTTGAGCGGGTTGCGCGCCAATGCCCGGCGATAGCTGCGAATGGCGCCTTCCATATCGCCCATGTCCTGCAACGCCAGCCCACGGCAATGATCGACGGTTGCGATGTCGGGCAAGGTGGCCTCGGCGGCATCGAACTGTTGCAGCGCCTCGTTAAGGCGGCGCTGCCGCTTCAACGCGACACCGAGGAATTGCTGCAGGGCCGCGATCTGGCGCCGGTCGCGCGGCTGGAGCGCGAGCGCTTCGCGCAACACGCGCTCGGCTTCTTCGCCGCGGCCGTCGTCGGCCAACAGTCCGCCCAGATATTGCCGGGCCGTGATCGAGGCAGGCTGTGCGCGGATTGCGGCGCGGAACGCTTCTTCGGCGGCCTTAACCTGTCCGGCGGCCTGATGGACGTGGCCGCACATCAACAGCGTGTCGAAATCACCGGGCTTGAGTTGCAGCACGCATTCGAATTCCCGCAACGCATCGGCGAGGCGGGCGCGGCGATAGAGCAGCATGCCGAGATTGAAATGCACGCCCGGCTGACCCGGCACCACGGCGAGGGAGCGGCGATAGAAATCTTCCGCTTCCTTGTCGCGGCCTTGCGTCTGCCGGAGCAGGCCCATGAATTGCAGCGTGTCGGCGTTTTGCGGATCGCGTTGAAAGGCGCGTTGGCCGAGCGACTCCGCATCGGACAAAGCCCCGGCATTCAGGCGCGAAAGGGCCTGCTGCAACAGGGCGTGGATTTGCTGGTCGGGCGGCAGCGTCGTGCGGTCCTTCGCAAGGCCAGGCGACTGCCTTTATCGCAATCGCCGCCGGCAGGCAAAAGCAAGGCAGCGGATCTCCGCGCGCACTTGCTCTTCCCGAATTGCTGCGCCTACCCGCCCAAGCCGACGCTGATGGTGGCGAAGGGACCGGTGAAGCCGACATCCTTGGTGTGACGCACGTCGATGCCGGTGTCCATGGCGCCGAAGAAGAAGTCCGCACGGTAACCGAAGCTGACTTTGGCGTTGGGATATTTCACCGAGAAGCCAATTGAGCCGCCGAGATTGGGCACCGCCACCGAGCGAGATCGCGAACGCACCACGCCCGTGCCGGTTTGGTAGATCACCGGATACTGCGGGGTATATGCGGCGCCATACTCATGCCGCTGCATGGTGTGGTGCGAGGTCGTTGCCTTTTGCCGGCCAAAGAGGACGGCGGCATTGACGCTCCAGTCGAGAGACACTTCGCCGTCGTCATGATTTCCCAATAGCCCAGCCGATCCCATCCAGGAAAGCGATGGGCCTACGCCACGAAAACTGCGTTCGGCCTGCCCTGCAAGCGCATATTGGTCCCATGTGAAATACATCGGAAAATTGGGGAGGAAACTGAAAGGAAAGGGAACGAGCTCGGGGCGCGCGTGAACGTCGAGAGTAGAACGCGAAGAGAATTGTGCGAAGCGAACCCCAACATTCAGCGTTGACGAACTATCTCGGCCGAACAAGCCAAGCCCCACATCCTTGCCAGCCGAAAAGTCGAGCACCGCATGGGATTCATGATTGTCGGATTTAACATCCGCGAAAGGCGCCGCATACTTGGTGAATGTTGCATGACTTGAGCCGAGGGTAAGATGATAAGGCGGCACCTGCGTCTGGTTGTGGATGTGCCGTTTGGAATGCGAGCGCCCGTAACGGATGCCGGCTGAAAAGATCAGATCGGTGTCTTCGGGTTGGAAGCTGAGTTTGCCTTCCAGACCAAAAGCGTGACGCGACGGTTTCTGGCCGTTCAGGAAGATGTTGTCGTGGTAGGGCGCTGGCGTGGGCGATAGCGCCGTCATGAAGGGCGCGGTGATCGGATCGGCAAGCCCTTGCATCAATTCCATCTGGCCGCCCAGTTCGATCCATACGGTTGGACGATCGCTATCCTCCGCGCGCGCGACCTCCGCTGAAGCGACATAGGCGGTCAGCACGAAGGCCGATGCCGTTGCCAATAGTTTCCTGTGGAAGTTTTCGCTTTCTTGCTGCGTTTTGATCAGTTCGCTCATCAGTTCCCCCTCACCAGTTCTTTGTCACGCGCACGCCAAACAGACGCGGATCTGTCAGGAACACGTTGGTCGTGAGGCCGCTATCGTCGCTGTTCAAGAATGTGCCGGTGATGGCGGTGGTATCGAAGATGTTCTTCAGATAGCCCATCACCTGCCAGCCGTTCTGGCTTGTCAGTATCAGCGCCAGATTGACGTTGGTATAACCTCGAATCCGGTCATACGGATTGTCGTTGAACACGCGCGCCCAGGAATAATCCTGCCAGTAATAGTCGATGTGGAATGTGCCCGCCCAATCCGCCGTGATCGGTGTGGAGTATTCCGCCGAGGCGGAAATAGTGAAGCGCGGCGCATTGGGCAATTCGTTGCCGCCGACGTCTTTCGCGAAACCGGCACCGTTGTTCGGCACCGGACCGTAGTCGATGCCGTTGAACGTGTTCTGGCCCGTGTAGGGATCGCCCGGGGTTCCTGCGAGCGGATCGAAACCAGTGTAAATCAAACCGTTCGTGGAAGCTGGATACGGATAGGGATAACCTTGCGTCGTGGTGAACGGAGGCGTGCCCTGCACGTAATAGGGCTGCCCGTTGACGAGACCTCGCGATGGATCGTCCGCGCCATCCCAGGAGGAATGATATACGCCGGTGACGACAGGATCCTGGCCCGACTGATAGGCGTAACCGCAGGCAGAGGCGCCGACATAGCCTTGTCCTCCTCCGCCGAGCATCGCGGCTACCACATATTCAGGGAAGATACAGTTCGACGACTGGGTGACGAACGGTTTCATCACCATCCAGCCCGCATGACCCGCTGTGCGGTCCATCAAGTCGACAGCGGACTGGCCATCCTTGATGCGGGTGTTTTCATACCCGCCTGCGAAATGGAAGCGCAGACCGGGCAGCGGTTCGTAACTGGCTTCCAGTTCGGCGCCCCTTACGGTGGCATCGAAATTCAGATTGATCGACGTGCGATCGACGATCTCCGAGATTTGATAGCCTTTGTAGTCATAGAAGAAGACGTTGCCGTTGAGCGTGACACTGCCGTCGATCAATCCGTTCTTCGTGCCCAATTCGAAGGCATCGATGTATTCTGGCTCGAAGGTGAGCGGGTGGATGGGGACGCCCTGCACGCCCGCGCCTGCACCATAAGAGTAAAGTGCAGCGCCCGGCGGATTGGCGCCACCGGCCTTGTAACCGTGGGCATAGGAGCCGTAGATCAGCGTTTGATCGGTGAAATCGAGCTTTGGCGTCCAGTTGGCGGCGAAGCGTCCGGTGAATTTTTTCCACGTCTGGTCGACAACGCCGGTGGCCATGTAGCCATATCCGTTTGCCAGCAGCTCGCTCGGAATATCGGTGAAATGTTTCTGGTCGTCGGTCCAGCGCAAACCGCCGGTCAGTTTCAGGTCCCTGAAGACGTTGTAATAGGCCTCGCCAAACCCTGCATAGGAATTGAGCGTGTAGGGATTGCGGCTGAGGAAATAGTTGTGGCCTGCGTCATCCACCTGATCGAGCGGATTGGGATCAATGGAATAGCAGGTCGATGTCGGTTGGCCCGCACCATGATTTGGGTCGTTATATTGTTGGCCGAAACCGCCGCTGTGGACACCAAACGCATCTGCGGCCAAGCACTCGCTATTGTCGGTGACGCCGGGTATCCATTCGGTGGTATCGCTTGAGGCGGAAGTCGCCGCAAACAAAGTCAAGGCATTGGCGAAGACATAATAGTCCTCGACCGTTTCGTAGTGCATGAAGTTCCCGCCCGCACTGAAATTGAACGGGCCGGAGAAGCTGGAAGCCAGACGCAATTCCTGACTGAATTGCCAAGCGTGCTCGCGCGAAACGTCCTGCGCCACGAGGCGATTGCTGCAACCAAGTTGAGGGTCGCCGAAATAATAAGTGCCGTCCGCCGGAAGCGGGTCCGTCATGCCGTTGGCCGTTGTGAAATTCGTCGCGCAATTCGAATAAGGGCTGACGAGACTACCGGTACGCGCCGTTGGGAAAAAGGCATCGGTCGGACGGAAAACGCCGGGGCTCGTATTGAAGCGGTTGTAGTCTTCCGTCGACCACAGAAAGTCTTCATTGTAACCGGTTTGCGATGTGAAGGTGAGCGACGGCGTGACATTGTAGTCGGCGTTCAATTCTATCGTGTCGTTCTTCGCGCGATATATTGGATTGATTTGCGTTTCGATAACGCGCAAATCGGAAGATTGTTTGGTGCTTGCGTACGGATCGATCCGCGAATCCATCGCGGTGCTCACATAGCCCGCCGTGACATAAGGCAGGGAATAACCGTTCGGGACCTGGAAGGAATCGGGCGAGTAGAGACTTTCGGGCAGGCAGCCCTGGCTTAATTTGGCGGTCGTGACTGCGAATGCCTGACCCAAGCCGTTGTAAGCCCCGGTATCGGGTACAGTGAGCCCCAGCACGGTCGAGGGGCCGGGGTCGTTCTTGCACAACTGTTTGGCCGTGCGCATACGGTCGTCGTTTTCGGAGAAATGCTCCCAGACAAGCGTGGCTTTCAGATTTTCCATCGGCTTCCAGCCGATAGATAGACGGCCTGACCAGAGATTGCGTCCGTCCACCTGATCGCCGGTGAGCGCATTGGTCGTGTAGCCGTCGCGCTTGGTCCATTCGCCTGCAAGGCGCACATCCAGCCGATCATCAACGATGGGAAGATTGATCATTCCCTCGAAACGGCGGTTCTTGTAATTGCCAATATCGCCGGAAGCCATAGCTTCAAACTGATCGGTGGGACGCGCGGTCGTCAGATTGACCACACCCGCCGTCGCATTGCGCCCATAGAGCGTTCCCTGCGGCCCGCGCAAAACTTCGGCTTGCGCAAGATCATAGAATTCCTGTTCAAAGAAATGATTTCTGATGAACGGAATATCGTTCAGCGCCACGGCCACGGCCGGATCCGTCGAAACCGAGATCGCCTGCGTGCCGATGCCGCGAATTTGAATGCTGTAACCTGTGAAGTTTGTCTTCGTAAATGTCAGATTCGGCACCTGCTTCACCAAATCTGGGCCGCCTGCGGTTTGCGTGGCGGTGAGTTGCTCCTGGCTCATCGCGGTGATGGCGATGGGGATGCTTTGCACATCGGCTCCGCCCAGTTTCGACGAGGTCACCGTCACCGTTTCCACCGCTGCGCGCGGCGCGGGCGTGGCTTGGGCGAGCGTGATGTTGGGCGTTACGATTTCGCTTTCGGCGGCCTGGCGGTCGTGGATGATGGCGATCATGCCGGAGGGATCGCGCCGCGAGGTGAAACCCGTTCCGCGCAACAGGCGGGTGAGCGCCTCGTCGGGAGCGAGATCGCCCTTGACGCCGTGGGTCTGCACGCCGCGCACCGCATCGCGCGGCACGAACAGCGAAACGCCCGATTGGGCCTTGTAGCTGTCGAGCGCCGCCTTCAGATCGCCGCTCGGCACGTTGAAATCCTGGGCAGCCGCCGCGAAGGGCAGCGAGCCCATGGCTGTCGCCAGAGCGAGAGTGCGGCATGTGAGCTTCATCAGTTCCCCCTGTTGCAGTTGACGGACACGCCCTGCGCGCTTCTCAGCGCGAGACGATCACCTCTCCGTCACGTCTTTCGATTTTCAATCCGAATACCTGTTGGGCGACGCGCGTGAACGTCTGGATGCCGTTGGTCGGTATGGTCGCGTCGAATTTCAGCTTCGCCACGCCAGCATCGGCGATGAAGAGTTTCTGCGCGTTGTAGCGATTGAGCTCGCGGGCGGCATCTGCCAGCGTGGCGTTCTCGAACACGAGCACGCCGCGTTGCCACGAGACTTCGTTGCGGAGCTTGGCGACGGGACGCATGGTTTTCTCAAGCGCGCCCGCCGAAGCGATGACGGTTTCGCCGGGCGTGAGATCGGTGGCGCGATGTCTGGCCGTACCGGACGTTTCGATGCGGGCGCGGCCTTCGATGAGCGTCACCTTCAGGGCATCGGTTTCCTCGCGCACGATGAATTTGGTGCCCAGATCGGTGATGCGATGGCCCGCCGCCGTGACGATGAACGGGCGGGTAGCATCGTGCCGGATCTGGAAGAAGGCTTCGCCGCGTTCGAGCACGGCCATACGCGCATTCGCATTGGCGGAAAGCTTCAGCACCGAATTGGTGTTGAGCGCGATGGTGGACCCATCCGTGAGGGTGATCGTCTGCCGCTCGCCCACCGCCGTTGCATAGGTGCGCATCGAAGGCTGCGCAAAATAGAGCGACGAAACCAGAATGGCCGCAGCGGCGGCCGCGGCGGCGGCAAATTTGAAGATCAGCGGGCGGCGCGATTGCGGCGCGGGCGCGGTGACGGGGCGTTTGAGCGGACGAAACGCTTCCAGCCGCCCTGCCCGATCCCATACCGAATCGAGACGCAGATAGGCGATGCGATTGGCGGGATCTTCGAGCCAGGCGTCGAGTTCGCGCTGGCTCTCCTCGTTCCAGTCGGGCGACAGACGGCGCGCGAGAATGCGATCTGCGGCTTCGATGCGCCGCGCCTCCGCGGGGCCCGCGCCGGCGCGCGTTTCGCGTTCCGTGTCCGCGGCTTTGTCGCTCATGGCTTTTCGCCCTCGCCATAAAGGGCTGTGGCCAACGCGCGCAGACCCTCGTTCAGATGCCAGGTGACGCCGCGCTCGCCGATGGACATGCGTTGCGCGATCTCGCGCACGGTGAGGCCTTCGATGTGATGGAGCGCAAAGGCCTGACGCGCGCGCGGCGGCAGTTTCTCCAGCGCGGCTTCGAGGCGGCGCAATTCATCGCGCGCGACCGCATGGGCTTCCGGCCCCGGCACATCGGCAGGCACATTGAGCGCTTCGAGATTTTCAACCGCTTCGAGCGGGATCACCTTGGCGCGACGGACGCGATCGACCAGCAGATTGTGCGCGATGGTGAAAACGAAAGAGCGGGTGGAGATGGGAAATTCCTTGGCGGCCGCTTCGTAGACGCGCAAATATACATCCTGAAGGAAGTCCGCAGCGCCGGCCGCATCGCGCCAGTTGTGGCGGAAATACTGGGTGAGTGCGGCTTCCAAGGGCAATACCTCGCGCACGAACCAGGCGTCGATGTCGGCGCGCGCGATCATTTCCAGGCTGCGCGCACCGGCATTTCCACGGTCGGCTTCTGATGTGTCCGTCATCCCCTGAACGTCCCGCGGTTCGAGGGTTGGCCTACATATACTGGGACGCAAGCCCGCCTCCGTTCGGAAGGCGGCGGGCCCAAGAATTTTCAGAGATTAGAGGAGATGGGGGCGCGTGGAAGATGCGGGCGCGGGAAATTATATTGCAAAAAAGGCGGCGGATCGCTCCGCCGCCTTTTTTCTTTTTCCGCTGGAGGTTCGGTTACCAGTTCTTGGTGATGCGGATGCCAAACAGGCGCGGATCGGTGACGAAGACGTTCGTGGTGAGCGCGGCATCGTCGGAATTGAGGAAGGCTCCGGTGATGGCGGTGGTATCGAGGACGTTCTTCACATAAGCCATCGCCTGCCAGCCATCCTGATTGGTGAAGATCAGGGCGAAGTTCAGATTGGTGTAGCCGCGAAGTTCGTCATACGGGCGATCGTTGAACACTCGGGCGAAGCTGTCGCTCTGCCAGTAAAAATCGCCACGCAAGGTTCCGGCCCAGACCTCCGACAGGGGCATGGAGTATTGCGCACCCAACGACATCGTGAAGTGCGGAGCATTTGGAAGCTGATTGCCGCTGATGTCCTTGTCGAAACCCTCGCCATTGTTCGGCGCAGTGGTGTGATCGAATCCGTGATAGCCGGGATAACCGGGGGGATCGGGCTGGTAAGGCGCAAACGTGACCGGATCGACATAGGCATTAGGAATCCACGAACCAGGTGTGTATGCCGTTGCACAGCCATAAGCGGGCACAGTCTGCTGCAGGAGTTCGTTGACCACGTCCCTCGGCAAAATGCAGTTTGAAGTCATGGTCATGAACGGTTTGACGACCATCCAGTCGCTGTGTCCCGCCGTGCGGTCCATCAGATCGATGGCCTCTGAACCGTCGTCCAGCGTTGCATTTTCATAGCCCGCAGCCAGATTGAAACGCAGGCCGGGCACCGGCTCCCAGGTCGACTCCATCTCGGCGCCTCTGACCGTTGTATCGAAATTGAGGTTGATCGAGGTGCGGTCAACGATTTGGGAGATCTGATAGTTCTTGTATTTGTAAAGGAATACATCTCCGTTCAGGGTCATCGTACCATCAAGCAACGTGTTCTTTGTGCCTAGCTCGAAAGCGTTGTTGTATTCCGGTTTGAACGTCAACGGATGGGTCTGATTGCTTGGCGAGTTGATGATAGCCCCGCCGCCGCTGGTGATCGGTATCACGCCAGGTGGATTGGCACCGCCGCCTTTGTAGCCATGAGCGAAGGACGCATAAAAAAGAGATTGGTCGGTAAAGTCCAGTTTCGGGGTCCACGTCGCGTTGGCGCGGCCGGTGATCTCCTTCCATTCCTGTTTCAGAATGCCACCGCTAGGGTAACCCTTGCCGACAACCATCGTCCAACTCGGGTATTCTTCGAACTTTTTTTGGTCATCGGTGAAGCGCAGGCCGCCGGTCAATTTCAGGTCTGGTGTCAATTGGTAATAGACTTCTCCGAAACCGGCCCACGAATGCAGGCGGTACGGGTTCTGGCTGCGGAAGTAATTGTGGCCTTCGCCATCGAGAGTTTCGAGCGAATTGGGATCGACCCACCCGCAACCCAATCCCAGTAACGCCGTCTGCAACAATTGTTGCGATGCCGGCTGCGGCATGCATCCGTTGGCGATGCTCGCATCAAACGGAATATGCGGCGCGTCGTTCGGCAGTGGCCCGCCGCCCAGAAAGTAGTTGAAGAACATGGTCGACATCGTGATGACATTGGACATCACAAAATAATCCTCGACCGTGGAATAGGTCAGATAGTTTGCGCCGGCGACAAAATTGATGGGGCCGCTGAAATTCGAGGCCAGGCGCGCTTCCTGATAGAACTGGTGCGCATGTTCGCGCGAGACGTCCTGCCCTACCAACCTCGTGGAACATCCAAGTTGCGGATCGCAGAACTGCCCATCCTGGCCGACGAGTGATTGACCGCCTATGTCGTGAAAGAAATTTGGCGCAGTGTTGTAGCGATTGAAATCTTCCGTCGAATAGAGATGGTCCTGATTGTATGCCGTCTGCGATGTAAGCGTAAGTTCCGGCGTGACATCGAAATCCACATTGAGTTCGTAGGTATCATTCTTCGCCGTGTAGTGCGGATCGACCAACGAGTCGATCACGCGCAAATCCGGGTTTTGCGTCAGGCCAGAATAAGGATCGGCATTCGCCGGAAGGTAGCGAGTGAAGACTGTGAGCGCCGCGATGAAAGGCGTCGCGGCCGCATTGGGCGTCTGGAATGCTTCTGGTGAATACAGAGAAACAGGCAAACAGCCTTGGCTGAGGTAAATGGCCCCGAAATTGCTGGTAAAGTTCGGCACTTGCGGGCCGGTGGGACCATCGACGACGGAAGGGCCTGGATCCTTCCGGCAAAGCTGTTTGGTGGAACGCGTGCGGTCGTCGTCTTCCTGGAAATGCTCCCAAACGAAGGTGGCCGATAGTTTGTCGATCGGACGCACGGTAAGCGAGACGCGGCCGGACCACAGATTACGGCCATCTGTCGAATGTTGCGTCTGTTCGTTGAAGGCGTAACCGTCACGCTTGGTCCATTCGCCGGCCACTCGAAGATCGATTTTGTCGTCATAGAGCGGGAGGTTCAGCATGCCTTCAAGGCGGCGATTGTTGTAGTTGCCGACATCGACCGATGCCATCGCCTCGTAATGATCGGTGGGTTTGGCAGAGATCAAGTTGACAACGCCGGACGTCGCGTTGCGCCCATAGAGCGTGCCTTGCGGGCCTCTCAGGACTTCGACCTGGCTAACATCGAAGAATTCCTGTTCGAAGAAATGATTGCGCAGGAACGGCACATCGTTGAACGAAACTGCGACGGCAGGATCGGTGGTGACCGAGATGGCTTGCGTGCCAATACCGCGGATCTGGATGTTGTAACCGGTGAAGTTGGTTTTCGAGAACGTCAGGTTGGGGACGTTCTTAACGAGATCGGGACCGCCCGCCGTTTGTGTCGCCGTAAGTTGCTCCTGACTCATCGCGGTGATCGCGATGGGAACACTCTGCACATCTGCGCCGCCGAGTTTGGAAGAGGTAACGGTCACCGTTTCAACCAATTGCCGAGCAGGCGCGGCTTGCGCAATCTGCAGGGAGGGTTCGAGCTGCGCGTCACTCGCCTCCTGCCGCACGATCGCAATCGCGCCCGATGCATCGCGGCGCATTTCGAAGCCGGTTCCTCTCAAAATGCGGGTCAGCGCTGCATCGGGCGAAAGCGCGCCGTGGACGCCCTTGGTCTGCACACCTTCGACGAGGCGGTCGCCATACATCAGCTGCGTGCCGGATTGCGTGGCGTAGGCGTCGAGCGCGGATTTGAGGTCGCCGCTGGGGACGTTGAAATCCTGGGCGGTTGCGGTTGCGGCAAAGCCCGTCGCGAACAGGAAGCTGGCGGATGCGAGATAGCGAGAAAGGCGCTGTGTATTCATTGTCCCCCCTTGAAGGAGCGTGAGGCTCCTATGGATGGAGACGAAAGAATTCGGCGCTTCCCCCAATCGCGTGTCATTGCGAGATCACGGTTTCTCCCGGCCTGTACTGAACGCGAAGGCCGAGAACGGCATGCGCGACACGTACGAAGCCTGCGACGTTGGTGGCTTCGAATGTGCCGCCGATAGTCGTCTGCGCCGTTTGCGGATCGGCGATGACGACTTTTTCGGTGTTGTAGCGGTTCAATTCGCGGACGGCTTCAGACAACGGCGTGCGATCGAACACGAGAACGCCGCGCCGCCATGACAGGCTTGTATCCAGCGTGTCCTTGGAAACATGCGCGAGCGTCACGGCGTTCGGCGTGGCCGTGACCGTGTCGCCGGGGACGAGATCGATCGGCATGTG
>DASZYI010000108.1:0-5123 GCA_035545475.1 Rhizomicrobium sp.
GCTCGATCCGGCGATCCGCGAAATTGCGCTGCTGCGCGTGGGCTTCGAAGTGGGAAGCCAGTTCGTGTTTTCGCAGCATTGCAAGGCCGCACGCAGGAACGGCGTTTCCGAGGAAAAGATCGCCGCAATTCCCAACTGGAGCGTTTCCGATCTCTATTCGCCGCTGGAACGCGCAGTGCTCGCCTATGTCGATTGCCTCGTGCTGGATCGCGGCCGCGTGCCCGATGGTGTGTTCGAGGCGTTGAAGAAACAGATGTCCGACGAAGACATTCTCGAACTCACCTATCATTCGATGTGCTATCACCTGCACGCGGTGACGTGCCGCGCGTTGCGCCTGGAATATGACGACGTGCCGGAACGCATCAAGGAAGTGCCGGTGCCGAAAGACGGCAAGCTCGCGGCCGATTGGGCGGGATCGGCGTGGAACAGATGAGCGACAAGGTCAAACTCATCGCATTCGCCGGATCGACGCGGAAGGACTCCTACAACCGCCGCGTTGTCGAAATTGCAGCCGAAGGCGCCCGCGCGGCGGGCGCCGAGGTGCAGGTGTTGAATCTGAAAGACTTCAACATTCCCTTCTACGATCCCGATCTGGAAGCAATAGAAGGCATGCCGGAAGGCGTGAAGAAACTGCGCGATCTGTTTGTGGAGTCGGACGGCTATCTGATCGCCGCTCCCGAATACAACGGCTCGATGCCCGGCTTGCTGAAGAATGCGCTCGACTGGGTTTCGCGCCCAGCACCGGGCGAAACGCAAACAACGCTTCGTGCTTTCCGCGGCAAGGTTGCCGGCATCATGTCGGCTTCACCGGGCCCATGGGGCGGCGTGCGCGGGCTTGCACATTTGCGGCAAATATTGAGCGGGATATTTGTGTTGGTCGTTGCCGAACAACTCGCCGTCCCCAACGCCGCCGACGCTTTCGAACCGCACGGCGCGCTAAAGAACGCGGCGTATCACACCATGCTCGAAGCCATAGGCAAACGCGTGGCGCATCTGGCCGCGGCGATGAAGGAAAACTAAAAAAGAAAAACCCTCCCTCAAGGGGAGGGTTTAACTATCTAAACCCTCTTCTCCGTCCACGCCGCAATCATATCGGCCACCATCGGGCGCAGCTTCGGATCGTCTTCGAAATAATGCGCGCCCGCAGGCGTTTCCAGCGTTTTGTCCGTAGCACCAAGGCTTGCGAAGATCAGTTTGCCGTCGCTTGGGAACACGCCCATGTCGCCCGTGCTCTGGATCACCAGCGACGGCATGGTGATGTGCCCCAGATGCACCTCGCCGCGGCATTGCGAGGTTTCCAGGCTCCACATCGAAAGCCACGTCTTCAACGTGTTTGCCCGCCCGATGCCCGATGGCGCGCGATTGGCCACGCGCGGATCGCCGCGATAGCAGCCGGGGCACGGCCGTGTCGACGGATCGATGGCCGGATCCATGAACCGCAAATCGGCCCAGGTGCGGAACAACGGGAATATGCGATCCGGAATGCCCGCCGCATTCACCCGCGCCAATTCCTTCTTCGCCCAATCGGTGATGCGCTGGTTGCGCGCACGCTGCGCGGCGCGATAGCGCTTGATGAAATCGGGCGAATAGGACGGCCCGTTGTCGGGATTGAACGGATTGAGCGATTCATCGGTCTTGGTCGGATCGGTTTCGTCGATCACGGAACCGTCCATCCAGTTGGTCAGCACTTCCGGCCGCCCCGGATGCGCGTTGAGCGAAATGTAAAGCTGTCCGCCCGGCAAGGACTGCAACGCTTCCTGCACCACGCCCTTCGCATCTTTCGCCAATGTCGGCTTCTGCGATTCCGCCTGATACGCCGCCATCAACGACCCGCCGCCCGAATTGCCGAGCAGCACGATCTTCTCCACGCCTTGTTCGCGCAGCCATTTCATGCCGACCGCGATGTCGATCAACGCGTGTTCGAGCAGGAACTGATCTTCCGCGCCGCGAAAGCGCGTGTTCCAACCCAAAAAGCCGTAGCCGCGCTCCGCCATGAACGGCGCCAGATAATGTTCGGTGAAGTCGACATTGTAGTGGTTGGCGATGAACGCCACCTTCGGGCGCTTGCCTTTGGGCGTCCAGTAAAGCCCCTGACAGGGATAGGAGCCGTGGCCGAAACGCGGTGCTGTGGGCGATTCCAGCCCCACGAATTGCGTTTCAACCTGCGACGGGATGCTCATGTTTTCCTCCGGAAGGCGTGGGTGCCGTGCTAGACACTTCGAATTCGAATGAATAGAATTTCGCGCAAAAATCAAGGCTCTGCAAGGTGATCGAAGTCCCGCGCATTTCCTACGACGCATTGCCGCCAAAGCTCCAGGATGAGCTGGCCGCGAAAGTGGAGCGTCTTGGGTATCTGGGCGAATTTTTCCAGATCGCCGCGCATCAGCCGGAGGCGCTTTACCATTTCAACCGCTTCACCGAGGTCTTGAAGGAAGCGCTGCCGCACAATCTGGTGGAGTTGCTGGCGCTCACGCTCGCGACATGGAGCGAGAACTTCTACGAACGCGTGCAGCACGAACGCCTGGCGTTGAAGCTCGGCCTATCCGAAGCCTGGGTGAAAGACGTCGAACGCCTTGCGCCCGACAACACCACGCGCCTTACGCCGACGGAGAAAGCAGCGCAAACGCTGGCGCTTTCCATGGCGCGCACGCAAGGCCGCGGAGCGCGCGCCGATGCCGAAGCGTTCCTGAAACTCACCGATCACAAAACACTGGTCGGCGTTATGCTGACGGTCGGCCGGTATCTCGCCCATGCCGCCTTCTGCAACACCATGCAAATCAAGCCGCCGGTCGCCTCCCCCTTCGGAGACCGAACGTGAGCGCGCCCATCTGGATCGGTGAAAAGGATTTGGCGCTCGATCTCGGCCAGGCCATCGCGCTGTTGCGCAAAGCCATGCTCAGGCAGGCGAAGGGCAACGCGAAGAACATGGAGAAAACGCATCTCGCCTGGGATGGCGGCAATATGCATGCCATCGGCGCCGCCTTCACCGACACCTCGCTGCTCGGCGTGAAGACATGGGCGCACACGCCGAAGGGCGCGACCCCGCTCGAAATCCTCTGGGATGCCGAAACGGGCAAGCTGCTCGCCATTATCGAAGCCTTCGCGATGGGTCAGCTTCGCACAGCCGGTATCGCAGGTCTCGTCACCGATATGCTTGCCGCCAACGACGCCGATCTTCTGGCGATTTGCGGCACCGGCAAACAATCGCTGGCGCAAGTCGCAGCCGTTAGCCTTGTGCGCAAACTCAAATCGGTGCGCATCTACGGCCGCAACGCCGAACGCCGCGAAGCTTTCGCCAGACGCGTGCAAAACGAACTCGGACTCAACACCGAAAGTTTCGATGACGTCGGCAAGGCGGTTGCGAATGCGCCCATCATCACGCTCGTCACGCGCGCAAAAGAGCCATTCCTCACCGCCGGCATGCCCACACGCGGCGCGCACATCAACGCGATGGGCGCGATCACGCCGGAGCGCATGGAATTTTCCCCCGCTCTGCTCTCGCGTTGCACCATCGTCGCCACGGACAGCATCGAACAGGCCCTCGCGCTCGGCTCGGAATTCATCGCGGCGAAATTAGCGCCCGCATCTCTCAAAACCGTGAGCGAACTCGTCGCCGCAAACACATCGCGCCCAGCATCCGCCGATCTCACCCTGTTCAAATCGCTGGGGACCGGCACCGCCGATCTCGCTCTTGCCGAAGAACTCCATCGTCTCGCGCGCGAAAAAGGTTTGGGCCGCGAATTGCCGACACCGGCGCCCGCGCCTCTTTCCTTCCGCGCCACTTGAGGAAAAAACCGTGACCGAAGCAAAATTCCTCGCCGCCAATCCTTCCGTTCCCACGCAAAACGAAATCTGGGAGCCGGTCGTCATCAGCGGCGAAACCATCGAACGCGAAGCCGAACGGCTGTTGTCGCTCGACGTTGCCGATCCCATCGAACGCCAGGTCCGCATCGTTCACCCGATGGCGTGTGCGCGCGGACAGGGCCTCGCCCCTGGAATCGAAGTGCGCCTCGCCGCGCTCAAACCGGGCGAACGCACCAAACCCTATCGCCACAACGCCACCGAAGTCGGCTTCTCGATCGGCGGCGGCGGCCACGCCAAAACCGGCAGCGCCGAATTCGATTTCGCGCAATACGATGTCTGGAATATCCCCTCGTGGTCATCGATCACCTACGAGAACAACACGAAGAAGCCGCAACTGCGCCTGACCTATTCCAATGCGGCACTGCTGCGTCTGCTGAACGTGCATCTTGTCGAAGACAAGAAGACCACCGGCATCGTTCCCGAAGCAGCCGCGCATGACAAAAGCGCAATGGCCGGTTCAATGAAGATCAAGGATCTGTTTCAGATCCCCGGCAATGACGCGTGGCTGATGTCTTACGAGCGTCTCATCAATCCGCCCGCCGTCGAATCCAATCCGAATTTCTGGGAATGGCAGAAGGTGAAGCAGGAATTGGACAAGCTCACCGCGCTCGGCGCGAAATATCGCGGACGCCGCTTATATCTTCTCTACAATCAGCTCACCGGCCGCACCAACGGCACCACACCCAGTTTCTTCGCCACCATGACAGTGCGTCCGCCCAACATCATCGACCGCCCGCATCGCCATGCGTCGGCTGCCATCAACTATTATTTCAGCGGCGCGGGCTACAGCCGCGTTGCCGGCAAGCACTACGAGTGGAAAGCGGGCGACCTCATGCTCTCCGCACCCGGCTGGGCGATCCACAACCACGCCTCGCACGATCAGGGCCCGGTCTACGAACTCACGATTCAGGACCAGCCGTTCCATATCTGGCAGGAGTCGCTTCTCTGGCAAGAAAGCCTTGCCGAACCGCCCGCCCTTCTCGGCGCGCAACCCGGTTTCAAAACCAATCGCGAAGAGGCGCTGGTGTGATGAGCGATCTTTCCTGGCTAAAAGGTTCCATTCCGCCGCTCATCACGCCGTTCAAAGACGGCCAGGTCGATTATGAAACCTATGCCCGCCTGATCGAACGTCAGATCGAAGGCGGCAGTCACGGCATCCTCGTCAACGGCACCACCAGCGAACCCAGCACGCTGACAACCGACGAACGCAACGAACTCGTGGCGCTCGCGGTGAAAACCGCGAAGGGCCGCATCCCCGT
>DASZYI010000109.1:0-19683 GCA_035545475.1 Rhizomicrobium sp.
AAATCCCGTTCAAAGAGAAGGGCGTGGGTATAAGCCGCCCTCCGCCCGGTGCAAGGGTGGGATCGTCACATCAGCCATGCGAAACCGGCTGTTAGGGCTTATTCTCCACAAATTCCGGCCATGAGTCGGAAGGAAGGACGCCTGATGCGCAGGGCCGCCCTCACTATGGTTGCACTTTTGGTGCTGGCAGGTTGCTCGCGCCACACACCGCCCATGGGGCATTGGGAGGGCACGTATGAGTCCTCCGACACCATCATCGCCGCCTGGCTGGAGATCGAAAAAGACGGACAGGTCCGCGTCAGCGCGCCCGACACCACCAATATCGGCCCCGAAACCACGGAAGAGGAACGCCAATCCCTGCGCGAAGAAATGGTCGCGCGCCTCGCCGCAGGCTGGAACAAGGTCGAACCCCGCAAGATGGATTTCGACGGCGACACCTTCCGCAAACCCGGCGGCATCGCGCCCCAGATGAAATGGGACGCGAAGAAGAAGCAGATGACGCTGGTGCTCTATCTGGGCGCCAATCCGGCGCTTTACGTTCCGATGCGGGCGGTCGAGGAATTCAGCGAAAATCCGTTCGTCCACTAAAGGCTGTCGAACGCCGCGATGATCGGGCAAGGCATGATGATCGCCATGGCGGTGTGGATGCTTGCCGCCTAGCTCCACTTGTTGAAGGCGAAGAACGCGGCGCAGACGAGGAAGCCGAAGGCGACGATGTGGTTCCATTTGATCGCCTCGCCCAGATAGGTCACCGAGAACACGGCGAACACCACCAGCGTGATGACCTCCTGCATCGTCTTCAACTGCGCCGCCGAATAGACCTGATGGCCGTAATGGTTGGCGGGCACGGCAAAGCAATATTCGAAGAAGGCGATGGCCCAGCTCGCCGGAATCAGGATCAGCAGCGAGGTGTTGGGAAATTTGAGCTGGCCGTACCAGGCAAACGTCATGAACACATTTGAGATGCTCAGAAGCACAAGCGGTGCGAGCGCAGGCCAGGTCATGGACTCTCCTTTGCGAGACGTTTGAGCGCGAAAATACGATACAAATCGCAACTTGCGAGGTGCCGCGATTTGGCAACCTACATAGCTGCTTAGAGCCTGAAATGCCTTGGAAATACCTTATTCCTGCCATGGACCGGATGCGGCTTTTGTGCAACAATCAAGTTGCCTCATCAGGGGAGGGAATCATGAAATTTCACAAGCTCTCGGCAGCCATTGTGGGTGCTGCGGGATTGGCCTTTGCAGCGACGTCGGCTGACGCCGCCGTTACCGTTCTGGGCAATGGCGCCGCTGCGGACTGTTACAAGGCCGCCGAGTTCGACGGCGAACCGCTGGGCGGCGTGCAGACCTGCAACGCCGCTCTCGAGAACATCTCGTTGTCGGTGCAGGATCGTGCCGCCACGCTGATCAACCGCGGCATCCTCAAGGGACGCATCGACGATCTGCACGGCGCGCTTTCCGATTACAATGCCGGTCTCAAGCTGAACGAGAAGCTGGGCGAAGGCTATGTGGATCGCGGCGCGGTGATGATCTCGCTGCACCGTTATCAGGCCGCGCTCGACGACATCACCAAGGGTCTCGAACTCGGCGCGAAGAAGCCGGCCATCGCCTATTACGATCGTGCGATCGTGAACGAGGCGCTCGGCAATGTCCGCGCCGCGTATGAAGACTATCAGAAGGCGCTCGAAATCGATCCGAACATGGGTCTGGCGAGCATGCAGCTTCAGCGCTTCAAGGTCGTCCGCAAGGGCGGACTTGGCGGCGCCTGATCCGGTCATTCCCCCATAAAGACCGGAAGTCGACGGGCCGCGTCCCCCACGCGGCCCGTTTCGTTTTCGGCCACTTCACGAAAATGTTGTGCCCTTTGTCTGCCGCCCAACATGGCCGTTTCGTGAGGACGCGATGTGGCCTTCGGAACCATCCTGATAATTCAGGCGTTTGCATCCGGGTTCGCCGGTAGTGCGCAATTCATGATTCCGGCGGGTGGCCGAGCTCCCGCTGCAGGGCTTGTGTTCGGCTTGGCAGCGGATATGAAAGCGGCACGGGTGCCCCTCCAAGCGAGTGATTTTAATGAACCGATTTTTCAATTCCTCATCGGCCATCGTGTTGGCACTGGTCGCCGCCGGATGCACGACGCCCGTCCCTCAAGCACTCAAAACCACCGACGTTCCCGCCGCAGGCTTCACCGCGCCGATCATGTCGGATGCGCAAGTGTGGCCGAAAGCCGATTGGTGGACGACCTTCGGCAGCCCTGAAATGGCGGGAATGGTGTCGGATGCGCAGGCGAACAATCTCGACATAGCAGCCGCCTATGCCCGCGTGCTGCAGGCCGAAGCGCAATCGGGCATCGCGCGCTCGTCGTTATTTCCCACCTTGAACGGCAGCTTCGATGCAAGCCGTCAGGGCTCGCACGGCCGCACGATCGGCACCGGCCCCGGCGGAGTGACCACGACAACGGGACGCTTCTCGTCTTCCAACAGCTTCAGCCTCGGTCTCGATGCGAGTTACCAGCTCGATATCTTCGGCCAGAACCGCAACCGCTACTTCTCCGCCGAAGATGCGCTGCGCGCCAGCCGCTACGCGCAGCAAACCGTGGCGTTGACGGTGGAGTCCAACACCGCGCGCGCCTACATTAACGTGCTCGCACTGAGAGAACGCATCAAGATCGCGCGCGACAATGTCGACGCCGTCAATCGCGTGCTCGCCATCGTGAAGGCGAAGGTCGAGAACGGCGTGTCGTCCAACCTCGATCTCGCCCAGGAACAGGCACAGGTCGCAGCCCAGCAGGCGCAAATCCCCGGCCTTGTCGAACAGGAACGCGAAGCGCGTTACACTCTTGCGGTACTGCTTGGCCGCGCACCGGAAGGTTTCGATGTAACGGCGCAAACCATGGCCGAGATCAAGCCGCCGCCGGTGCAACCGGGAATGCCCTCCGAATTGCTGTTGCGCCGTCCCGATGTGGCCGAAGCCGAGGCCGCGCTTGCCTCAGCGCACGGCAATGTCGATGCCGCGCGCGCCGCCTTCTTCCCCAGCATCGGATTGTCGGGCTCCGGCGGCTTCGCGAGCAGCGCGCTAGGTTCGTTGTTCAACGGCACGACGCTGTTCTACTCAATCGGCGCATCCGTATTGCAGACGATCTTCGATGGCGGGTTGAAAGCCTCGCAAAGCGATCTCGCCAAGGCGCAGCAGCTCGAAGCCGTCGCCACCTATCGCAGTTCCGTGCTCAACGCCTTCACCGATGTGGAATCCGCACTCGGCACCGTCTCCGCGCTCGCCGAACAGGAACACTATCTGGGCGTCGAAGTGGACAATGCGCGCGAAGCGTTGCGCATCTCCGAAATCCAATATCGCGAAGGCGTGGCCGATTTGCTGGCCGTCCTGCAAGCCCAGCAGACCCTATTCAACGCCGAAGACCAGTTGGTGCAGACACGCCTCGCCCGCCTGCAATCGAATGTCAGCCTGTATCAGGCGCTCGGCGGCGGCTGGACGCAGACAGCCGAAGACAACACGCAAAGCTGGCCCGTGAGCGGAACAAGACCCGCATTGCCCGAGCGGCGGTAATCCCCTTACCTCCCCCTCGCGGGGAGGTCGGCGTCGTGCATCGGCACGACGACGGGTGGGGCCTTCACGCACTGTCTTCGCGGCGAGTCCCCACCCGCCGCGCTGTCGCGCGTCGACCTTCCCGCGTAGGGGGAGGTAAGTAGCGTCACATATGCCCCAACACCGGATGCGGCGTGTACGGTTCCTTCAACGCCTTGATCTCATCCTCGCTCAACTTCAACTCCGTCGCCGCTATCGCGTCGTCCAGATGATGCGGTTTCGATGCGCCGACAATCGGTGACGTGACGCCGGGCTGCGCCAGCAACCACGCCAGCGCCACTTGCGCATTCGAAACGCCGCGCTTGCCCGCGATCTCGCTCACGCGGTCGACCACTTGGAAATCCCCATCATTGTAATACAGCCGGTGCGCGAATTCGTCGGATTTGGCGCGCGTGGTCTCGCCCTTGTCCTGCCGTCTGCGATTGCCCGCCAGGAATCCGCGCGCCAGCGGACTCCACGGTATGACGCCGATCCCTTCCGCCCGGCACAGCGGCATCATCTCGCGCTCTTCCTCGCGATAGACGAGATTGTAGTGGTTCTGCATGGAGACGAATTTCGTCTTGCCCATCTTTTCGGCGGTCGAAAGATATTTCGCGAACTGCCAGGCAAACATCGAGGACGCGCCGATGTAACGCGCCTTTCCCGCCTTCACGACGTCGTGCAGCGCCTCGATGGTTTCCTCTATCGGCGTGCCGTAATCGAAACGATGGATCTGATAGAGATCGACATAATCCATCCCAAGACGCCGCAGCGAATTGTCGATCGCGTGCAATATGTGTTTGCGCGAAAGCCCGCGCTCGTTCGGCCCCTCGCCCATCGGATTGAACACCTTGGTCGCGACAACGATGTTTTCGCGCGACGGCCCGAAATCCTTCAGCGCGCGCCCAAGCACTTCCTCGCTGGCGCCGACCGAATACATATCGGCCGTGTCGAAGAAATTGATCCCCGCTTCCAGCGCACGCTTGATGAAGGGCCGGCTTGCCTCCTCGTCCAGCACCCAGTCGCGCCAGTTGGGCGAGCCATAGGTCATCGCGCCCAGGCAGATGCGCGAGACCTTCAATCCCGTTTTGCCGAGCCGAACGTAGTCCATGATTTTCCTCCGGAATTTTGGCTGGAGGGGGAGCTTAGGCCGCCCGGACGGGCTGGCCATCCGGAAATTTTTCCTCAAGGGGCTTGCAGCGCGACGCTCCTTCGTGCATAATGACTACCTTCCCAGTACTAGGAACTGAAAAAACCTCGCAGCGGCAAGCCGTTGCGCGGGATCGGCCGCGTCCTCACAATGCGCGGTTAAGGAGACATTCGTTGCGAAAATTCCACTTCACCCCGTTTGAAATGCCGCCGAAGGCCAAAGCCTTGCGGCAGGAGGTCCGGGCCTTTCTCAAGGAGGAGATGCCCCAGACGGCCTCGGCCACCAAGGCCCGATCCTGGTCGGGCGGCGACGCCGAATTTAGCCGCAAGCTGGGTGCCCGCGGCTGGCTGGGCATGACCCTGCCCAAAAAGTACGGCGGCCACGAGAAGAGCTACGCCGAACGCTATGTGGTGATCGAGGAAATGCTGGTCGCGGGCGCCCCCGTCGGCCTGCATTGGGTCGCGGATCGCCAAAGCGGCCCGCTGATCGCGCGCTACGGCACCGAGGAACAGCGCGAGAAGATTCTGCCCCGCATCGCGCGCGGTGAAGCCTTCTTCTGCATCGGCATGAGCGAACCGGGTTCGGGCTCGGACCTCGCATCGGTACGCACGCGGGCGCGCAAGGTGGACGGCGGCTGGCGCATCAACGGCCAGAAAATCTGGACGTCGACCGCCCAGCACGCCCACTACATGATCGCGCTGGTGCGCACCGGCGACGGTGAAACACGCCATGCCGGTCTGACGCAATTCCTCGTCGATATGCGCAGCGACGGGCTGACGGTGAAACCCATCGCCAACCTGACGGGCGAAAGCCATTTCAACGAAGTGTTCTTCGATGACGTGTTCGTGCCCGACAGCATGTTGATCGGCAACGAAGGCGGCGGCTGGCAGCAGGTGACCGCCGAACTCGCCTTCGAACGCAGCGGACCGGAGCGTTATCTCTCGTCCATCCGCCTGTTCCTCGAATTCCTGCGCATCACGGGCGACAACCCGACCGAACTGGAAAAACAGCTCATCGGCCGCATGACCGCCGAGATGTGGACGCTCAGGAATATGTCGATGTCGGTGATGGGCAAGCTGGCCGCGGGCGAAGACCCGGCCGTCGACGCCGCCGTGGTGAAAGACCTTGGCACGTCGTTCGAACAGGAACTGCCGCGCTTGATACAGGCCAATACGCGCGAAGATGTGACGCTCGAAACCGGCGACGCATTCAACGATACGCTGTCTTACCTGTTGCAAAGCTCGCCCTCGTTCTCGCTGCGCGGCGGGACGCGTGAGATATTGCGCGGCATCATCGCAAGGGAGCTGGGCCTTAGATGAGCGAATTACGCACCCTGCTCGCCGACACCACCGCCAAGGTACTGGGCGACACCAAAACCTCTTCGCTCGAAGCATCTTGGAAGAAGATCGTGGAAGCCGGTCTTCCCGCCGTTCTCTTGGAAGATGGCTTTGGCGGCAATTGGGAAGACGCCCTCGTCGTCGTGAAAGCCTGCGGCACTCACGCGACGCCCGCACCGCTGCCCGAAGCCATTCTGGCAACACATGTGCTGGGTCGTCTGCCCGACGCAATGGTCACCATCTCGCCCAACGCAACGGGCAAATGCGATGGAGATCGCTTCACCGGCGAGTTGCGAAGCGTGCCGTGGGGCCGCGATGCCTCGCACATCGTTGCGATACTCGACGGCAAGGTGCTCCTTCTTTCGCGCGCCGATGCAAAGCTCGCGGAGCATGGCAATCCCGCTGGCGAACCGCGCGACACGCTGCGCTTCGAGAATGCCAAAGCGGAAACGGTTGCGAACGACACCGATATGTTCGCAGCCCTTGCGCTTCTTCGCACCGGACAGATCGCGGGCGCGCTCGACCATGCGCTCGAACTCTCGGTCGGCTACACGCGCGAACGTCAGCAGTTCGGCCGTCCGCTGGCCCAGTTCCAGGCCATCCAGCAGCAGCTTGCGGTGCTGGCTGAAGAAACCGCCGCAGCAGGCATGGCCGCCGCCGCCGCGTTCAAGGCAATGGACAGAGGCGACGCCGGCTTCGAAATCGCCGCCGCCAAGCTGCGGGCCAACCGCGCCGCACGGCTATCGACCGGCATCGCCCATCAGGTCCATGGCGCCATGGGCTTCACCGCCGAATACGCGCTGCACCATCTGACGCGCAGGCTGTGGGCCTGGCAGACCGAAGCGGGCAACGAACGGTTTTGGGGGGAAAGGTTGGGGGCACAGGTCGCCCAGCGGGGAGCAGGCGCTTTCTGGTCCGATCTCGTGGCACGAAGTGAAGCCTGAAGAGTTCCGTATTCAGGCTGCGGCAACTTTATTGTCAGTAGCCCCCTAGGGGGTATGCGTACTCGCGGTTAGTGTTGGGATTGGGATGGTCAGTCTTACAGACGTTCGGCCGGTGGAGGAGCGCGCCTGGTTCAAGACCGAGCGGCGCGACAATGTTCTGCGCTTTGTCGTCGGCGGCGACTGGACGCTTCCCGAAGCGCCGCGGCTCGACCCCAAATTGCGCGCGCTCGATTTGAGCGCACGCGAAGCCGAAATCGACGGCAAGGAATTGGACAAGCTGGACAGCGCGGGCGCCTGGCTTCTGCTGCGCACCAAACGCGCATTGGAAGACGGCGGCGCGAAAGTGCGTTCGTTCGTCATTCCCGAAAGCTACGGCCCCCTGTTCGGCACGCTTGAGCGCGAACACAAGGCGCCGCCCACGCAGGAGATGGAGCGTCCGCCATTTCTCTATCGCATCGGCCGCGGCTTCATGCAGTCGATGAATCAGGGTTACGAGATGCTCGGCTATCTCGGCCGCGTCACGGTCGAGACGGTGGAGACCATCGGCCCGCAAAAGCAGTTGCGCTGGAAAGCCTTCATCCATCAGGTGGAGGAAACCGGCATCAACGCTTTGCCCATTGTGGGTTTGCTGTCGTTCCTCATCGGCGTAGTGCTCGCCTATCAGGGCGCCGATCAGTTGCGGCGTTTCGGTGCGGAGATTTTCACCATCAACCTGTTGGGCGTTTCGATCCTGCGCGAAGTTGGCGGCCTTATCACCGCCATCATTATCGCAGGTCGCTCCGGCTCGGCGTTCACCGCCCAGATCGGCACCATGCGGGTGAACGAAGAAATCGACGCGATGCAGACCATCGGTCTCAACACGGTGGACGTGCTGGTGCTGCCGCGCGTGGCAGGATTGGTGATCGCGTTGCCGTTCCTCACGTTCTATTCCGACATCATGGCGATGATCGGCGGCGCGGTGATGTGTTATTTCGACCTGAACATCACGTTCCCGGCTTTCCTGCGTCAGTTGCAGGGCGCTATCTCACTGAACACCTTTCTGGTGGGAATGGTGAAGGCGCCGGTCTTTGCGTTCGTGATCGCGCTGGTCGGCTGCTTCGAAGGCTTGAAGGTCGAACGCAACGCCGAAAGCGTCGGCCGCCTCACCACACGTTCCGTCGTGGAGTCCGTGTTTCTCGTCATCGTCCTCGATGCGGGGTTTTCCATCATGTTCTCGATCTTGGGGATTTGACGGTGAGCGCAGCCGGACAGATGAACGGAAAAACCGGCGATGTCGTCATCAGCGCGCGCGGGATCGTGAACGGTTTCGGCGATCGCATCATCCACGATCATATCGACCTGGAGGTGAAGCGCGGCGAAGTGATGGGTCTTGTCGGCGGGTCGGGCACGGGCAAATCGGTTCTCTTGCGCACCATCATCGGCCTGAACCAGCAGAAGGAAGGATCGATCAAGGTCTTCGGCCAAGAAGTGGGAGATGCCGACAGCGTTTCGATGCGGGCCCTGCAAATGCGGTGGGGCGTGCTGTTCCAGGAAGGTGCGTTGTTCAGTTCGCAAACCGTGGCCGAGAATATCCAGGTGCCGTTGCGCGAATACACCAAGATGACCCAGAGCCTGATGAACGAGATCGCGTCAATGAAATTGTCGATGGTCGGCTTGCCGGAGGATACTGCGAAGAAATATCCCTCCGAGCTTTCCGGCGGCATGAAGAAGCGTGCGGGCCTTGCGCGTGCGCTCGCGCTCGATCCCGAACTCCTGTTCCTCGACGAACCGACGGCAGGCCTCGATCCGATCTCGGCCAGCAACTTCGATGCATTGGTGCGCGACCTGCAGAAAAGCCTGGGCCTCACTGTTCTCATGGTGACGCACGACATCGACACCCTGCGCGCCACGACCGACCGTATCGCCGTGCTGGTCGACAAGAAGATCAAGGTGGGAACGATCGCAGAGCTTCGCAAAGATCCACATCCGTGGATCAAGGAATATTTCTCCGGCGTGCGCGGCCGCGCGGCGTTGGATTCATAGGAAGGGCCGGACATGGAAACCAAAGCCAATTACGCCGCCGTCGGCGCCTTCGTATTGGCCTGTGTCATAGGCATCGTGATCGCGATCCTCTGGCTCGCCGGCGCGCAATATAGTCACGAGTTCGAGACCTATCGCACCTATTTCACCGGCTCCGTCACCGGCCTCGGCGACGGCACCAAGGTTCGCTACAACGGCATTGATGTGGGCCGCGTGAAAGCCGTCGATTTCGATCCCGACGATCCCAAGCGCGTCATCGCGACATTGGAAATCAATCCCGAAGTCAAAATACACGAAGATTCGGTCGCCAGCATCGCAAGCGAAGGCCTGACCGGCGGCACTTATGTGGAAATCGACGGCGGCAGCAAGGGTTCGCCGCTTGTCACCCGAAAACCGGGAGAACGCTATCCTGTCATCAAGTCCAAACCGTCGACGATCCAGCAGCTTGTCGAAAGCGCGCCGCAGCTAGTGGCGAAGCTCAACAAGATCGCCGATGCGTTGAACGACGTTTTGAACCCACAGAATCGCCGCGCGATTTCCGACACGCTCGCGAACATCCGCGATACGACAAGCGTGATCCAACGCCATTCCGCCGACATCGACGCGACGCTGAGCAATCTCGCATTGGGAACGCAAAAATTGAATTCGAGCCTGGACGACATGCAAAACACATTGGGCCATGTCGACCTCGCCGTGCGAGACGCCGACGTTTCGATCAAGCACATCGGCAAGCTCGCCAAGGACTCCGACGATTTCGTCACTGGCGACGGCCTTGCCCAATTCGGCCAGTTGGTGGGCGACGCTCGTCGCCTGGTCGAAAGCCTCACCCGTCTTACGAACAAATTGAACCGTCAGCCGACACAGCTTCTGTTCGGCGACCGCCGCGAAGGATACACACCCAAATGAGCGCGCAAACATCTTCCACACTCGACCGCCGCCATCTTCTGCTGGGCGCAGGCACGCTTGTTTTACTCGCCGGCTGCGGCGGCGATCTTCTCGGGCCGGGCAAGGCATCGCAGCTTTACTTGCTCAACCCGACTTACGGCCCCGTGGACGGACCGACCGTGAATTGGGCCCTCGACGTCGCCCAGCCGAGCGCGGCGGACAATCTGGACACATCGCGCATCGCGTTGTTCAACCCCCCCGCACGCATGGACTACTATGCCAACGCGCAGTGGCCCGATCGCCTGTCGAATCTGGTGCAGACCGCCATGGTGCAGGCCTTCGAGCAGAGCGGAAAGATCGCCGCCGTGGCGCCGGATGAGGCGGGTCTGCGCTCCGACTATATGCTGCAAACCGAAATCCGCGATTTCAACGCCATCTACGATGTGCCGGACGGCGTGCCGCGCGTGAAAGTCCGCATCATGGCGAAACTCGTCCACACCCGCGCGCGCGATATCGTGCAGGTGCAGGAATTTTCGCAGGAACAGCCCGCCGGCGCCAACACCGTGGACAATGTGGTGATCGCGGCGAGCCAGGCCCTGACTCCGATCCTCAAACAGATCGTGGAGTGGACATTAAAGGCGCCGCCATTGCCGCCACCCTCCTCGGACAGTTAAACCTCCTTCGCCGATTCTCCCCAGCGCAAGATGATCTTCAGTTCCTATCCGTATCTGATCTTCCTTGCGCTCACCCTCATTGCGTTCTGCATTCTGGAAAACCGCCTCCCCGGATTTAAGCGGACGTTCCTGTTGCTGGTCTCGCTGGTGTTCTACGCCTGGTGGCGGGTGGATTTCCTGGCGTTGCTCCTCGGTTCGACGATCGTCAATTTTGCCGTCGGCACAACCATCACCAAGCGTCATATCGACGGAAAATCCACGCGCAGCCTCCTGATTGTGGGACTTGTGTTCAACCTCGGGCTAATCGCATGGTTCAAGTATGCGGGGTTGCTCGCTTCCAGTGCCAACGACCTGTTTGCCTTCGGCATTCCTATTCCGCATCTCTTTCTGCCGCTGGCGATTTCATTCTTCACCTTCGAACAGATCAGCTATCTCGTGGATGCGGCAGGCGGGCGGGCGCCGCGCTACAGTTTTCTCGACTACGCGCTATTCGTGAGCTTCTTTCCGCATCTGATCGCAGGACCGATCATCCGCCACAACGACCTCATTCCGCAGTTTGGCGAGACCCGAAGCCGCGACAAACGCAGCGACGATATCGCGGTCGGCATGACGCTCTTTACGATTGGGCTGGCGAAGAAAACGCTGATTGCCGACAACCTTGCGCCGTTCTCCGATGCGGTGTTCGCCGCCGCGCATCACGGAACGGCCATCGGAACGGCAGATGCCTGGATGGGAACGCTGTTCTTTGCGTTCCAGATCTATTTCGATTTTTCGGGTTACAGCGACATGGCGCTGGGCTCGGCATGCCTGTTCGGCATTCGCCTGCCGATGAACTTCAACTCGCCATATAAAGCAGCAAGTGTCATTGAGTTCTGGCGGCTATGGCACATCTCGCTGTCCACCTTCCTGCGCGATTACCTCTACATACCACTTGGCGGCAACCGGCATGGACGGTTTCGGCGCTATGCCAACCTGTTCATCACCATGTTGCTGGGCGGCCTTTGGCACGGGGCGAATTGGACATTCGTGATCTGGGGCGGTTTACATGGGCTCTATCTGATCGTGAATCACGTCTTCCGGGCGCTGAGGCGCGGATTCACCGTGCCCGAAATATTCAAACCGTTCGCCCATGCGGCCTCTGTATTCGTCACGTTCGTGGCAGTCGTATTTGCTTGGACCGTTTTCCGCGCCGAGAGCTTCGATGGCGCTGCGCGCATGATTTCCGGTTTGGTCGGCGCCGGGGGCAATAGTCATCTCTTGACGTTCGGGCCGCTTGCGGGTGGAGCACTCACCGTCTTGTTTGCGCTGGTGTGGTTCACGCCCAACAGTATGGAAATTACCTGGCGACTGAAGCCCGCGCTCGAAACCCGTTATCGCGACGCGGGCTTGCGCGAAACGCGCTGGCAATGGCGGCCCAATTCAGCGACAGCAGTCGTATTTGGCCTTTTGTTTGTCGTGAGCGTCATGGCGCTTTCCAATCTCAGCCCCTTCATCTACTTCCAATTCTGATGCAAAGCCGCCGTTATCTCGCTTGGTTCTTTGGTATCGCGGGCGCGATTATGGCGCTTGCGGTCGGCTTCAACGCGCTTTCCGATGCCTACATCCTGCATCATCGTGCAGGTGCAAGCGTCCAGCTCGTTTCCGGCTTCGAGCGTGTGCTGAAACCGGCCTGGCTTGTTTCGATCAAACCGTCCATGGTTTTCATCGGATCGAGCCGGGCGCGCATCGCGTTCGACCCGACATTGGTCGATCCCGAATTCCACGTTTCGAGTTTCAACTACGGCGTTTCCAGCGCTTCTGCTTATGAAACGCGCCGCTACATTCAAGACGCAGCGGCGCAACCCTTCATCAAAACGATTGTGGTAGCGCTGGACGCATTCACGTCCGGCAGTCGGGCACAACCTTTCGGCGGCGGCTTCGACGAATTACGTCTAGCCGTGACGCCGCAAGGCGAGCCCACGCCGCGCCGTGACCTCTGGCTCTTCACCTCGCGTTATCTGAGCGGCGGCGCATTGGGAATGCATGCACTCGGCGTCTGGCTCCTGGCGAGGCTCGGCCCGGGCCAGCTCGCCGCCGACCGGCCCGACATCTTCACCGAATACGGCCACATGACGCCCGCGAAATTTCGCCACGAAATGACGCGCCGCGCCGAACGCACCATGCATTTGACAGGCTGGCAGAAAAGCGAGCTTCAGAAATCGCTGGACGCGCTCTGCTCGTCAAAGGCGGAAGTCTACTTTTACTTTCCGCCCGACAATCTGGCGATCATTGCGCACTATAGGGCCAACGACGCGCAAGGCTTTGCCGCCTTCAAGAAAACGGTGCGCAACGATGTGATACGGCACAACGCGTCATGTCCGAACAAAGTACATCTGTTCGATTTCATGATGCCCAGTCCGATCACGCGCGACGATGCGGCCGCGTACGGCCGCGAGAGCCGCTATTACCTTGACCCCATCCACGTTCGGCCGCAAACCGGATTGCTTCTTCTCAAACGCATGTTGGAGGGCCGCGACACCAGCCTCGCAGCGGAACTGGTAGGCGGTTAAGATGCTTTCGCACCCGAGACGGGTTGATCGCGATAATATTCCGGCAGCAAGCGCTTCAGGTTCGCGATCTTCGGCAGGTCGTTGATCACGATGTAGCCGTTGTCGGGATTCTTGAGGAGGAAATCCTGATGGTAGCTTTCGGCTGCGTAGAAGCCTTTCAGCGGATCGACGCGTGTGGCGATGGGTTTGGAGAACACATGTGACTTATCGAGTTGCGCGATATAGGCGCGCGCGATCTTCGCTTGTTCGTCATTCACGGCGAAGATATTGGACCGATAGCTGGAGCCGCTGTCGGGACCCTGCCGGTTCACCTGCGTGGGATCGTGTGCAACGGAGAAGTAAACACGCAAGATCTGGCCGTATGTGATCTGGCGCGGATCGAATTTGATCTGCACAGATTCGGCGTGTCCCGTCAGTTCCGTCGTTACCATCGGATAGTTGGCGGACATTTTCGAGCCGCCGGAATATCCGGCAAGCACTTGCTTCACCCCTTTGACATGCTGGAAGACGCCTTCGACACCCCAGAAGCACCCACCCGCCAGCACCGCTGTTTCAAGCCCCGGCCCGAGTGATTTGGTGTCGACCACCGCCGCAGGCACCGCGCGCGGTGCTTCGTCGGCGTTTGCGGCCGCGAGCCAAATTGCCCCAAGGCTGGCAAAGCCGAGGCCAGCGAGCGTTGCGCGGCCTATCAAGCGTTGAATCTTGTTCATCGTCATTCTCGTTCGTTTAAGCAGCCGTGTGCGGTACGAAACGCATCGCGGCCGAATTCATGCAATAACGAAGGCCCGTGGGTCTGGGGCCATCGTTGAACACATGACCCAGATGTGCTTCGCAGCGCTTGCAGGAGATCGCAGTGCGCATCATCAGCCAGGAATTGTCGTTCGATTCCACCACGTTTTTCTTGCTGATCGGCTCCCAGAAGCTCGGCCAACCTGTGTGCGATTCGAACTTCGTCCGGGAGTCGTAAAGCGCGGTGCCGCAGCAGATACAGCGATAGATGCCCAAGTCATGGTTGTCCCACGTCGCACCGGTATAGGCGCGCTCGGTGCCGTCGTGCCGGGTGACATTGTAGGACATCGGGGAAAGCTGCGCCTTCCATTGCTCATCGCTCTTGACGATCTTCGGCACGCGCACGACACCCTCGCTTTTGCCGCCGTCGGAGAATCGTTCGATCTCGACCATGGCCGGCTCGGCCGCCGCATGCTCGAGGCCAAACGTGGCGGCAAAAGCAGCCAATGCGGTTCCGGTGAGAAGAACCTGACGCCTTGGAATGTGTTTATCGGTTACCGGGATCATGCTGTTACCTTATCTTTGATCCCTAATACGTTGCGGCAAGGGTTCCAGGTTACGACGAGTCCTCACTTTTTGGTGCGTCGGCGCTGGCTACATTCACTTTGTCTGCGAAAAATCCCCAAAGCCGGGCTTGCAAAGCGACTTAAATTTCCGACACTTAGGACGCTTGAGGGCCGCGGGCTGCGGCGTCTCTCTTGGGCGGGTTTGTCGTGAAGCGGGCTTTAGGGCGGATTTTCGCTGTCGGGGTGGTATGTCTGGCGTTGGGCGGCTGTGCCACCAAGCCGACCGACAACAACGATCCTCTCGAAGGCATGAACCGGTCCTTATTCGACTTCAATCAGACCCTGGATCGTCGCGCGGCCCTTCCCGCTGCAACCTTCTATGTGAGCGCAGTACCCAGCCGCGTGCGGACCGGGGTTCACAACTTTTTGATGAACATCAATCTGCCGATCACCTTGGCGAACGATCTGCTGCAGTTCCAATTTACGCGCGCGAGCTACACTATCGAACGCTTCGGCGTGAACACGACCGTCGGCGTACTGGGGCTGATGGATATCGCAAGCGAATGGGGCATCCCCTATCACACGGAGGATTTCGGACAGACGCTCGGCTATTACGGCCTGCCGGGCGGCCCTTATCTCGTGCTGCCGTTGATGGGTTCGACGCAACCGCGCGATCTGGGCGGGCGGTTTGTGGATCACTATTTCAATGCGTTCGGCTATCTCGCCTGGGACGGCAAGGTCTACTATTCGTTGTTGCAGAGTGGACTGAGCACGGTGGATTCGCGTTCGCGCAATATCGACACTCTGCGCAATATCGAGCGGCAGTCGGTTGACATGTACGCGACCATTAAGAGCCTCTACCTGCAGAATCGCGCCAATGAAATCCGCAACGGCGAACCGGATCCCGACGCACTTCCGGACTTCTAACTCTCGCGGTCGAGCAGATAAGTCGCCAAAGCCTGCAATTCTACAGCTTTGTCGCCATAATGCGCGAGCGTCGCATTGGCACGGGCAATTAGTTTTCGCGCTTCCGCCTTTGCGCCGTCGATGCCGTAGATCGAAATCAAAGTAGCCTTGCCCTGATCCTTGTCCTTGCCAACAGCCTTACCGGTTTTTTCCGCCGTGCTCGTTACGTCCAGAAGGTCGTCGGTGATCTGGAAAGCCAGTCCGAAATCCTGCGCGTAGGAACGCATCCGGTCGCGATGCTCTTTTCTTGCCTGCCCGAGAATGGCGCCTGCTTCGCATGAAAACTCGAACAGAGCACCTGTCTTCAGGCGTTGGAGCAGCATCACCTGTTCGGCGGTTAGCGTTTGTTCGGCGGCTTTCATGTCGATCATCTGACCGCCAATCATCCCATCAGAGCCCGCGGCCCGCGCGAGATTGGAGATCAGTTCGCAACGGACATCGGCGGAAGGGTGTGTCGCTGGATGGGAGAGAATTTCGAACGCAATGGTGAGAAGGCCGTCCCCAGCGAGAATCGCGGTGGCTTCGTCGAAGGCACGATGCGTTGTGGGACGTCCGCGCCGCAGATCGTCATTGTCCATGGACGGCAGATCGTCATGCACCAGCGAATAGGTGTGCAGTACCTCTATAGCCGCGGCCGCCCGCACAGCGTTGTCCTCGGCCACATCGAACAGCCGCGCTGTCTGCATCACCAGGAAAGGCCTCAGCCGCTTACCGCCAGCGAAGGTGGCATAGCGCATGGCTTCCTGGGCGCGGGCGTGAAGGCCCGTGGGCTCGGGCAACAGGCTTTCGAGAGCCGCCTCGACGGCCTTGGCCGACTGGGCCAAGGCCGCGTTCAAATCAACCGCCTTCGTCTGGGCGCGAATCTGCATCAAAACCCCTCTGTCATTGGGTGTAAGGAACCACTAGCCTTCGATCCAGGCAAGCGGCTAACGGCCTGAATTGTTGGAAAGAATGGCCCTATATAGGGGGCCTTCGCGGTTGCGGAATAGCAACTATGGACGATGGGGAATCCGGCGAGTAAACACAGCGGCCGGGGCAGTTCCCGGGCCGATAGTGGCGGCCATTCGCAAAGGTGCTTATTTATCCATGATGCGCGTCATTCTCGCCCAACCCCGCGGCTTCTGCGCCGGAGTGGTACGCGCGATCGATACGGTCGAACGCGCGCTGGAAAAGTACGGCGAGCCCGTCTACGTCCGCCATGAAATCGTGCACAACAAGCACGTTGTGGAGACGCTCAAGAATAAAGGCGCGCGGTTTGTCGAGGAACTAAACGAGGTTCCAGAAGGAGCCGTCACGGTATTCAGCGCCCATGGCGTTCCTTTGGCGGTGGTGAAGGAAGCGGCTGATCGGGGCCTGCCCGTGCTCGATGCGACCTGTCCGCTTGTTTCCAAGGTCCACATGCAAGGCAAGCGTTATGTGAGCCAAGGTCGCCGCCTGATCCTGATCGGCCATGCAGGCCATCCCGAAGTGGAAGGCACCATGGGTCAGGTCGGTGCGCCGGTGGATCTGGTGCAGTCGGAAAAGGACGTCGACAAACTCGATATTCCGACCGATACGCCCGTCGCCTATGTGACCCAGACCACGCTGTCCATCGACGACACGCGCGGGATCATCAATGCGTTGAAGAAACGCTTCACTGACATCGTGGGACCCGAAACCTCCGACATCTGCTACGCCACGCAGAACCGTCAGACGGCGGTGCGAGACCTTTGCAAGGTGGCGGACGTTATCCTTGTGGTCGGCGCGCAAAACAGCTCGAACTCCAATCGGCTGCGCGAAATCGGCCTGGAGGAAGGCGTGCCCAGCTATTTGATCGCGGATGCGGGCGAACTCGATCCGGCGTGGCTCGTGGGAAAGCAACGTGTAGGCCTCACCGCCGGCGCGTCCGCTCCCGAAAGCCTGGTCGAAAATGTGATTGCCGCCCTTCGCAAGATCGACGACGTGGAAGTTTCCGGCATGGACGGAATCAAAGAACACATCGAGTTCCGCCTGCCGGCGGCATTGCGTAACTGAACGGAGCGTTCGTGGGTATTCCAGCAAAACAGGCAGCGCGCATTGGCGCCTATGTTCTCAAGCAACACTTGCTCGGCCGCTCGCGATATCCGCTGGTGCTGATGCTAGAGCCGTTGTTTCGTTGCAACCTCGCTTGCGCGGGTTGCGGCAAGATCGATTATCCGGATGAGATCCTGAACCAGCGTCTGTCTTACGAAGATTGCATGGAAGCGATCGACGAATGCGGCGCACCGGCTGTCTCCATCGCGGGCGGCGAACCGCTGCTTCATCGTGAGATGCCCCAGATCGTCGAGGGGTATCTTGCACGCGGCAAGTTCGTGATCCTCTGCACCAACGCGCTGCTGCTGGCCAAAAAGATCGATCAATACAAACCGCATGAGAATTTCACTTGGTCGATCCATCTCGACGGCGACAAGGAGATGCACGACAAATCGGTGTGTCTGGAAGGCACCTACGAGAAAGCTGTCGAGGCGATCAAGATTGCCAAGACGCGGGGCTTCCGTACCCAGATCAACTGCACCCTCTTCCACGGCGCCGAGCCGGAACGCGTCGCGAAGTTCTTCGACGAGATGATGGCGATGGGGCTGGACGGCATCACTGTATCGCCCGGCTACGCCTACGAGCGCGCGCCGGACCAGGAGCATTTCCTCAATCGGGAACGCACCAAGAAACTATTCCGCGACATCCTTGCCCGTGGCAATGGCGGCAAGAAGTGGGCGTTCACACAGTCCGATCTATTTCTCGACTTCCTTGCAGGCAACCAGACATACGAATGCACGCCATGGTCGATGCCAGCGCGTACAGTGTTTGGCTGGCAGAAGCCTTGCTACCTGCTGGGTGAAGGCTACGCCAAGACCTTCAAAGAGCTGATGGAAGGCACCGAGTGGGAAAAGTACGGTGTCGGCAATTACGAAAAATGCGCCAATTGCATGGTGCATTGCGGCTTCGAAGGTACGGCCGTTACCGACTCCGTGAAGAAGCCCTGGAAGCTCATTCCACTGCAGATGCGCGGCGTGAAGACCGACGGGCCGATGGCGCCGGAGATTTCCCTGGCCAATCAACGCCCGGCGGAGTTCGTGTTTTCCCGCCACGTTGAGCACAAACTAGCGGAGATCAGGGCCCGCAAGTCCGTCCCCGAGGAAGTTGCGGCAGCGGAGTAACGTGCGGAAAGCTGCCGCAGAGGCCCGGGCTAGATAAAGCAGGTCAGGTATCTGCCGCGGATGCGCCGCTACCGAGCGCAGGACAGCTTGTATGTCGACCGAGCCGTCGGCCTTCATCGCGATCAGCGCAGCAGGCGGCAAAGTGCGGTCGCCCGGATCGCACACCACTCGCAACACAGCGAACGGTTTATTGAATTGATGGGCGGCACGCGCGGCAATATGCGATTCCATGTCAACGGAAACGGCGCCCGTACGTTCGTAAAGTGCGGTCTTGTCGGGGCGATGCATGATGATGGTATCGCTTCCCGCAACGATGCCCGGCTTGGATCGCGGAATGGCGCGCCACATCCGTTGCAGCCAATCTGAATCCGTCTCGTAGCGTTCGGTGCCGCTGACGACTTCTGAGCCGAGGACGATACCGCCGGGGCGCAAGTCAGGGGAAAGTCCTCCAGCGAGGCCGATACTGATGACGCCGGAAACACCTTTTTCAGGCAAAATCGTATCGAGTTGCTTTTTCAAACCGCCAGCGTCACCGCCGCCGACTAGCGTTACGACACGCCCGCCTCTGACGATGCGGGCTTCTCGAACCAGCCCCGTGACAGCAACGATCATCTAGAGCCCGTAGGCGACGCGACGGGAATTGCCGAGCTTCAGATTGCGGTAACGCGCAACCGCCCATAACGGAAAGAATTTCGGATAACCGTGATAGCGAAGGTAGAACACACGCGGAAAACCACCGCCGGTATATTCCTCCTGCGGCCACAATCCGTCTTCGCCTTGCGTCTCCTGCAAATAGCGGATGCCGCGCGCCACGGCGGGATGATTGACGTCGCCCGATGCCATCAATCCGAGCAATGCCCATGCTGTTTGCGACGCCGTGGAGGGCGCGCGTTCGTAACCGGCGTAATCGAGCCGGTAACTATCGCAATCTTCACCCCAGCCGCCGTCTTCGTTCTGAATCGAGATGAGCCATGCGGCTGCGCGACGGATCATCGGCGAATTGGAATCCACTTTCGCTGCGTTCAAGCCGGCAAGAACCGACCAAGTGCCGTAGATGTAATTCACGCCCCACCGACCGAACCAGCTTCCGTCCTTCATCTGCACGCGTTC
>DASZYI010000110.1:0-2760 GCA_035545475.1 Rhizomicrobium sp.
CGAGATCGGCTTCATGATCTTCGTGCCGTTCCTTGTGATCGACATGGCGGTGGCGTCGATATTGATGTCCATGGGCATGATGATGCTGCCGCCGGTCATCATTTCGCTGCCGTTCAAGCTGATCTTCTTCGTGCTGGTCGATGGCTGGCGTCTGGTCGCGGGCTCGCTGGTCGAAAGCTACATGCACGGGCCCCCGCCGGGATAGAAGCATCGATCGCTCTTCTCACCCTCCCCTTGAGGGAGGGTCGAAATTTGCACTTCGCAAATTTCGGGGAGGGGTCACAGCCGCAACATCGCAGACCCCTCCCCGAAAAATTTCTTCGCTGCGCTCCGAAATTTTATCGACCCTCCCTCAAGGGGAGGGTTTGGAAATAACTAGGGATCGACAAACCATCCAGTGATCGCAAACCGTCCCACCGGCGCGTAGGGCGCTATGGCAGTGACCGCGTGTTCCTGCGGCACGGTGAACAGCGACAGGCTGTTGAAGCGCGGCACAAACACCTGATCGATGGATTTCTCCGCGCCGTAGAACTGCAACAGCCCGCCCCAATCAGGATCCCAGTTCTTCGACATGTTCAGCACATAGGCCACGCGCCGTTTGTGGCCCTGTATCTGATCGCTATGCGTATTGAGAAAATGGCCCGGCACATAGAGGGTGGCCTGTCCATCCGCGCCCGCGATGGTGGAAATGCCGCTCACCTTGCGCACCATGTCGATGAACGGTGCGCTGTTGATGAACTCGAACACCGCATGCAGCGGATGGCCGGGATAATTCTTCTGCGCGTAATTTTCGGCCATCAGGAAGGCCTGATAGATGAAGCCGAAATTGTCGCGTGCGCGCGCATAGACATTGCCGATGCGCTGGGCGCGGTCCTGCGGGGTCAGCCGCTGCATCTCTTCCGGCGACAGCACCACCGTCTTGCCCTGATCGTAATAGACGAGCTTCCACGGCGTTTCGCGAGCGAGCACATTGTAGAGGTCTTCGGCTTGTGCCGATTGCAGCACATCGCGGATCTGGATGCGGTTTTTGGCCTTGTAGGCCTCGGCGAGCGCCGCCAGATCGAGAGCCGGATTGAGCATGGACGCGGGTGTATCCGCCTGTTCCGCCCCACGCTAGTCCCCGCCCCCATGCAACCGCAACCAGTTCTTAACCATGGGTGCACAATGATGGGGTGTCGCCGTGGGATTCTCACGTCTTGGAAATCAATGGCACCCGCAAAGTCGAAACCGCCAACGTGCGCCGCGCCGCGCGTTCGACGGGCGGCAGCGACACGACTTTCAAGATCTCCGATCCCGCCGAAGCCCCGCGCGGACAGGTGGTGAGCGGCCCCGGCCCCATCGCCGCCGTCGATAATATCCTGATGCTGCAAGGCGTGGACGATTCCGCAGGCGGCCAATCGCGCGGCCTCAAGCACGGCGAAGACTTGCTCGACATGCTCGATGAAGTCCGCGACGGCCTGTTGTCCGGCGGCATTCCGCGCCTGACGCTCAACCGTCTTGCCAACGCCGTGAGCCGCCGCCAGGACGGTTTCGCCGATCCCAAACTGCAGAACGTGCTCGACGAGATCGAACTGCGTGCGAAGGTGGAGCTTGCGAAGCTTGAACAAGCCGACCGGCGTTACGCTTAGACAAAGCGGGATTTAGATATCCAGCAGCAGACGCTGCGGATCTTCCAGGTTTTCCTTCACGCGCACGAGAAACGTGACGGCTTCGCGCCCATCCACCAAACGGTGATCGTAGGACAGCGCCAGATACATCATCGGGCGGATTTCGATGTTGTCATCCACCACCATCGCGCGCTTCTGGATCTTGTGCATCCCCAGAATGCCCGATTGCGGCGTGTTCAGGATCGGCGTGCTCATCAACGAGCCAAACACGCCGCCATTGGTGATGCTGAACGTGCCGCCCTGCAATTCTTCGAGCTTCAGCTTGTTGTCGCGCGCGCGCAGGCCGAAATCGTGGATCGCTTTTTCGATTTGCGCCAGCGACAGCGCATCGGCGTCGCGCACCACCGGCACGACAAGGCCGCGTTCGGTCGAAACCGCGATGCCGATGTCGTAATAATTCTTGTAGACGATATCGTCGCCTTCGATCTCGGCATTGACGTTGGGCAACTCTTTCAACGCCGCAATACACGCCTTCACGAAGAAGCCCATGAAGCCCAGCCGCACGCCGTGCTTTTTCTCGAAATCGTCCTTGTATTCGGCGCGCAGGTCCATGACGTGGGTCATGTCGACTTCGTTGAAGGTCGTCAGTTGCGCCGCCGTGTTCTGCGATTCCTTGAGGCGCGTCGCGATGGTCTTGCGCAAGCGGCTCATGGCGACGCGTTCTTCGCGGTCGGCGCGCGGGCGCGGGCCGGATTGGACCGGCGCAATCGGCTTCGGCGCAGAGGCCCGCGCTTCAAGTGCGGCCAGCATGTCGCCCTTTAACACGCGCCCATCCCGGCCCGTGCCGGGCACGCTTGCGGGATTGAGGCCGCTCTCTTCCGCAATGCGGCGCACCGACGGCATCACCGGTGCATCGGCTTTCGGTGCGGGCGCAGGCTGCGGCGCGGGTGCAGGCTTTGGTGCGGGAGCCGGTGCCGGTGCGGCGGCTTTCGGCGGTTCGGGCGCTTTGGCAGGGGCGGGCGCAGGTGCAGCAGCCGCACCGCCTTTGCCTTCCGCAATCGCGCCCAGGATCGTGCCCACCTGAACCGTGTCGCCTTCCTTCACCGAGATCGCTTCGATGGCGCCGTCGGCGGGGGCAGGCACTTCCACCGTC
>DASZYI010000111.1:0-2197 GCA_035545475.1 Rhizomicrobium sp.
ACGGATGTGTCGGCCACGAACACCACCCTGCCCTTGGTGAAGGTGAGGATCACGCCGATGGGGCGTTGTCCTTTGGGCGCATCGAGCACGGTGCGCACGTCGTTGAGTGCCACCGAATAAGAACGTGTGACGCCGGTGACCATGGCGTCGGCATCGCCGGCGGCCACCATGCAAGAGGCATAAATATTGCGGTCGTTCGCCACCATGCGCACGCAATCGCGATAGAGCGCGCCGCGCCGTTGCAGGCGGCTGTAAAGCAGATCGATATAAGGCGATGCCTGGCGTGCTGACGCTGGCACGCGGATGTCGAGTGTGCCGTCTTCGATGCCCGCGCCCTTGATGCGCTCTTTGATGACCTCTTCGCGGCCGACAAGGATCGCCTTGCCGAGGCCGGAATTCTGGAACGAGGCAGCGGCGCGGATAACGGACTCTTCTTCGCCTTCCGCGAACACGACGCGCTTCGGGTTCGCGCGCACGCTGGCGGTGATGGACTGGAACAGCAACGCGGACGGATCGAGGCGGGCGGAGAGTTGGTAGCGATAGGTATCCGCATCCTTCATCTCGCGCCGCGCAACGCCGGTGCGCACGGCGGCTTCGGCAACGGCGGACGACACGCGTGAAATGAGGCGTGGATCGAACGGCACCGGGATAATGTAATCGGGGCCGTAAACGGGACGCGCGCCGCGATACGCCAGCGCGACTTCATCGGGAACGTCCTCGCGGGCGAGTTCGGCGAGCGCGTAAACGGCGGCGATCTTCATTTCCTCGTTGATGGTGGTGGCGCGCACGTCGAGGGCGCCGCGGAAGATGTAAGGAAAGCCCAACACATTGTTCACCTGGTTGGGATAGTCGCTGCGGCCCGTGGCGACGATGGCGTCTGGACGCACGGCTTTGACTTCTTCCGGCGTGATTTCGGGATCGGGATTGGCCATCGCGAAGATGATCGGCGCTTTCGCCATGGTCTTCACCATGTCTTGCGTCACCGCACCTTTCGCCGAAAGGCCGAGGAACACGTCGCAATCCTTCAGTGCATCGGCGAGCGTGCGGTCCTTGGTTTCGACCGCGTGCGCCGACTTCCACTGATTCATCCCCGCGGTTCTGCCGCGATAGATCACGCCTTTGGTGTCGCAAAGGGTGGCGTTGGCGCTCGGCAGGCCCATCGACTTCAAAAGTTCGAGACAGGCGATGCCGGCAGAACCCGCGCCGTTCACCACCACCTTGATGTCGGAGAGCTTGCGGCCCGTCAGTTCGAGCGCGTTGATGACGCCGGCGGCCGAAATGATCGCGGTGCCGTGCTGGTCGTCGTGGAAGACGGGAATGTCCATCAACTCGCGCAACCGCTCTTCGATCACGAAGCAGTCGGGCGCCTTGATGTCTTCGAGATTGATGCCGCCGAAGGTGGGCCCCAGATAACGCACGCAGTTGATGAAAGCCTCGACATCTGAGGTATCGACTTCGATGTCGATGGAGTCGACGTCCGCGAAGCGTTTGAAGAGGACGGCCTTGCCCTCCATCACCGGCTTCGACGCCAAGGCGCCCAGATCGCCCAGGCCCAGGATCGCTGTGCCATTGGAGATGACGGCCACGAGGTTGCCCTTCGAGGTGTAGTCGTAGGCGGCATCGGGCCGCTCGGCGATCACCCGGACGGGGACGGCCACGCCCGGGCTATAGGCCAGCGACAAATCGCGCTGGGTGGCCATCGGCTTGGTGGCGTTGATCTCGATCTTTCCGGGCTTGCCCTGTGAGTGAAAGGCGAGGACTTCTTCCTGGGTGAAGGACGGGCGCTTGGGTGTCATGGGCTTTCTGTCGAACCAATCCACAGACTATCGGCTTTTGGGCCTATCGGATTCAATGGCGGGAGCGCCGCAGGCGGAAACCCTCTGCTAAGGTCGCCGCCCATGAACGAGCACGTCCCCCCGCCCCCGGATACCGAGGCTACGCCCATGATGGCGCAATACCTCGATATCAAGGCGGTGCATGGGGATTACCTGCTGTTCTACCGGATGGGGGATTTCTACGAGTTGTTCTTCGACGACGCGGCCAAAGCGTCGGAGGCGCTCGACATCGCGCTGACCAAGCGGGGCAAGCATCTGGGCGAGGACATCCCCATGTGCGGCGTGCCGGTCCATGCGGCGGAAGCCTATCTCGAAAAGCTGATCCGCAAGGGCTTCCGGGTGGCGGTCTGCGAGCAGACCGA
>DASZYI010000112.1:0-33044 GCA_035545475.1 Rhizomicrobium sp.
TGGCGACGTGGTGATCGCCGCGATCACCTCCTGCACCAACACCTCCAATCCCAGCGTCATGATCGGAGCGGGGCTTCTCGCGCGCAACGCCGTCAAGCGCGGGCTCACGGTGAGGCCGTGGGTGAAGACCTCGCTCGCGCCAGGAAGCCAGGTCGTCACCGATTATCTTGCCCGCTCGGGCCTCGACGCCTTCCTCGACAAGCTGGGGTTCCAGCTCGTCGGCTATGGCTGCACAACCTGCATCGGCAATTCCGGGCCGCTGCCCGAGCCCGTGGCCGATGCCATCGTCAAGAACGATCTGGTGACCGCGGCGGTGCTCTCTGGCAACCGCAATTTCGAGGGCCGTGTCCATCCCCAGGTGCGCGCCAACTACCTGGCCTCGCCGATGCTGGTGGTGGCCTATGCGCTGGCGGGTTCGATCAACATCGATCTGACGAAGGAGCCCGTCGGCTACACGCCGAAAAACGAGCCCGTCTATCTCAGGGACATCTGGCCCTCGCCGAAGGAGATTGCCGATACGATCCGCAGAAGCGTGAAGGCCTCGAGCTTCCGCGCGCGCTATGGCGACGTTTTCGACGGCGGCCCAAACTGGAAGAAGGTCAAGGCGCCGAAGGGCAAGACCTACGCCTGGGACATCGGCTCCACCTATGTGCGCAGGCCCCCCTATTTCGACGGCATGACGGTCGCGCCCGCGCCGGTGAAGGAAATCGCGGGCGCGCGCATCCTGGCGCTGTTCGGGGATTCGATCACCACCGATCACATCTCGCCCGCCGGCTCGATCAAGGCGACCTCGCCGGCCGGGATTTATCTGCAGGAGCGCCAGATCCGCCAGCAGGACTTCAACTCCTACGGCGCGCGCCGCGGCAATCACGAAGTGATGATGCGCGGCGCCTTCGCCAATATTCGCATCAAGAACGAGATGATGGGCGGCAAGGAAGGCGGCGACACGATCTATTACGCCCCCGGCGCCGTAACCGGCGAGACCATGTCGATTTTCGACGCGGCGATGCGTTACGCCAAAGACGGCGCCGAAACCGTGGTGATCGCCGGCAAGGAATACGGCACCGGCTCCTCGCGCGACTGGGCCGCCAAGGGCCCGATGCTGCTCGGCGTGCGCGCCGTGATCGCGGAAAGCTTCGAGCGCATCCATCGCTCAAATCTGATCGGCATGGGGGTGGCGCCGCTTGCGTTCGGCGAGGGAAAGACGCGGCGGGACTATCGCTTCACCGGCCGAGAGACGATCGACATACCGGGCCTTTCCGGAAAGATCGCGCCGCGCATGAAGCTCTCGGCGACGGTGCGCTATCCGGACGGCGCCACGGCGGCGATGCCGCTGATGCTGATGATCCTGACGGCGGACGAGGTCGCTTATTTCACCAATGGCGGCATCTTGCCCTATGTGCTGAGAAACCTCCTCGCCGCGTAGGGCGCGCCGCTGCGGCCGGATGGCGCGCGGCGCGTTTGGCGCGCCGGACCAATGGGTTGAAAGCGTTGCGCGGAGCCGTTGCGAGAGCTTCACCGCCTTCAATTTGAAGTGACTGGAGAGGCGCTCTGGCCTTGCCTATGCTGCGGCGGATGACGGTCTGGACCAAAGGACTTGCCGGCGTGATCGCCGCCGCGCTGTGCCTGTGCGCCCTGGCGGCGGTTGCGGCGCCTGCCCGACGTCCAGTCGTCGTCGAGCTCTACACAAGTCAGGGCTGCGCCTCCTGCATACCCGCCGACGCGCTGCTGGCGCGGCTGACCAAGAGGCCCGATCTCATTCCCATGAGTCTTTCGGTCAACTACTGGGACATGCTGGGCTGGAAAGACACGCTCGCCAGCGACGCCAACACCCGGCGCCAGAAAGCCTATGCGCAGGCGATGGGGCGCGGCGCCATCTACACGCCGCAGATCATCGTCGACGGAGTGAGCGACGTCGTCGGCAGCCGCGAACCGCAGGTCGACGCGGCGATCGACGCCCATGAGCGCGACGACGGCGGAGACTGGATTCCCGTCGATCTCAGGGAGACGCGGCAGGAGCTTCTGATTTCCGTCGGCGCCGGGCCCGAGCGCGCGGCGAAACCGCCGGCGACAGTCTGGCTGTTTCATCTGAAGGGCGCGGTCACCGTCGCCATCGGCGGCGGCGAGAATCAGGGCCGGACGATGACCTATCGCAACGTCGTCAGCGATCTGAAAGCGGTGGGCCAATGGAAGGGCGAGCCCCTCGCCATCGATCTTCCTCGCTCTTCGATGGAGGGACTGCCCCACGACGCGGTCGCGGTCGTGGTGCAGAGCGGCGGCTATGGCAAGATCGTGGGCGCGGCGATGCTGAGCCATCCGGACTTCTATCCGTCCGAGTAGCGCGAGCCCGCGCGACGTCCCATATTGCGCGCGTGACGCCAGATTCGCTCCGTCCATGAGCGCCTTCTCGCCGATGCTCGCCGCGGCTGCGATCGCCGGTTGGATCGTGCTTTCGGGAGCGAGGGGCGCGCCTCGGGCTTACGGGCGCATGGCATGCGCGCTGTTCGCCGCGCTCGCCGCCGCCTGCGCGATCGATCCGCGCCTTGCCCAATCGGTGACGCTGATCGCCTCTGCGGTCGCGCCGGCCTTGCTCGCGGCGGCCGCGTTTGCGGCGTTTCGCCGCCCGCCTAGGCCGGCGACCTCTTCTTTGGCGCTTGCGCTCGCCACGGCCGCCGGCATTTTCGCTTCCGCCAGCGGGATCGCGGCGCTCGCCTTCGCGGCGCTCGTGGTCGCCGCCTTGACGACGATCGCGACCGCGCTTCGCGCAATCCGGCGCAGCCCCGCCGCTGCGATTCAGTCGATCGCCTCGTTCACAGCTCTGCTCGCCGGCGCGGCCGCGTTTCTGTCGCAGGGCCGCAGCGCGCAGTCCAGCCTGATGATGTTCTATGCGGCGGGAGTTCTGGGATCGGCGTTGTCGCTCGCGCGCGGATCAGCAGCGACAATCGAAAACCAGCGTCCGATGTCCGCAACCCCGGCGGCCGCGATAGGCGATCCCGGCCAATAGCGCGTCGCAGGCGCTCGCGCGCCCCTCGCCAAGCGCCTGGCCGATGACCTGGGCCGCGAAGGGCGCTTGCAGAACCATTCCGCGCCAACCCGCTGAGGGATCGGCCGTCCCGCTTTGGGACGGCTCGCTGATAGGCCGCTCGCGGCGCGCCTCGTCGGTCCCGTCGCGCCGTTCACCATCGGTCTGCGCGGAACGGCGCGCTTTTTCCAGGCGCTCGAGACGCGTGAGCGTCCTGCGCGCGGCTGCGCTCATCGTCGGATACTGCGCCGCTTCGGTCCCCATGAGAGGCTCCAAAGGCAAAGCGGGCGCCGCGCGGCTTGGTTCCGGCTCCGGCCGCAAAAGTTACGAGTTTTTTAAGGCGGTCCGCGCATTATGCGCCAAAGGCCCGGAATAATCGGGCGGGGTGGTGGATGGTGCTCGGCCCGTCGCGGCAGAATCAAACTGCGGACAAGGTGTCGTCTCTGCGCGCGTTCGACGACGCGGAGCGCGTTCGCCTTGCGCTCGCCAGCGCAGGCGTTCTCTCCTTCTCCTGGACGCTGGCCGACGACCGCATCCTGTGGGACGGGCCCGTCGAAATACTCCCGGATCAATATGGCGCCGACAGCATCGCCAAGGGAAAGACGCTGCTCGCCTCGATCGGGGCGGAAAGCCGGGCCAAGCTCGCGGCGGTCGTCGCCACCCGCTCGCGGGCGCCGACGCAATTCCAGATCGAGGTCGAGATCGCCTCGGCGTTGGGTTCTGTGTGGTTCTCCATGCTTGGAGCGCGGATCCCGGACGCCAGCGGCGCCACCGAACGGCTCACCGGCCTGATGCGCGAGATGACCGAGCGGCGGCGCGAGCAGCAGCGCCTCACTTATCTTGCGACTCGCGACGAGCTGACCGGCCAGCTCAACCGCAATTCTTTGCGCGCCGAACTGGCCGAGGCCATCGACCGGGCCAAGGCGGAGGAGCGCAGTTGCGCGTTCCTCGTCGCCTCCATCGACCGGCTGGCGATGATCAACGACGCCTACGGTTTTGACGCCGCTGATGAGGTGATCGTGGCGGTCGGCGAACGCATCGCGCGCTCCTTGCGTGGCAGCGACATCATCGGCCGCATCGCGGGCAACAAGCTGGGCGTGATCCTGGCCAATTGCACCGAACGCGAGATTTCCCTCGTCGCCGAGCGCCTGCGCGCCATCGTGCGCGACCAGGTGGTCGAAACGCGCGCCGGCATGGTGTCGGCCACGATTTCGGCGGGTGCGGTGTGGCTGCCGTCGGGTGCGGCCTCCAGCCAGGAAGCGATGCTGCGCGCCGAGGAAACGCTCAACCGCGCGCGTTCCAGCGGCCGAGACGGCTTCGCCCTCTACAACCGCTCGCCGCAGCTCGAAACCGCGCGCCTGCGCCTGATGGCGATTGCCGACGAAGTGGTGACGGCGCTGAAGGAAGACCGGCTGACCTTCGCTTATCAGCCGATCATCGAAGCGAAAACGAAAAAGCCCGTTCACTACGAATGCCTGCTGCGCATGGTGAAGCCGGACGGCACGATTGCGTCGGCCGGTCAGTTCGTGCCCGCCGCCGAGCAATTGGGGCTTGTGCGGTTGGTGGACCGCCATGCGCTGGAACTGACCGTGAGCCAGCTTCACGCCCATCCGGATGTGACGCTGGCCGTCAACGTTTCCGGCACCACGGCGGGCGATCCGTCGTGGCTGCAATCCTTCATCCGCTATGTGGAATCGAACAGCGCCGTCGCCGACCGCATGATTGTCGAACTGACGGAAACCGCGGCCCTGCATCACTTCGAGGAAAACGCCCGCTTCGTCTCGCAATTGCGCGAGATGGGCTGCCGCGTCGCCATCGACGATTTCGGCGCGGGCTACACCTCGTTCCGCAACCTGCAAATGCTCAAGGTCGACACGGTGAAGATCGACGGCGCCTATGTGCGCGGGCTCTCGGAGTCGCCCGAAAATCAGGTGTTCGTGCGCACGCTGGTCGACCTCGCCAAGAACTTCAACCTGAAGACCGTGGCGGAATGGGTGAGCTCCGACGAGGACGCGGCGTTGCTCGAAGGCTTCGGCGTGGATTACTTCCAGGGCTTCCACTTCGGCGAACCGCAGTTGAAGCCTTCGTGGATGGCGTAACTAGCTATTCAATCCCGTGCTGACCATGGCGGACCAAATTGCCCAAGCGGCGAGCCAGAACGTCACCGAAAACAGGCTTGTGACGTAGCGATCCAAAACTGAGATCGATGCTTCCGTACTCGGCTCGAAGTTGGTCCAACCCGATAAAAACAATAAAGGTAGCCCAAGACCGTCCCTGCGAACGGCCACGCAGAGATGGTGGAGGCAGCGGCCATCCGTTGGTTAACGTTGCTCTACTTCCGCTCTCTCGCCAGTTCGGCCAGTTGCCGGCGCATTGCTTCCATCTCCGACTTCAATTCGGTGATGTCTTCCGAGGATTTCGGCTTTGCGTCCTGTGGGGGCGCGCCGTTCGCGCGTGCGGGCTCTTCGCTCTTGGCGCCGCCGGCGGCCATGCCGAAGGGGGAGAACATCTTCATCGCGCGTTCGAACATGGCGAGGTTCTGGCGCGTCATGTTTTCCAGGACCTGGTTGCCGCCGCCGAAGGCTTCTGCGATGCGGTCCTTCATCGCGTCCTGGTTCTTGGAAAAACTTTCCATCGTCATGTCGAGATAACCCGGCACGAACGCCTGCAAGCTGTCGCCATAGAAGCGGATCAGCCGGCGCAGGAACTGGATGGGCAGAAGGTTCTGCCCTTTGGCTTCTTCTTCGAAGATGATCTGGGTGAGCACCGATCGGGTGATGTCCTCGCCGGTGCGCGCGTCGCGCACTTCGAACTCGGTCCCGTCCTTCACCATCTGAGCCAGATGGTCGAGCGTCACATAGCTCGAGGTCTGCGTGTTGTAGAGCCGCCGGTTCGCGTACTTCTTGATGATAACCGGACCTTCGCCTTGCTGATCTTCTGCCACAGCCCACCCTGGTTAGATGCCTCTCGCGGCCGGGACTTTGCCGCTATCCCCGGTTCCTAGCTCACACCGGGCCACAGGCCCTGTCCAGAGTATTTTGAGCAGGTGCAACCAAATATTGCCGCCCCCTCTACCAGTAACCATTTGGAGTAAAAGCGCGATTCGCCGCAGTTTACCTCTCTTCGCTTTCGCGTCATTTTGGCGGCGGCGCAACATTGCCCAAGGTGTGGGAGGATTTCATGGAAGATGTGGTCATCGTCGCGGCGGCGCGGACACCGGTTGGTTCGTTCAACGGCGCATTCGCGAATGTGCCCGCCCACGATCTCGGCAAGGCGGTCATCGCCGATGTGCTGAAGCGCGCCGATGTGGCGCCCAAGGATGTCTCCGAAGTCATCCTCGGCCAGATCCTCACCGCGGCCCAGGGCCAGAACCCGGCGCGCCAGGCTTCCATCAACGCCGGCATCCCGGTCGAGACCCCGGCATGGATCGTGAACCAGCTTTGCGGTTCCGGCCTTCGCGCGGTTGCCCTCGGCTATCAACAGATCGTCAACGGCGATGCGGAGATCGTGGTCGCTGGCGGTCAGGAATCCATGAGCCAGGCCCCGCACGCAGCTTACCTGCGTTCGGGCACCAAGATGGGCGACATGAATTTCATCGACACCATGATCCGCGACGGATTGTGGGACGCTTTCAACGGCTATCACATGGGCGTCACGGCGGAGAACGTCGCGCGCGAATGGCAGATCACCCGCGAACAGCAGGACAAATTCGCCGTCGCCTCGCAGAACAAGGCGGAAGCCGCGCGCAAGTCGGGACGCTTCAAGGACGAGATTACGCCGGTCGTCGTGAAGGAGCGCAAAGGTGAGCGCGTCGTCGACACCGACGAATATATTCGCGACGGCGTGACCGTCGAATCCGTTTCCGGTCTGAAGCCAGCCTTCCAGAAGGACGGTTCGGTGACCGCGGCCAACGCCAGCGGCATCAATGACGGCGCAGCCGCCGTGGTGCTGATGAAAGCGTCGGAAGCCCAGAAGCGTGGATTGAAACCGCTTGCCAAGATCAAGTCGTGGGCAAGCGTCGGCGTCGATCCGAAGGTCATGGGATCGGGTCCGATTCCGGCTTCGCGCGCGGCGCTGAAAAAGGCCGGTTGGGACGCGAAGGATCTCGATCTCGTCGAAGCCAATGAAGCGTTCGCGGCGCAGGCCTGCGCGGTGAACAAGGACATGGGCTGGGACACCGACAAGGTGAACGTGAACGGCGGAGCCATCGCCATCGGCCATCCGATCGGTGCGTCCGGCGCGCGCGTGCTCGTCACGCTCCTGCACGAAATGCAGAAGCGCGACGCGAAAAAGGGTCTGGCGACGCTCTGCATCGGTGGCGGCATGGGTATCGCCATGTGTGTCGAACGGTAAGCGCGTCGAGCGCTAAACGCATAAAGTGGGGGAAGGAAACGTCATGTCGAAAGTCGCATTGGTCACGGGTGGTACGCGTGGTATCGGCGCCGCCATCTCCATCGGTCTGAAGAATGCCGGTTACAAGGTTGCTGCCAATTACGGTGGCAACGATGAAGCCGCTCAGAAGTTCAAGGCCGAAACCGGCATCGCCGTTTTCAAATGGGACGTCGGCAATTTCGAGGCCTGCGCGGCCGGCATCAAGGATGTCGAAGGCGCGCTCGGCCCGGTCGATGTGCTGGTGAACAATGCCGGCATCACGCGCGACGGCATGCTGCACAAGATGACGCCGCAACAGTGGCGCGAGGTCATCAATGTCGATCTCGACTCCATCTTCAACATGAGCCGCAACGTCATCGACGGCATGCGGGAGCGCAATTTCGGCCGCATTATCAACATCTCTTCCATCAACGGCCAGAAGGGCCAGATGGGGCAGACGAACTATTCCGCCGCCAAGGCCGGTATCATCGGCTTCACCAAGGCGCTGTCGCAGGAAACGGCCAAAAAAGGCATCACCGTCAATGTGATCTGCCCCGGCTATATCGACACCGAAATGGTTCAGGCCGTGCCGCCGAAGGTGCTGGAAGGCATCATCGCGACGATCCCCGTCGGCCGCCTCGGCAAGGCCGACGAAATCGCCAAGATGACCGCGTTCCTCGCCAGCGACGATGCCGCCTTCATCACCGGCGCCACCATGACGGTGAACGGCGCGCAATACATCGCGGGATAAGTGAACACCGCGCTCGCAAGCCTCGAGGTCAGCGATCTTGCTTGCGTGCGCGGTTCTCGCGCGCTTTTCAAAAATCTCTATTTCAAGGTCGAGCCGGGCAGGGCGCTTCTGGTCGAAGGCCCCAACGGTGCGGGCAAGACATCCTTGCTCCGCATGCTGGCGGGATTTCTCGTGCCCGCAGCGGGAGAGATTGCGCTGCGCATCGGCGACAACGCCATCGCCGAAGCCGAAGAGCGCGGCAAGCATATCGGCTGGTTCGGCCATCAGGACGGTCTGAAACCGCAACTGACCGCAAAAGAAAACCTCTCCTTTTTCGCAAGTCTATATGGCGGCCATCCCGCCCAGATCGTGCCCGTTCTCGATTGGGCTGGGCTTTCGCGCGCCGCCGATTTTCCGGTGCAATATCTTTCGGCGGGACAGAAGAAACGCCTCGCGCTTGCCAGACTGAAATTGAGCAACCGCCCTGTCTGGCTCCTCGACGAACCGTTTGCGGCACTCGATGCGGCGGGAAAAAAACTCGTCGAACAAATGCTCGCCGAACATTGCGCAACAGGCGGCATCGCCGTGGTCGCCACGCACGAAACGATTTCGCTGGAAGCCTCGAAGATGACGCTCGGAGGATTTCCGTGAGCGCGCTCCACATTGCTCCTCCCCCGCTTGCGGGGGAGGGGGACCGCGAGCGCAGCGAAGCGGTGGAGGGGGTAAGTCGCGCAACGCAGACTCACCGCCTCCGCACGTGCTTCGCGCGTGGCACCTCCCCCGTAAACGGGGGAGGAACAAGATGACCGCACTTCTCTCCCGCGACATTCGCTTGTCCTTCCGCGCGGGCGGTGGAGCGATGCTGGCGCTCGCGTTCTTTGCAAGCGTCGCCGCATTGGTGCCGCTAGGTATCGGCCCCGATCTCAAATTGCTCGCACGCATCGCAGGCGGCGTGTTGTGGATCGCGGCATCGCTTGCGGCGCTGCTTTCGCTCGACCGTCTGTTCCAGGCCGATTTCGAAGACGGTTCGCTCGATCTGATCGCACTGTCGCCCCAATCGCTGGAAGCAACCGCGTTTGCAAAGATCGCAGCGCATTGGTTGACGACCGGTCTTCCTCTCACGGTGCTGTCGCCCTTGCTGGGACTTCTGTTCGGATTGCCGCCCCAGGCCTATCCCGCACTGGTATTGTCGCTTCTCGTCGGCACGCCTGCGATTTCCGCCATCGGAGCGGTGGGCGCCAGCCTCACGCTCTCCATTCGGCGCGGCGGCCTGATCCTGCCCCTGATCGTGCTCCCGCTGCTTTCGCCCGCCGTCATTTTTGGGGCCGGTGCGGTGCTGGCGGTGCTCGACGGACTGTCCAACGGTGCCCTCGGCCTTCTGGCCGCCTTTTCGCTGGTGGCGGTGGTTCTGGCACCCTTTGCCTGCGCGGCCGGTGTGCGGCTCAACCTCGCAGGATGAGCCCCATGCTTGCCCGCCCCCGCCCGAAAGCCTAGAGCCCGGCCATGCTCCGTTACGCCAACCCCAAACGGTTCATGGATCTGAGCGGTGCCGCCCTGCCGTGGCTCGGCGCGGCGGCAGCGATCTTCCTGGGTCTGGGCCTTTATCTCGGTTTCGCCGCACCGCCGGACTATCAGCAGGGCGATACCGTAAAGATCATGTTCGTGCATGTGCCCGCCGCCTGGGTCTCGATGATGGCCTACGGCCTGATGGCGCTTTCCGCCGCTATCGGTCTCATCAACCGCCACCCGCTCGCCGATGCAGCGGCGAAAACGGCCGCGCCGCTGGGCGCATTGTTCACTGCCCTTGCCCTCATAACCGGTTCGCTCTGGGGCAAACCGATGTGGGGCGCATGGTGGGTGTGGGACGGCCGGCTGACCTCGTTTCTCATCCTGCTCCTGATCTATCTCGGTTACATGGCACTGTGGAATGCGATCGAAGATGAAACGCGCGCCGCGCGCGCCACTGCGATCCTCGCTTTGGTCGGCGCGGTGAATCTGCCGATCATCGAATTTTCGGTGCGCTGGTGGACGACATTGCATCAGGGCGAAAGCATTCTGCGCCCTGGCGGCCCATCGATCTCGGCGGTGTTTTTATGGCCGCTGTTCGCGATGGCGTTGGGTTATACGCTTCTGTTCTTCACGCTCTGGATCGTGCGCATCCGTACCGAGATATTGGAGCGTCGCGCCAGAAGTCTGATGCTGGGGCTGTGATGACCTTCTTCGCGCTGGACCAATACGCAAATTTCATTTGGGCCGCCTATGGCGTGAGCGTATTGGGCATCGCCGTTGCTGTCGTCCTTTGCGCCCGCGCCTATGCGCACGCCAAGGCGCGGCTCACAGACCTCGAAAATGACAACACGTGAAACGGCTCATCTACATCGTTCCGGTGATTGCCTTCGCAGCGCTTGCGGCGGTGCTGTTTTATCAATTGTCACAACCTCAGACCCCCGGAGAGCTCCCCTCCGCCCTAATCGGAAAACCGGTGCCGCAGCGGGACTTAGCTGCGCTCGATGCAAAGACCCAGGGTTTCGGCCCGCGCGATCTGGCGAACGGGAAAGTGACTGTGGTCAATGTCTGGGCGTCATGGTGCGCGCCCTGCCGCGCCGAAGCGCCCGCGCTGACACAACTCTCGACCAACAAGGACATTCAACTGTTCGGCATCGCCTATCAGGACAAGCCCGCGAACGCGCGCGCCTTTCTCGACGAAGTGGGAAATCCCTTCGCGCGCATCGCCACGATGGATGGTGCTGCGGGTATCGACTGGGGTGTAAGCGGCGTGCCGGAAACATTCGTGATCGACGGACACGGTATCGTGCGCGCACGCATTACCGGCGCGCTCACCGAAGGCGGCAAATATATGGATCGCCTGCTGCCCGCGATTGCGGCGGCGAAATCGTGATCTTCAGGGTTTGGTAAACTTTCTCTGAACAAATGGCGGAATGCAGATCAGCTCCGCCTCTCTTCTTGCCGCGCAACAGCAGGCCTCCGCGCAAGCAAAGCCGCAGAAGAGCGTGTTCGGCTCGTTCCTGAACGCGCCTGAGACGAAGCCTGCCGAAGGCCCAAAGGCCCAGTTCGAGCCGGTGGAATTCGCCAAAGCCGAGCCTCAGAAAACGGCCGTTTCGGCGCCGCCCGCGCCCGCGCAAGCCTATAGCCGGCCGGGTTCGGCCCTCGATATTCGGGTTTGAAATTAAGGACTTAGCGGGGGCGGCGGCGGACCTTCCGGCGAAGCCGGTTTTCCCCGTTCTGCTCCAGTTGAACCGCAGCCTCCGCAATGGTGGCCAGCGATTTCACGAAGCGTGCGCGTTCGCTCGCGGGCAATGCATCGAGCAGCGCGCGTTCGGCGCGGTCCGATGCGGTGCGCGCGCTACGCAGCGCCTTGCGTCCCGTCTGCGTGATCGAAACGGAATTGGCGCGCGCATCTTCTTCGGTGCGTTCGCGGCTGATCAATTCCTTCTCAAGCATCCGGCGCACCATCTCTGCGAGCGTCGAACGATCGATGCCCGTCATCTCGACGAGTGCGGTCTGACTCACACCCTCATTGTGTTCGAGAGCGGCAAGCACCGTGAACTGTTGCTTGGTGAGTTCGTGCGCGCCTGCTTCGCGCGCATAGAGATCGCCATAGTACTGCTGACAACGCTTGATGAGATGCGAAGGCGCTTCTGCCAGTTCGAACCCCCCGTTCGTCCTGCGCGGACCTTTTAATGTCATAGAACCACCCCTAGCCGCCGGACCTTCAGAGCCAACCCACTCTCGCGCCCGACTTCGTTTCTACCCGTCGATGATGTGAGACACTTCCCGCGTCACGCCGGGCCCCGACGAAGCCGCACTCGCGCGAGGCCCAAGAAACTTTAGACAAACGAAATGTGCGCGACAACAGTTTCCGTGCGTCCGCGGGGGAATCTTTTTTCTTGCTTTCGCTTCCGGGTCGCATGCGGCAAATTTAACGAATGACGAACGATAAATTTTCGGTATCGCCCGGACCCGGCCCGCATTTTGTGCGGCGCGTTCCCGAGGGCGACACGATGGAACGCGATGTGTGCGGCCATTGCGGGCATATTTCCTATGCCAACCCCAAGATTGTGGTTGGATCGGTTGTGGTGCACGAAAACCGCATTCTGTTGTGTCGCAGAGCCATCGAACCACGAAAGAACTACTGGACGCTGCCCGCCGGATATCTCGAAGAACACGAAACCCCGGAAGCCGGCGCGCGGCGCGAGGCGCAGGAAGAAGCATGCGCGGACATCTCCTTGGACCTGTTGCTCGCCGTCTACAGCATCCCGCGCATCAGTCAGGTGCAGCTTATGTATCGTGCACGTTTGGCCAATCCGCACTTCGCCGCCGGACCGGAAAGCATGGAGGTGCGGCTATTTGCCTGGGACGACATTCCATGGCCGGAGATTGCGTTCCCCAGCGCGCGCTGGGCACTCGAACATTGGCGTCAGTCCCGCCATGAAACGGTGATAGCGCCGTTTACAAATCCGCCGGGTGCAACAGGCGATGCGCGCTAGAGTAAAAACGCTCTAATCTTTTTTCTCGCTGACTTCGTGTTTGAGGATCAGCGGCGTCTGCGCAAGCGCGAACAGGAAGAACAGCGGATAGATTCCCCAAACTTTGAAATTCACCCAGACATTCGTCGAGAAGTGACGCCAGATGATCTCGTTGGCGATGGCGAGTGCGAACGCGAACAGCCCCCACCTAAGTGTGAGCTTGCGCCAACCTTCTTCCGTCAGTTCGAACGCCTGACCGAAAACATATTTGATGAAGAGACGGTTCACCGCGAGACCGCCCAACAAGACGACACCGAAAAATGCGTAAAGCACCGTTGGCTTCATCTTGATGAAAGTGTCGTTCTGCAAATAGAGCGTGAGCCCGCCGAACACGAGAACGAGCACGGCGGTGAAGGCGGGCATGGGCGAGATCTTGCGCTCCAGCCAGTAGCCCACCGCCAGCGCCACCAGGACCGCCACCATGAAGATGCCGGTCGCCACATAGATGTTCGAAAATTTGAATGCCCCGAAGAACAGGAGCACCGGCCCCAGGTCCAGGGCCAGCCGCCGAAGTTGTTTTTGGGCCGTCTGGTTCATGCCGCCCCCGTAAGCGCCCGGGCAAAGTCGGCCGCCACGAAGGGTTGAAGGTCCTCGGCCCCTTCCCCCACACCTATAAAGTGTATGGGCAGGCCGAACTTCGCCGCCAGCGCCACCAGAATGCCCCCCTTGGCCGTCCCGTCGAGCTTGGTCATCACCAGCCCGGTCAGGGGCACGGTAGCCTTGAACGCCTCGACCTGCGAGATGGCGTTCTGGCCGGTGGTCGCATCCAGCACCAGCAGGGCCGCGTGCGGCGCGGACGGATCGAGCTTCTTTATGACCCGGGCGATCTTCTCCAGCTCGGCCATCAGCCCCGCCTTGTTCTGAAGACGGCCCGCCGTGTCGATCAACACCACGTCGGCCTCGATCGCCCGCGCCCGTTCGATGGCATCGAAGGCGAGCCCCGCCGCATCCGCACCTGCCGCGCGCGCGACGACTTCGGCACCCGTGCGCTGCCCCCACACCTGCAACTGTTCGATGGCGGCGGCGCGGAACGTGTCGCCCGCCGCGAGAACAAGTTTCAGACCCTGATCGGTAAGCCGCTTGGCGATCTTGCCGATGGTCGTGGTCTTGCCCGTCCCGTTGACGCCCGCGACCAGAATGACGAACGGCTTCTTCGAACTGTCGATGTCGAGCGGCTTCTGTACCGGCGAAAGCAATTTCGTGAGTTCGCTCGCGAGAATGGATTTGATCTCGCCATCGGAAATTTCGCGCTCATAGCGTCCCGCGCCAACGGCCGCGGAAATCCTGGCGGCCTGCGCCGCACCCATATCCGCGCGGATGAGAGCTTCCTCAAGTTCGCCAAGCGTTGCGGCGCCGAGCTTCTTCTTGGTGAAGATGCCGGTGATGTTTTCGCCGAGTGCGCCCGTGCTTTTGGAAAGCCCTTCCTTGAGCCTTTCAAAAAACGTCGGCGGCGGCGGTGCTTGGCCGAAAGTCTTGATCATTGCAGCAATTCGGCCTTCAGCGATGTGGCGTTGGCGCCGGTGATCTTCGCATGCAGGATCGTGCCGGGCACTGCGCTGCCTTCGAAATAGGCAGGCGCAAAGCAGGACGTCCGTCCCATACCGGATTTTTCCACGAGCAACATCTGTTCGGTTCCGTCGAGCGCACGCATACGCGCGGCAAGTACGGTTTCGCCGTGCGCGCGCAACCGTGCGGCACGTTCTTTCACCAGCGGCTTCGAAAGTTGCGGCATCCGCGCGGCAGGCGTTCCCTTGCGCGCGCTGAACGGAAAGACGTGCAGCATCGAAAGGCCCGCTTCGTCCACCAGCTTGAGCGTATTCTCGAACATCTCCTCGGTCTCGGTCGGGAAACCGGCAATGAAATCCGCGCCGAAAGCCGCATCCGGGCGGCGCGCGCGCACGTCTTCGCAGAACCGGATCGTATCGGCGCGCGAATGCCGCCGCTTCATGCGCTTCAGGATCATGTCATCGCCGGATTGTGCGGAGAGATGAAAATGCGGCATCAGCCGGTCTTCTTCCGCGATGGCGCGCATCAATTCCTCATCGGCCTCGATGGAGTCGATGGAGGAAATCCGCAGGCGCTTCAGGTCCGGCACCAGCTTGAGGATCTTGCGCACGAGCGCACCGAGCGTTGGCGCACCCGGCAAATCCGCGCCATAGGATGTCAGGTCCACGCCCGTCAGCACGATTTCGGGAAAGCCGTTTTCCGTCAGTCGACGCGCCTCATCCACCACCGCCCCCATTGGCACGCTGCGCGAATTTCCCCGGCCATAGGGAATGATACAGAAGGTGCAGCGGTGATCGCAGCCGTTTTGAACTTGCAAAAACGCGCGCGCCCGGCCCTCGAAACTGTCCACGAACTGCGCAGCCGTTTCCTTCAGCGCCATGATGTCGTTGACGCGCACCCGCTCCGCCCCGCCGATGAAATCGGCATAGGAGCGCGCTTCCAGCTTTTCCGCATTGCCGATCACGAAATCGACTTCCGGCATTTTGGAATAGGTGTCGCTTTCGGTCTGGGCCGCGCAGCCCGTCACGATGATGCGTTTGCCCGGATTTTCCCGGCGCGCCTTGCGGATCGCCTGGCGCGACTGGCGCACGGCTTCCGCCGTCACCGCACAGGTGTTGAAAACGATGGCGTCGTTCAATCCCGCTTCGCCAGCACGCGCCTTGATCGCCTCGCTCTCATAGGCGTTGAGGCGGCAGCCAAAGGTGACGACATCGAGGGCCATCAGCGCCCCGTCGTGAGATCGATTTCGCCGCGCCAGGCAAGGGTGGCGGGGCCCGTCATCAATATATGCCCGTCGCTCTCGCGCCATTCGATGGTCAGCGTGCCGCCATCAAGAACCACATCGACTTTTCTGTCCGAAAGCCCGCGCCGCGCAGCCGCCACCGCCGTCGCGCACGCGCCCGTGCCGCAAGCCTGCGTGATGCCTGCACCGCGTTCCCACACCCGCATACGGATGCGCCCGCGCGATTGCACGGTCGCGAATTCCACATTCACCCGCTCGGGAAACAGCGAATGATGTTCGATCAGCGGGCCTACATCGCTCACCGGCGCATTCTCGGCATCGCCGACGAAGATCACGCAATGCGGATTGCCGACCGAAAGCGCCGATGCTTCCAGCGAAACGCCATCGACGGAAAAACTGAACTTGTTGGTATCGACGGCGCTCGCAAGCGGCACGTCTTTCCACTCGAAACGCGGCGCCCCCATGTCCACGGTCACAAGCCCGTTGTTTTGCGAACAGACGAGCGGCCCGCCCACCGTTTCGAGCCGGATCGTCTCCGCGCCCTTTTCGGCCATCAGCAGTTGCGCCACGCAGCGCGCGGCGTTGCCGCAGCTTTCCACTTCGCCGCCGTCGGAATTGTAGATGCGCATGGCGGCATCCGCGCCGTTGGCGGCAGGCGCGATCACAATCACCTGATCGCAGCCCACGCCCAACCTCCTGTCCGCAATAGCCCGCGCAGTGGCAGCATCGAGCGCAAGTGCCTGTTTCCGCGCGTCGAACACCGCGAAATCGTTGCCGAGGCCGTGCATTTTGAGGAACGCCGTCATGGCCGCCTTATAGGGTGAAGCCCCGCCCCCTGCCAGTGGCGGGTTGACCGGGCTGCCGTCTGTTTTCAAATGGCGAGGAACGGCAGAGGAAACAAGGCGATGCGGCTGGCAGCGGTAGCGATTCTGGCGGTTTTGGCGGCGGGTGCCGCCCAAGGAGCAAGCGTGGAACAGAACGATCCCTATCTCTGGCTGGAAGACGTCCATGGCGAAAAGCCGCTCGCCTGGGTGAAGGAACAGAACGCCCGCACCTTCAAGGTACTGCAGGCCGACCCGCGCTATCAGGATTATTACGACCAGATTCTGAAAGTGATGGATGCGCAGGACCGCATCCCCTACGGCAGCATGAAGCAGAACTATGTCTTCAATTTCTGGCAGGACGCGCGAAACCCCAAAGGCATCTGGCGGCGCACGACCATCACAAGCTACCTGACCGCCAAACCCAAATGGGAAACGCTGCTCGATATCGACAAGCTGTCAAAGGACGAGGGCAAGAGCTGGGTGTTCAAAGGCGGAAGCTGCACGCCGGATTTGAAACGTTGCCTCGTCGAATTGTCGCCCGGCGGCGGCGACGCCGTGGTGGTGCGCGAATTCGACATGGCGAACAAGGATTTCGTCGGCAACGGCTTTGTCGTGCCCGAAGCCAAATCGTCGGTCGCATGGGTGGATGACGACACGATCCTGTTCGCCACCGATTTCGGCAAAGGCTCGCTCACGACCAGCGGCTATCCGCGCATCGTGAAAGTGTGGAAGCGCGGCGAACCCATCACCGCTGCGAAGATCGTGTTCGAAGGCAAGGAAACCGATGTCGGCGTCGAACTGGCATCGTTCCAGGGACCGGATGGCACGATCGCGCTGATCCAGAACGCGCCGAGCTTCTTCGAAACCGAATACTACACGCTGCTGCCGGACGGCACGGCGATCAAGATTCCGCTGCCGCTATCGGCCAATGTGAAAGGCGTCACCAAAGGCCAGATGCTCGCCACCTTGCGCGAACCATGGGCACAGCAGGAAGGCCAAACGCCCATCCCGAAAGGTTCGTTGATCGCATTCCCGATCCGCACCTATCTGCGGACCAGGATGTTTCCGATTGCAACGGTGCTTTACACGCCGGACGCGCGCAGTTCGGTGGAAGAGGTGGCGACGGGGCGTGACGCGGTCTATGCATCCATCTTCCACAACGTGACGGGGAGCATTCACGCTTTCCGTTTCGACAACGGCAAATGGAACGACACGAAGCTCGATCTTCCCGAGGGCGGTTCGCCCGGCATCATCTCCGCCAACGATTGGGGCCCGCAAACAGAGTTCAGTTTCGAAAGCTTCCTCATCCCGCCGACGCTCTACCACGACAGCGGAAACGACGTACCGAAGGCCATCCGTTCGCTGCCCGCGCGGTTCAATGCGAACGGATTGAAGATGGAGCAATTCGAAGCGACCTCGAAAGACGGCACGAAGATTCCCTATTTCGTCGTGCGCCAGAAGGATGCGAACGGTCCGCAGCCCACGGTGCTTTATGGCTATGGCGGTTTCGAGATTTCGCTGACGCCCAGCTATTCGCCCAATTTCGGCAAGCTGTGGTTGACCAAGGGCGGCACTTACGTTCTCGCCAACATCCGCGGCGGCGGCGAATTCGGCCCGTCCTGGCACGACCAGGCGCTGAAAACCAATCGCCAGAAAGCCTTCGACGATTTCGAAGCGGTGGCCGAAGATCTCGAAACACGCGGCCTCACCACACCCAAGCAACTTGGCATCATGGGCGGATCGAATGGCGGCTTGCTGGTTTCGACTGTGATGACGCAACGCCCCGATCTCTTGGGCGCCGTCGTCTGCCAGGTGCCGCTGATCGACATGATCCGCTACACGCAAATCGGCGCGGGCGCCTCATGGGCCGCCGAATATGGCGATCCCGCCGATCCCAAGATGCGCGATTACATCCTGACCTATTCGCCGTATCAGAACGTCAGCGCAGACAAGAAATACCCGCCCGTGCTGTTCGTGACCGCAACAAGCGATGACCGCGTCACACCGGTCCACGCCCGCAAAATGACCGCGAAGATGGAAGCGCAAGGCCACGACGTCTTGTTCTACGAAAACACCGAAGGCGGACACGCCGCCGCCGCCGATCATCGCCAGGCCGCCGAGATGTGGGCGCTGTCTTTTGTCTATCTGGCGCAGAAGCTGGGGCTGAACTGAGGTCAGAACGCGGCGTCTTCCACCTTCGCCAGATCGGGATCGCCCTCATACCAGTCGGCGCGCGATCCCCAATAGGCATGGATGTTTGGTTTCGCACCCAACGCATCGTCGAACGTCCCCGCAGGCACAATCACGCGCAATCCGCTGCGCGTCAGATGCGGCATGGGCGAGCCGCAGGTCTTGCAGAAGGCGGTCGCAAAACTGCGTGCGGTCGAAAGGTCGTAGCGCACCACATTGTCTTCGCCCGCCGTCCAGCGAAACGCCTCCGGCGCCACCACGACATTGGCCGCATGCGCCGTGCCGGTGGCTTTGCGGCAGCGCGAACAATGGCAATAGAGGAACTTGTCGAAGGGCGCGCGGACTTCATAGCGAACTGTCCCGCACAGGCAGCTTCCAGATATATTCACGGCGGCGTTCCAAAATGGCTCATTGAGGTACAATTGTGGCATACTCTTTTGTGTATTGGAAAAGTGAGGGAGCTGCCGTGGGAGAAGAAATCAGCTCTGAAGAGTTTCCCGCCGAATTTGTTTGGTTTGAGGTCGTTGAAATCGGTGAACCTGCCGCCAATGCTTTGCGAATTGTAGTCGCAGAGTCGATTGCTCGCGAGCTACAGACTGAAATTGTTGCCCCTGGCGTTCAAATCACGGCTCATCCCATGACAGTCGGGGAGGATTCCCGGATATTCGAGATTCTTTGGGATTATTGTGTTTCGTACATGGTCACTAATGAGTCGTATTGCTTTCCTGAAAAGGGTAAACCAATTGGTGGAGGCGCAATTTCAGAGTGGCAAATCTCGGAGTATCTTTCGTTCGTGAGATCATCCACGTTTGCTGAAGCCATTCGGGACAAGGTTATTAGGCATTGGCGGTTGGCCACTCAGAACCATATCGTGGACGTGGCCGCGTTTGAGCCGCCGCAAATTCGGCGACTGGCGCCTTCTGAAATCCCCAAGTTTGACTCTGGCAATACGGGACATTAAAACCCGCGCCATCCGGAGAAACCAAGGTTTTTCCGGTCCCCGGCCCGGCCGGGGATCGACCCCAGGCAGCGCAGGTGCGCCCCCTGGGGCGTTTGTGTTTGGGAGTTTGGCTGATGTTTGAATCCTTGCAGTCGCGTCTGGGTGGCGTGTTCGACCGTTTGCGCGGTCGCGGCGCGCTGTCGGAGGCCGATGTCGAGGAAGCACTTGGCGAAGTCCGCTTAGCCCTGATCGACGCCGACGTGGCGCTGCCCGTCGTCAAGGATTTCATCGACCGCGTTCGCCCGCGCGCCATTGGCAACGAAGTCATCCGCTCCGTCACGCCCGGCCAGCAAGTGGTCAAGATCGTCCACGACGCGCTGGTCGAAACGCTCGGCGCGGACAACGCGGCCCTCGATCTCGGTTCGCCGCCCGCGCCGATCCTGATGGTGGGCCTGCAAGGCTCCGGCAAAACAACGTCCAGCGCCAAGCTCGCGCTGATGCTTCAAACCAAAGAAAAGAAACGCGTGCTGATGGCCTCGCTCGACGTGCGCCGTCCCGCCGCGATGGAGCAGTTGAAGGTTCTGGGCGAGCAGGCCGGCGTCGCCACGCTTCCCATCATGGCCAATCAGCAGCCGGTCGATATCGCCAAGCGTGCGCTCGCCAGTGCCCGCGTCGGCGGTTACGACGTGCTCATTCTCGATACCGCGGGCCGCCAGCACATCGACGAAGCGTTGATGAGCGAAGTGGCGCAAATCCGCGATCAGGTGAAGCCGCACGAAACGCTTCTCGTTGCGGATTCGCTCACCGGTCAGGATGCGGTGAACATCGCCAAATCCTTCAACGAGCGCGTGAAGCTGTCGGGTATCATCCTCACCCGCGCCGATGGTGATGCGCGTGGCGGTGCAGCCCTTTCGATGCGCATGGTCACCGGCGCACCGATCAAGTTCCTCGGCGTCGGCGAAAAGCTCGACGCGCTCGAAGCCTTCCATCCCGAACGTGTCGCGGGCCGCATCCTCGACATGGGCGATGTGGTGAGCCTGGTCGAAAAGGCCGCCGAAACGCTCGACAAGGAAAAAGCCGAAAAAATCGCCCGCAAGATGAAGAAGGGCGAGTTCGATATGGACGATCTCGCCGAACAGCTTCGTCAGATGAAAAAGCTGGGCGGCATGCAGGGCGTGCTCGCCATGCTTCCCGGCGTCGGCCGCGTGAAGGATCAACTGAGTGCGGCCGGATTGGACGACAAGCTGCTCTCGCGTCAGGAAGCGATCATCCTGTCGATGACACAAGCCGAGCGCACCAAACCCGACGTCATCAACGGCTCACGCCGCAAACGCATTGCGGCGGGCGCGGGCGTCGAGGTGAGCGAGGTCAACAAGCTTCTCAAGATGCACCGGCAGATGTCGGACATGATGAAGAAGATGGGAAGAATGGGCGGCAAGCTGCCTGCTGGTCTTTCCGGATTGATGGGGGGCGGCATGCCGAAATTGCCTCCGGGTTTTGGAGGCATGAAATGATTGGCACGCGGAGACGCGGAGGAATTGTTGCCGCGCGAAGCGCACCGAAGACAACATTCCAGTCTCGACGGCTGGAAAACTCCGCGTTTCTCCGCGTCTCCGCGTGAGACAATTCCAACCACTGAAAGGAACATGATATGGCTTTGAAGATCAGACTGGCGCGCGGCGGTACGAAGAAGCGCCCGCACTACAACATCGTGGTTGCGGATTCCCGCAGCGCCCGCGACGGCCGCTTCATCGAGAAAATCGGCTTCTACAATCCGCTGCTGCCGAAGGATCATGCCGATCGCCTGAAGCTCGACCTCGAAGCCGCCAAGGCATGGATGGCGAAGGGTGCGACCTCGACCGATCGCGTGCATCGTTTCCTCGCAAACGCCGGTCTCGTGAAACCGCTCACGAAGAACAACCCGGAAAAAGCCAAGCCGAAGAAGAAGGCGCAGGAACGCGCTGCTGCGGCTGCCGCTGCTTCCGGCGAAGCTGCCGCGTAAAACGGGCTTTGCGCGATGGCGCGCAATGTTGTCCTCGGTGCCGTGATCGGCGCTCACGGCTTGAAAGGCGAGGTGAAGGTGAAAACCTTCACCCACTTGCCCGAAAAGCTTGGCGCCTACGGCAAGCTCTCGACCGCCGACGGGCGCGCCTTCACGATCAAGGAATTGCGCGCCACCAAGCCCGACGAGGCTGTGGCGCGTTTTGCGGAAATCGCCGATCGCAACGCGGCGGAAGCCCTGAAAGGCACAGAGCTTTTCGTTTCGCGCGCAGCCCTGCCGCAAGCCGCAGACGATGAATTCTATCACACCGATCTGATCGGCCTGCGCGCCGAGGATCGGGAGGGCAGGGTGCTCGGAACGGTCGCGGCGCTGCACAATTTTGGCGCCAGCGACGTGATCGAAATTGCCCGCGATGACGGCGACACGGTGATGCTGCCGTTCACGCGCGAAATCGTTCCTGTCATCGAAATCGAGGCCGGACGCGTTATCATAGCCGCGCCCGAGGAAGTCGAAGCGGAAACCAGAGGAACCGTCGAATGAGCGACATAACATTCCGCAACGCGGTCAAGGACGACGTGAAAACGCTCGTCGCGTTGCTGGCCGATGACGACATCGCCGAAGGACGCGAACAGGCCAAGGGCGATCTGTTGCCCGCCTATTCCGCCGCCTTCGACGAAATGTCGAAGAACCCCGACAACCGCATCCTTGTCGCCGAACAGGATGGCGAGATCGTCGGATCGCTCCAGATCGTCTATGTGCCGGGCCTTTCACGGCAGGGCGCCAAGCGCGCCATCATCGAATCCGTGCGCGTGTCGTCCAAAGCGCGCGGCCAGAATATCGGCACGCTTCTGATGAAGGAGGCCATCGCGCAAGCAAAAGCCGCCGGCTGCAAGCTGGTGCAGCTAACCTCCGACAAACGCCGCACCCGCGCCCATCTTTTCTATCGCCGCCTCGGCTTCCTGCAGACGCATGAAGGCTTCAAGCTGGATCTCTGATGTCCGCTCGTTGCGAACAACATCGCCTGCGAACCAAAAGGCCACATCCACCTCGAAAACATCGGCAAGCTATCGAACACTGCCGAACCGGTGGCAAAATCCGCCGCATGGATAAGGAAACCACATCGCGGGGAGCGGGAATCCAAGAATCCTCTCCCTCTCCCCCCTCGGGGGAGAGGGTTGGGGTGAGGGGGTGCCGCCGCACGCGGTTGATTTCAAGAGAAGGCAATATCAGCGCAACAATTTCGAACGTCTGTGCGGTGGAGAGACCCCCTCACCCCCGCCCTCTCCCCCGAGGGGGGAGAGGGAGAAGTTTGAGTTTTCAGTATGCGCTAGCCTTGCAGGGGGAGGGGGGTGCGCAAAACCGAAAAACGACTAATCCCCTGGAATCAAAGCGCAAAACCGTCGCTGGACGAATCCGATGACCTGGCGCGCGACGATCCTCACCCTCTTCCCGGACATGTTTCCCGGCCCGCTCGGTGCATCGCTGCTGGGCAAGGCGCTGGAGAAAAACCTCTGGTCGCTCGATGTGCGCGACATCCGCGAACACGGTCTCGGCAAACATCGCACCGTGGACGACACGCCCTCGGGCGGCGGGCCCGGCATGGTGATGCGGGCCGATGTGGCGTGCGCCGCACTCGACGCAGCGGCGAACGGCACGCCCCAGATCTATCTTTCGCCGCGCGGCAAGCCGCTGACGCAGGCGCGCGTGCGCGAACTCTCCACCGGTCCGGGTGTCACGCTTCTCTGCGGCCGGTTCGAGGGGCTCGACCAGCGCGCCATCGAAGCCCGAAACCTCGAAGAAATCTCGCTGGGCGACTTCGTGCTGGCAGGCGGCGAGATCGCGGCTATGGCCCTGATCGAGGCCGCCGTCCGCCTGATCCCCGGCGTATTGGGGGCCGAGGCCTCTCCCACCGAGGAGAGCTTCGAAAACGGCCTGCTCGAATACCCGCAATTCACCCGGCCGCAGAGCTTCGAGGGCCGGGACATCCCGGCCGTCCTAACCAACGGAAATCATTCGGAAATTGCCAAATGGCGGCGTGCGGAGGCAGAACGTCTGACAAAGGCGCGGCGTCCCGACCTTTGGGCCCTCTATGAAAAGCCAAAAGGCTAGGTTATACGCCCGCTCCTTCTGAACTTTCCGCCGCCGGAGTTGACCGCCATGAACCTTCTGAAACAGCTCGAAGCCGAGCAGATGCAAGCCGTCCGCGGCGGCAAGGGCCTGCCCGAATTCCGGCCGGGCGACACGCTGAAGGTCAATGTGAAGGTAGTGGAATCGAGCTACGACGAAAAAGCCAAGCAGACCAAGACGCGCGAACGCCTGCAGGCATTCGAAGGCGTGTGCATTGCGCGCCAGGGCGAGGGCCTGAACGAAAGTTTCACCGTGCGGAAGATTTCGTATGGCGAAGGTGTGGAACGCGTATTCCCGGTCTACAGCCCGCTCGTGGATTCCGTTGCCGTCGTCCGCAAGGGCAAGGTGCGCCGCGCGAAGCTTTATTACCTGCGTGGACGTCAGGGTAAGGGCGCGCGTATCGCCGAACGCACGGAACGCGCCGAAGTCGAGGCTTAATTACTTTTTCGCCACAGGCGAAAATTATCGGCTTCACCCACTATCAAACATATCGGGTCTAAGTATTCTCCGCGCCCCCTAAAGGCTCGCGTGTGTCGTGACTCGTCACGTCGTTCCCGATGAAGTTCTTGCGCGCGAGGAAGCGCTCGCCGAAGCGCAACCGCTTGCGGAAATTCCTTCATCGCCCTTTGCCTTCATCTGGCTTCTCGTACGCCGTCACTATCCGGCGCGCGTCTCGATCCTCATTGCGCTTGCCGCCATCGGTGCCGCGATCGACGCGTTCGGACCGCTTGCGCTCTCGCATCTGATCAATGCCATCACCGCGGCGGTGCAGAAGCATCAGTCCTTCTACAGCGCCGTCTTGCCGTGGGTTGGATTGTTCGGCCTGATCTGGATCTCGGCGGCCTTCATCTATCGCGGCTATGAATGGATCGACATCGACACGTCGCCCCGCATGCGCGCGCTGGCGCAGAAATATCTCTTTGCCTATCTGCTCGGCCATTCGCCGCGCTACTTCCAGGAGAACTTCGCCGGCAAACTCGGCCAGAAGATCAAGCAGGCAGGACAAGCGACCGTCTCAATCCTGAACATCCTCTGCCTCGATATGGTGCGCGTGACCGGGCTCGTCATTGTCGGCGGCATCCTGATGTTCATCGCCAACGTCACCTATGCGGCGATCCTGTTCGCATGGACGATCATCTATCTGGGCATCGTTATCAGCCTGGCGCGGCGCTGCGTGCTGCTGTCCAAGAACTTCTCCGAAGAAGTGTCCACCTCGACGGGCCGTCTGATCGACGCGATCACCAATGCCGATCTGGTGCGCGCCTTCGCGAAGGCCGCTTACGAGCGCCGTTTCCTCTCCTTCTTCCTGACGGACGAGATGAATGCCTCGCGACGCCTGCGCCGCTTCCTCATCGTCATGCGCACTTTCATGCAGTTCGCCACCCTGGCGCTGCTGATCGGCCTCCTCGTCGCCGCCAGCATGGATGCGCTGTCGGGCACGATCACGCTGGGTGCCTTCGCGATGGTCTATTTCCTGGGTTCGTCCATCGCCCGCAGCGTGCAAGAGCTTTCGTTCCGCATGCTCGACTACTTCGAACAGTTGGGCACGCTCGCCGAAGCACTCGAACTCGTCAGCGTGCGCCATGAGATCGTCGATGCGCCGAATGCCAAGCCGCTTGTCGTCAGCGACGGCGCCATCAGCATCCAGCACATCCGTTTCGCCCATCCCGACGGGCAGGTCGTGTTCGCCGACCTGTCGCTCGACATCAAGGCGGGCGAAAAGGTCGGTCTTGTCGGGCCGTCAGGTGCCGGCAAGTCAACGCTCGTGAAGATGCTGCGCCGGCAATACGAACCGCAAGCTGGCCGCATCCTGATCGACGGGCAGGACATCTCGCTCGTCACCTGGGACTCGCTCAACGAAGGCATCGCCGAAGTGCAGCAGACGCCAGGCGTCTTCCATCGCGCGGTGCGCGACAACATCCGCTACGCCAAGCCCAACGCACAGGAAGAAAACGTGATGCGGGCCGCGAGCGATGCGCACGCCCATGAGTTCATACAAGCCCGCTCCACCGGCTACGACACCATCGTGGGCGAGCAGGGGATCAAGCTTTCCGGCGGCGAACGTCAGCGCGTCGCCATCGCGCGCGCCCTCGTGAAAGACGCCAAAATCCTGGTCCTGGACGAGGCCACGTCTTCCCTCGATTCGGAGTCCGAACATCTGATCCAGGAGGGTCTCTGGACCCTCATGCAGGGCCGCACCGTCATCGCCATCGCACACCGTCTGTCGACCGTCGCAAGCATGGACCGCATCGTCTATCTGGAAGCCGGACGCATCATAGAAGACGGGCCGCATCGCGAGTTGTTGGCCAAGGGTGGGGCTTACGCGAGGCTCTGGAATCGCCAGATGGGCGGCTTCATCGATGCAGCGTGACATAGGATCGCAAATAATCCCCTAGAATCGGCATTTTTCGCTTGCCTCCCTCTCGCGCCTTGCAGGAAATGCAGTAAATTCGGGCATCATTTGTGATTCGCCAACAGGAGCATCCCATGGCTAAAGCCGCCGCGAAGACGAAGACCGAAACGATGAGCACCCGGCAACTGGCGGCTCAGCTCGCCGAAAAGCACGAGCTGACCAACAAGGCCGCGAACGCCATCATGGAAGACTTCGCCGGTATCATCACCAAGCAGCTCAAGAAGGGCGTGCGTATCCGTCTGAACGGCTTGGGTATTCTTCAGGTCCGCAAGCGCGCTGCCCGCATGGGCCGCAACCCGGCGACCGGCGAAGCGATCAAGATCAAGGCGAGCAAGAAAGTCGCCTTCCGCGCTTCGAAAGAGTTGAAGCAAGCCGTTTAAGGCAGCTCGACTCCTTGAGTTGGCGACGGGCGGATGCGGTGACGCATCCGCCCGTTTGCTATTCGGGCCGGCTGAACGAAACCTGCACCTGGTAATATTTGGTGGCCGCCGCCTTGTTGTCGAAGGTCTTGCCCTCGGGGCGGCGCTTGCTCTTCACGGTGTAGGCGATGTCGATCTTGCGGCGCGGCTCGCCGCCGAACAGAACATCCTCTGTCAGCGTCACACCACGCTCGGATTTCAGAACCCGCCGCTTGGCCATCACAAGCCTCCGGAAACGAACAGACGCGGAAATCCTACCCCGCCTATGTTGCAGTGCAGCGTGACCGTTTGGCGCAGGGAAATCAAGGGATTATAGGGGCGTTGCGCGCAATCTCAGCGCATTGCCGATCACGGAAACGGAGCTCAGGCTCATAGCTGCTGCCGCGAGGGCCGGGCTCAATAACAGCCCAAAGGCGGGATAAAGCACGCCCGCGGCCACAGGAACGCCGATGACATTGTAGACGAAGGCCAGCACCAAATTCTGCCGGATGTTGGCCATCGTTGCCCGGCTCAATGCACGCGCGCGGGCGATTCCTGCGAGGTCTCCCTTCACCAGCGTAATTCCCGCGCTTTCCATCGCGACATCCGTGCCGGTGCCCATCGCGATACCGATATCAGCCGCGGCCAATGCGGGCGCGTCGTTCACGCCGTCGCCGGCCATGGCCACCACATGTCGTTCCCGGCGCAGCCTGCTCACGATGGCGTTCTTGGTTTGCGGCAGCACCTCCGCTTCGACCTCGTCGATGCCCAGCTTCGCGGCCACCGCTTTGGCCGTAACGCGGTTGTCGCCGGTGAGCATCACAAGCCGGATTCCATCGCCCTTCAGTTTTTGGAGCGCCTCCGGCGTCGTCTGCTTGATGGGGTCGGCGATGGCAATAATGCCGCCGGCACGGCCGTCGACCGAAACGAACATCGCCGTCGCGCCATCCCGCCGCAATTCGTCGGCGCGCGAGGCCAACGCTTCTGTATCGACATCAGCCTCTTTCAGGAATTGGGCCGTACCGATCGCCACGTGCTTGCCCGCGACGCGAGCCGTCACGCCCTTGCCCGTGACCGATTGGAATTCGGTTGGCTGAGACAGCTTCACATCGCGGTCCCGTGCAGCGGCTACAATCGCCGCGGCCAGCGGATGCTCGCTCGCGGCCTCAACGCTCCCGGCCAACGAAAGCAATCCCGCTTCGTCAATTCCATCGGCGGTCACAATCTGGATCACGCGCGGCTTGCCTTCGGTCAGTGTTCCCGTCTTGTCGAGCACCAGTGTGTCGACCTTCTCAAATCGTTCCAGCGCCTCCGCATCGCGGATCAGCACGCCCGCCTGCGCGCCCTTGCCCACACCGACCATGATCGACATCGGCGTCGCCAAACCGAGCGCACAGGGACAAGCGATAATCACCACGGAAACCGCCGCCACCAGCGCATGGGAGAGGGCGGGTGCGGGCCCCCAAATCATCCATCCGGCGAACGCCAGTACGGCGACAACCATCACCGCGGGCACAAACCAGGCTGAGGCGCGATCGGCCAATCGTTGAATCGGCGCGCGGCTGCGCTGGGCTTCCGATACCATTTGCACGATGCGCGCGAGCATCGTTTCGCCGCCCACCTTCTCGGCGCGCATGATCAAAGCGCCCGTACCGTTCATTGTGCCGCCGATCAGCTTCGAATGAACCTGCTTTTCGACCGGCATGGATTCGCCCGTCACCATCGATTCATCGACGGCGCTCGTCCCGTCGATCGCCTCGCCATCCACCGGCACGCGTTCGCCCGGGCGGACGCGCAGACGGTCGCCCGCCTGCACATGCTCTATGGGGATGTCCTCCTCGGTGCCGTCGTCACGAAGACGGCGCGCGGTTGCGGGCGCAAGTTTCAGCAGCGCGCGAATGGCGCCGCCGGTGCGCTCCCGCGCGCGCAATTCGAGAACCTGTCCCAACAGCACCAACACGGTGATGACCGCCGCCGCTTCGAAATAGACCGGCGCGATGCCGTTTTGCAGGACGCTGGACGGAAACAATCCGGGTGCCGAAACGGCCACGACGCTGAAGCCATACGCCGCGCCGGTGCCCAGCGCGATCAACGTGAACATGTTGAGCGAGCGGTTCGCGACAGACGCCCAACCTCGCACGAAAAACGGCCAGCCTGCCCACAACACCACAGGCGTGCTTAAAGCGAATTGCAGCCACATCGAAATGCGCGGTGGGATCAGGTGATGAAGATCGAACAGATGGGCGCCCATCTCGAGCGCAAATACCGGCACGGTGAGCACCAGTCCGATCCAGAAACGCCGTGTCATATCGATCAGTTCGGGGTTTGGACCCTCCACCGATGCCGTGTGCAACGGTTCCAGCGCCATTCCGCAGATCGGACACGATCCCGGCCCCTTTTGGCGGATCTCGGGATGCATGGGACAAGTGTAGATCGCGTCCGCAGCCTCCTTCGGAGCGGTATCGTGATCGTGGCGAACAGAGAAGGATTCTTCCGGCTTCCGAGCCGCGTATTTCGCAGGGTCTGCGACGAAACTTGCGCGACAGCCTGCGCTGCAGAAATAATACGTCGCGCCCTTATATTCGGCGCTGTGCTTTGCCGTTGCCGGATCGACGATCATGCCACAGACGGCATCGCGGACTTGCACGTCATTTCCCATAGCGGCTGAACAACTCCACCAGTTCGTTGAATTTCCTGGTCTGATCTTTTACGTCGCCGCTTTCGATGGCGTGGGCCACGCAGTGCGCGGCATGTTCTTTCAGTATTTCTTCTTCCACGCGTTTGAGCGCTGCTTTGATCGCCTGCATCTGGGTCAGGATGTCGATGCAATAGCGGTCTTCTTCCACCATGCGCGCGATGCCGCGCACCTGGCCCTCGATGCGGGCCAGCCGCGTAGCGAGTTTCGGACTGTGTTTCTTCTTCATCGGCATTCTCTTGTATACCCCATAGGGGTATATTAATATGGCTGTACTGCCCATTCAAGGCGGTGGTCTTCGGGCATGAGGGTCCCATGCGTCGCGTGGTGTTGGGTTTTGCGGTTTTGTTTGGTTTTTCAGCGCCGTCCTGGGCGGGTGAACTTGATCACGAAACCATGTCCGGTATGGATATGGGCAATATGGATATGGGTCAGACGAGCGAAATGCCCGGCATGGGAAAGGGCGTGCTCGGTTCATATCCGATGACGCGCGATGCCTCCGGCACAAGCTGGCAACCCGATGCCGCCACGCATGAGGGCATCCATCTCATGGCAGGCGATTGGATGTTGATGGGCCACCTGCGCCTCGACGGCATCTACGACTGGCAGAGCGGTCCGCGTGGCGACGACATGGCGTTCCTTGCAGGAATGGCGATGGGGATGGCGCGCCGCGATTTCAACCAGGCCGACACGCTGCAATTCCGCGCGATGCTCAGCCCCGATCCGTTCATGGGCAAGCGCGGCTATCCGCTGCTTCTGGCGACCGGCGAAACCGCGGACGGCACGACGCATCTGGTCGACCGCCAGCATCCGCACGATCTTTTCATGGAATTGTCCGGCACTTACGCGCATCGCTTCGACGGGGAGAACAGCGGCTTTCTCTATTTCGGCTATCCAGGCGAACCCGCGCTCGGCCCGACAGCCTTCATGCATCGCGCCTCAGGCATGGACAACCCGGAAGCTCCGATCAGCCATCACTGGCTCGATTCCACGCACATCACCTTCGGCGTTCTGACCGCGGGCTTCGTGCATGATGACTGGAAACTTGAAGTCTCGCGCTTCACCGGGCGCGAGCCGGATCAATATCGTTTCAATTTCGACGCGGCGCGCTTCGACAGCACATCGGCGCGTCTTTCATGGAATCCGAACGAACATTGGTCGTTGCAAGCCTCATGGGGTTTTCTCAAAAGCCCGGAACAACTTGAGCCGGAGCACAACGAACTGCGCTACACGGCAAGTGCCACTTACATCATGCCCGTTGAAAATCTGGGCACGGTTGCCGCCACGCTCGCCTGGGGGCTGAAGCGCAACGGTCATGGTGACAAGCTCAACGCCTTTCTCGCCGAAGCCGAATGGAAGCCGGCGGATTTGTGGACGCTGTTCACGCGCGCCGAATGGGAAGAAAACGCCGAACTGCTCGCTGCCAGCGAGGTTACGCGGGCGGGCAAGCTCTCATTTGGCGCCATTCGTGACCTTAGACTGGCGGACGATCTGAAGATGGGTCTGGGCGCCCTTTACGACTTCGATTTTGTGGGCAACGGTCTCGACACCCTCTATGACGGAAACCCTCGCGGGGCCATGGTTTTCCTGCGTCTGGTGGCCGAATAACACCCATTTCGCGTCGTGCTTGCACCCTCCGCCTTCGCGCGCTAGGAACCGCGCGGCCTCCCAAACACAGGAACCTTTCATGGCTCGCAGGAAAATCGCGCTCATCGGCGGTGGACAGATCGGCGGAACGCTGGCGCATCTGGTCGCCCTCAAGGAACTGGGCGACGTGGTGTTGTTCGACATCATGGAAGGGCTGCCGCAGGGCAAGGCGCTCGACCTCTCGCAGGCCGGTCCCATCGAAGGCTTCGACGTGAAGCTGAAGGGCACGAACTCCTACACCGATATCGCAGGCGCCGATGTGGTGATCGTGACCGCAGGCGTGCCGCGCAAGCCGGGCATGAGCCGCGACGATCTGCTCGGCATCAACCTGAAAGTGATGAGCGCGGTGGGCGAGGGCATCAAGACCCATGCCCCGAATGCGTTCGTCGTGTGCATCACCAATCCGCTCGACGCGATGGTGTGGGCGCTGCGTCAGTTTTCCGGCCTGCCGCACAACAAGATTGTCGGCATGGCGGGCGTGCTCGACAGCGCGCGCTTCCGCCATTTCCTTGCCGAAGAAATGAACGTCAGTGTGGAAGATGTCTCTGCCTTCGTGCTCGGCGGCCATGGCGACACCATGGTGCCGATGCCGCGCTTCTCCACGGTTTCGGGCGTGCCGCTGCCGGAACTGGTGAAGATGGGCTGGCTCAAGCAGGACCGTCTCGACCAGATCGTGCAACGCACGCGCGACGGCGGTGCCGAAATCGTGGGCCTGCTGAAGACGGGTTCGGCCTTTTATGCGCCTGCCACTGCCGGCATCGAAATGGCGCAGTCTTATCTGAACGACAAGAAGCGCGTGCTCCCGGTCGCGGCTCATGTCGACGGCGCTTATGGCATCAAGGATCTCTATGTCGGCGTGCTTGCCGTGATCGGCGAGAAGGGCGTGGAACGTATCGTCGAACTCGAATTGACGGCGGATGAAAAAGCCGCGCTCAACAAATCGGCCGATGCGGTGAAGGGGTTGATCGAAGCTTGCAAAAAGCTCGATCCCAGATTGGCGTGAGCGGCCACATCCTCGCCAAAAGAGCACCGCGCGCAACGGCGTTGATCGTTGCGTGCGGTTTTCTTTTTGGCGGCGCGGCCTGGGCCGGAAGGCCCGCCACGCTCACCATCGCGGTTCACAACGCCCAATACGATGCGGGTTTTGTGCATGTGGCGCTGTACGACAAGGCAAGCTGGATCAGCTCCGTCGCCCAACCGGTGCGCACTGCCAGCCGCCATCCAGGCGGACAGGTCACGATCATTCCGCTCGCCGACCTCAAGCCCGGCAAATATGTCATCGAGGCGTATCAGGACAAAAACAACAACGGCCAAATCGACGATAACGAGCCGCTCGGGATTTCGCGAAACGCCTGCCTTCACAAATCCGACTGCCACCCGAGCTTCCAGGATGCCTATGTCACGGTGAAAGCGGGAGACAATGCGATCTCGATCGACCTCGATTAGCTTCGCACTTCTTCTGGCGGCATCTTTCCTGTTCGCGGCACCTGCGCTTGCCGAGGACACTGCCACGCTCACCATCAAGGTCGAGCGCGTTTCCAAGAACCGCGGCAATATCCGCATCGCCCTTTACGATGGTGCCAATTGGGGCGGCACCAATGGCGCCCCGGCCGCAGGCGCTGTGGTTCCGGCCAACCCAGGCGAAACGATTGTCGTGCTGAAAGACCTCAAGCCCGGCATTTACGCGATCAAGACGTTTCAGGACGAGAACAAGAACGAGAAGATGGATTTCGACTGGTTCGGAATCCCGACCGAACGCTTCGGCTTCTCCAACGATGCGAAACCGAAATTCCAGCAGCCGTCCTTCGATCAGGCGAAATTCCAGATCAAACCTGGCGAAAACGAAACCACGATTACGCTGCGCTGGCTGTTCTGATCAGGGCGCACTCATTGCAACGGCTATCGTCCGGCGCAAGGTCAAGCCCGCTTCGTGCAACGGCGAATTGTGAGCATCGGCGACGCCCGTTTCCTCGATGTCGGAGCCGTGTAGATCAGCAACGGTCTTTTCGCTCCACACCCAATGATCCTTGCTCCACAGCCAACGGCCGTGATCGGCGGCTTGCGTGACCATATCGGTTTGCGATTGTGCAATGGTCGGAAACGTGGCGGCCGACAGCCCGGCAACGAAAATCGCGACACCCAGATCCAGCGAGGAAATCTTCGTCCCGATCATGACTCACGCTCCTCGGCCGGAATCCCCCTATCCGGCGTAACCTCTGGGTTTCTTCCCCTGACAAACGAGCAATGCGCGATTCCAGTTTCCGTCAAACCGGGCGGCGATGCTAGATTGTTTGTGACTTCGAAAATTTCAAAAGGATCCCATGATCCCCGTTCTGGAGACCGAGCGCCTCGTCCTGCGTGGCTGGAAAGTGGAGGATTTCGAGCCGCT
>DASZYI010000113.1:0-29813 GCA_035545475.1 Rhizomicrobium sp.
CGAGGCGCATGTCATCAATGCCTTAAAAAGCGAAAATTGTCTGCGATGGTTCCTAATCATTCGTCCTGCCCCTTCTTGATGCCTTCGTCCGGTTTCACCAACGGATCCGGCGTGACGTCCCTCAAGGGACGGTTTGGATAGGTCGGATAGCGTGCCGGGGCGCCTGCACGGAATCGCTTTCGATCTCGACGTTCCCCCCGTCAGATCAACCAGATGCCCCTGCTCTCTCCCTTGCTATGCCGGAATCCTAAGTTCCAATCTCCCCATACGGGAAATGCTCATTTATGCCGGGGGCCATACTCGCAAGGTATGATGCGAAGCTCCCAATCGAGCGAAGGCAGCGTAACAAAAGCGTCGGGAACGAGCTTGCTAGCGCGCGCCATGTATTTGATAGGTCGCGACAGGACGGAACGCGCAACTTGTGCGCGTTTCAACCCGGACGTTCGGCGCCCGGCTTGATGTTGGGAAAGCGCGCGACGCTGGCCGCATAGTCGCGCTGGATTGCCGCAAACGCGCGGTTGGCCCAGCCGTTGGACGAGCCTATGTCCCAAAGTTCCTTGGGATCGTTATCGACGTTGAACAACCAGGGATAGTTCAGCTCTTTCTTGAAACCGTGCACCTCGCCCTGGCCCGGCACCACAACCGGGCCGGTGGCCGGATCGCGCACCGACAAATGCATTTTGAAGTTGCGCCATTTGATCGCCATCAGATCGTCTCTGTAGAAGAACATCACATGATCGCGGGGCGATTTGTCCCGATTGCCGAACAGGAAATCGGTGAGATCGATGGAATCTATCGCGCGGTCGGTGGGAACGCGCCCGGCAGCGCCTGCGGCCACGGCAAAGGTGCGATAGAAGTCGAGAATCGAAACGATCTCATTGCTCACGCGCCCTGCCTCGGCGCGTCCCGGCCAGCGGACGATACCGGGAGTGCGGATGGCACCTTCCCAGGCGCTGGGAAACTCGTTTCGGAACGGGCCGGGATCCGATTGGGCGCCGAAATCGATGTCGCGGCCGAACATGGTCTGCGGACCGTTGTCGCTCGCGAAGACCACAATCGTGTTATCGCGGATACCGGCTTCGTCGATCGCATCCAGCACCAGGCCCGCATTGTAATCGATCTCCGCCAGCACGTTCTGGAATTGCGTGCGCTTCGGATCCTGGAAATCCGGATGCGCCAGCGGCGGCTCGTGCGGATGTGTGAAAGGAATGTAAAGGAAGAACGGCTTATCGCCTTTCGCCTGCTTCTTGATATAGGCCGCCGAGCGATTGGCGATCTCGCGGTCGATAAACGGGCGGAAATGCGTATCGTAGACACGCACGAATTGGGTTTTCTCGCCCTTCTTGCCTTCCAGAACCGGTTCGGGCGTGTAGATCGCGGGATCGTAGCCCGGCTGGTCGAGCCACATCGTCTCGCCCGTGCTGCGCGGGATGCCGTACCATTCGTCGAAACCCTGATCGGTCGGGAAACGGCCTTCGTTCGAGCCGAGATGCCACTTGCCGTAATGTGCCGTCGCATAGCCCGCATCGGACAGCAGTTCGGCGATGGTGTATTCCCATGGCGAAAGGCCGTCCTTGCCGCCGGTCATCACGACCGACGAGGTGCCGCTGCGGATCGGCATCCGCCCCGTCATCAACGCGGAACGCGACGGCGTACATTCCGGCTCGACATTGAAATTGGTGAGCTGGATGCCTTCGCGCGCCAGCTTGTCGATGCGCGGCGTGGGCACGCCGCGGATGGGACCGGCATAACAACTGAGATCGCCATATCCCATATTGTCGACCAGCATGAAGACGATGTTAGGACGGGTCTTCGCGGCCTGTTGCAGGGGCCTGGTTTCGGCTGCAGACGGAAGAGTGAGCGAAAGCGAGGCCGTTGCCGCGGCGGCGCCCAGGAGAATGTCACGGCGGCGCGGACCATCCGCGGCGATATTCTGTGCGACGGGTATTTGCGAACTGTCCTCCGCCATGGATTTCCCCATTTCCGAATATGCAAACCAAATTCACGGTGCTTTCGCGGCCAAATGCAAGGATGAAATCCGCCCAGGAACGAACGTTCTAAGCAAGCGCCGCGGCAAAACTCTTTTCCATCGCTTCGGCCACCGGATCGACGTCCTCCATCGACAGGCAGAGCGGCGGCACGAGCCGCAGAATGCTTCGATGCGGACCCGATTTGCTGCACACGATGCCCTGACGCCGCGTTTCCTCGAAAACCTTGGCGGTCAGTTCGGTGGCCGGCGCCTTGGTGGCGCGGTCGTTGACCAGTTCGAGCGCTATCATCAATCCCCGGCCACGAACATCTCCGATCACGGAATATTTCTGCTGCAATTCCGTAAAGCGCGATTTGAGTGCGGCGCCGACCTTCTTTGCGTTTTCCTGCAACCCCTCTTCGCGAATGATGCGCAGCACCGCGCGGCCCGCGGCGCAGGCGACGGGATTGGCGCCGTAGGTGTGAAACAGGAATTTGTCGGCCATGCTTTCGGCGATGTGGCGCCTGGCGACGACCGCGCCCAGCGGAATGCCATTGCCGATGCCTTTGGCCATCACCACGATATCGGGGACCACGCCATCGGCCTCGAACGCCCAATAATGGTCGCCCGTGCGGGCAAAGCCTGATTGCACTTCATCGATGATGCCGAGCCCGCCGGCCGCCCGCACGCGTTCGAACGCCCCCGCGATATAGCCCGGCGGCATCTCGACGATACCGCCATAGCCTTGCACCGGCTCGATGATCATTCCGGCGAGACGGCCGGTGGTGGAGCCGGCGATGGTGCGGTCGATTTCGTCGAGATAAGGCTCGACACCTTCGCCATAGACGCCGCGATATTGATTGGGCTCGGGCACGAAGGCGACGCCGCCCAATTGCGCATTGGGATGACGGAATCCAGCAATACCGGTGAGCGACTGCGCGCCGACCGTGGGGCCGTGATAGCTGGTGCGCAGCGATAGCATGTCGGTGTTGCCGGTGTAGCTGCGCGCCATGACGAGTGCGAGGTCGATCGCTTCGCTGCCGCTATTGGTGAAATGCACCACCCAGTCGTGACCGGCGGGCATGGTGGCTGCCAACTCTTCGGCCAGATGTGCGGGCACCGGATGGTAGAACATCGTGGTGCAATGGGTGAGTTCGGCAACCTGATTGCACACCGCTTCCACCACGCGCGGATGGGCGTGGCCCACCGAGATGCACAGGTTCATTCCGAGCAGATCGGTGTATTTGCGGCCCGTCTCGTCCCACAGATATTGATAGCTGCCGCGCTGGAAAATCAGCGGCGTCTTGTAAGGCACGAATTTCCGCTGCGATGCCGCGAAGAAGCGATCGCGACGGGCCGCGACACCATCCGTCGACCAGTCGATGGGGATTTGGTGTGTTGCAGCCTTGTCGCTCATGTGCAGCTCTCAGTAGGTGGCCTTGATCGTGGTCTCGGTCTTGCCGGTGCGGGCGGTTTCGACGCTGGCGCGCAGATCGCGGAAATATTCGTCGCTCACAGGATCGTGCTGCATGGAGAGCATCGTCTGCATGCCTTTGGGTTCGCGCGTGAGACTGGAGAACCACCCCTTGTCTCTCATCAGTTGCGCAACCGCATAGATGTCCATTTCGTTCGAGCCGAAATTCAGCACGGTGAGATCGGGCTTGGCGATCATCGTTAATCCGTCTGTCGCTTCGATGCCCGCCGCATATTTATCGGCCATCGCGGCCATGCGGCGTGCCAGATCCTCGAAGCCGGCGGTGCCAAGATGGTTGAGCACCGACCAGGCGGCGGCAACCGCGCCTGCCGGACGCGTCCCGCAGAATGTGGCGGTGACGTATACGCCGCTTGTCCAGCCATCGAGCCGGAACGTCGAACGCGAAATGTCTTCTTCGTCGCGGAAGAATACGGTCGAAGCGGGCTTCGGACAGAAGCCGAATTTGTGCAGATCTGCAGAGATCGACCGCACGCCCGGCAGCGACAGATCGAAATCGGGAATCTTTCGGCCGATACGCTTGAAGAACGGCGCGATCCAGCCGCCGACGCAGGAATCGACATGAAGCCAGACATCGCGCTCCACCGCGATCTTGCTCAATTCGGCGATGGGATCGATCACGCCATGCGGAAAGCAGGGGGCCGATCCCACGATGGCCATCGTGTTCTCGTCGATCAGTTCGGCAAGCGCCTTCGCATCGGCGCGGCGGTTTTCGCCCAGCGGCGAGCGGCGGATATCGACATCCATCACAATGGCGGATTTGTCGAATGCCGGATGGGCCGTGACCGGCATGACGATGTTCAACCGCTTGCCGATGCTGCCCGGCTTCTTCGCGCGATAGGCTTCGCGCGCGGCCTTCATCGACAGGAAGATGCTTTCCGTTCCGCCGGTGGTGAACACGCCCTTCGCGCCTTCGGGCGCCGACAACAGGTCGAGGCCGTAATCGAGGACATCCTGCTCCATCGTGCCGAGGCCCGGATAGGCACGTCCGTTGCCAAGCGCATTTTCGGAGAAATGTTCGAAATAGGCCTTCTTGCCGATCTCGTAGGTTTCCTGATCGGAGTAGAAGAAAAATATCGAGGTACGGCCGTGGCGGAAGTCGAAGTCATGGGCGCAGCGTTCGCGCATTTCGCGCTCGAGCGCCTCCCACGTCGCCCCACCTTTGGGAAAGGCGCTGCGTGCTTTTTTGGTCATGTGCGTATCCGATCTGGAAGGTTCCGCCGGTGTCTTGAAAGGGTGGCGGCTACTTCATCTACCAAATCGGCGAACGCCTTAATTGATCGCGGATGACAAGATATTGCTATCCGGCGACACGGGGTGCCTCGTGATTTCGGGCTGCCTGCTTGGTCCATTTGGACGGCGATTGGCCGTGCCAGCGTTCGAAGGCGTGGTTGAAAGCGCTCTGTTCGGCATAGCCCAGATAACTTGCGATGTTGGAAAGCGGCAAATTGCCGTCGCGCAACAAACGCTCGGCCATCATGCGGCGCTTTTCTTCCAGCAATTGCGAGAAACTGCAGCCGTGATCGTTGAGCCGGCGCTGCAATGTCCGGGGATGGAGGTGCAGATGCTGGGCGACGATTTCGATCTTGGCCTGCCCCATCGGGACAAGCGCTTCCAAAAGGCTGCGCGTGGCGGAGATCACTTCGCCTGAAGTGGGAAGAATGCGCTCCTCCAGATAATTCAACACGAACTTCTGTATGTTCGGATCGCGATTTGGGATTTCGTGATCGGCGAATTTGCGGTCGATAACCACACCGTCCAGTTCCTGTTCGAAGAGAACAGGCGCGCCGTAATCTTCGAGATAGGACTCCTGGCTGCGCAGCGGCCGATGCCGCATGCAATAGCGAACCACCGGCACATGATCGCCGGTGATGAGACCGATGATCTTGCGGGTGGACAACAGCGATTCCTCTATGAACTGGTCGGCGATCAACCGAAGCTCCGGTGCCATCTCGTAGGACCGCACACAGCTATCGACATCGAGCACGAAGCCGGTGCGGTATCCCGTGTTCTGGATGCTGAGATAGCGGCTGACATTCAAAAGCGCGGAGGTGAGGTTTTCGGAATGCTGCGCGATAAGGAGAAGCGGGCCCAGGAAGCTGAAGTCGCGCGAGCGCTGAAGCTTGATGCCGAAGGCCGGTTCGTTGAGCGTGCGCGCCGCAAGCTGGAGCGCGCGCAGGCAGGCCTTGAAGGAAATCCATCGCGCAGGGTCTTCGATGTCGCGGCTTTGCAGGCCGACCAGACTTAGAATCGAGGCCGGGTTGCCGCCCAGCGAACGCACGCAACTGTTGAATGCCGTCATGTAACGGGCCCGCACCAGCGCTTCCGTGGCCACTCCGAATTGTCTTGTCATTTCCTGGGCAACCTCTCGTATCAGAATATCGTCAACTCATCGCGGCCATCGCGACGGCGCGCACGACGCAGCGAAAGCCTATGTGGCTGGTCGAGGTATCGACCGCATGACCTTGGCGCGCGGCGGGCCGGTAACGCTGGCAATAGTTCGGCGCACAAAGATGCGAACCGCCCTTCAACACACGCCGGGCAATCCGATTGCCCGGGAAACGCGGGTCGAGGCTGCCCTCGCTGTTGTCGTTGCGTGGATTGCGCGGCACACAGCAGCTCTTCTGCGCATCGGAGGTGTGGCGCGGCGCATAGAAATCCTGCGTCCATTCCCAAACATTTCCGATCATATCGAACAGGCCGTAGCCATTGGCGGGGAAGCTGCCCACCGGAGAGGTGTATTCGAAACCGTCCGCGGCGCTGTTGTGATCGGGAAACCGTCCCTGCCAGGTGTTCGCCATGAACTTTCCCTCAGGCATGAACTCGTCGCCCCAGGCGAAGTCCGCGCCTTCAAGACCGCCGCGCGCGGCAAATTCCCATTCGGCTTCCGTCGGCAAATCCTTGCCCGCCCACGCCGCATAGGCTTGCGCATCTTCATAGGCGATGTGGACGACGGGATGATCGCCTTTCGCCCAACGCGAATCTTCCTTGCCGTAGGGTTGCCTCCAGTTCGCACCGAACCGCAGCACCCACCAGCGGCGCCAATCGTGCAACGAAGACGGTTCGGCGGGTTGGGCGAAGACGAGCGAAGCGGGATGCAACATCTCCGGCGGCGTGCCGGGATAGTCTTCAATCAGCGGCGTGCGCTCGGCATAGGTGACATAGCCGGTTGCCGCCACGAAGGTGGCGAACTGGTTGTTGGTGACGGGTGTGCGATCGATCCAGAAGCCATCCACCGCAACACGATGCGCAGGCGCTTCTTCCGGATAATGCCGGTCGGAGCCCATACGGAAAGTGCCGCCTGCGACGAACACCATGTTGTCGATGCAGAAATCTTCCGATTCACGCCGGCCCATATTGGTTATCCTCACCCGGTCGAGGTCCGGCGCCGCGTTTGCATCTCGGCGGCCCAGAAGTTGAGGAAACTGAGCGTGTAAAGGATCGCTCCCAGGATCATCGGACCATGGAAATCGTTGCCGCTCACAAACGCGGCAGCGAGATAAGGTGCAACCGCGATGCCCGCCTTGAGCATCAGCAGGAAGACGACGGCGGCCCTGCCCGTGCTATCGGCATTCACCGCAAGCCCCACCTGATACGAGTTGGGGAAGTTCACGAAGAAGACAAACACCATCAACGCGCCCAGATAGAGATACGGGCCGTGCAGAAACCACATCAGCACGGCCAGCGAGGCCAACTGGCACAGCAGGGTGACGAAGGTCGGGATCAACCGGCCGAGACGCATGCGTAACAGGAAGGCCGCAATCGATCCCGCAGATCCTGCGATCAACGAGATGGAAAGTGCGGTGCCGACTTCCTTGTGGGTCAGGCCCGCCGTCACGCCGATGCGTTCGATATAGGCCCAACTCGCCGCATAACCGGCGAAGAAAAGAAAGGCCGGGAACGACACGAACAGCAGCACGGCCACGGCATGTTTCGCGGCAGGACGGGCGACGTGTGCGGCATCTGCGGGTTTTGGCCAGCGTCCCGCCGCCGGAAGCAGCATTGCGATCGCCAGGGCAGGCAACACATACACGGCCAGGAAAAGAAATGCCCCGCTCGTGCCGTGGCTGTCGACCAGGGGCGGCATGACATAGAAACCGATGGCGCAAAGCGCGGTCTGCGCGACATTCAGCAAGGCGACATTGGCTTCGGGATTGCTGGTATCGCCGACGGCGGTCGCGCCGATCGCCATCATCGAGCCGCCGAAAAGACCGGCCATAAAGCGCAAGCCCAACAGCGCCTCGAAAGACGACACCTGACCCGAAAGAATGTGGCAGGCGATCAGTGCGATGCAGCAGCCGAGCGCCGTCCATCGCCAATCGACCTTGCGAATCCACAGCAGGGCGAGTGCTGCAGACAGGAACATGCCGGACATCTCGCCCGATGCGATGGCGCCGACTTGCCGGATGGTGAAATGCAAGTGATCCTGCAAGGCGCCGACGATCATCGGCAAAAGCGGATAGCCGAGCGATCCGAACACAAAGGTGAAGATGCCCGCGAAAATACTGATGGAATGGTCGACTTCGCGGCTTCCGTCGAAATAGTTCGGCCCGCGCAAGGCGGCGACGGATCCCGGCCCGGTGACCGCCGCTACCGATTCGCTGAGTTCCGCCAGTCGAGTTCCTGTGCCGCTCTCGATGTTTTCCATGCCTGCAGCCCCGATTGTTTCGGCCTGCGGTGTCCCACCAGCCTCTGTCCCTGACGTTCAAAGACTATTCGAAGTCGAATTGATATTTTGCGTCAACATTTTGATATCGTGCGACAAGTATGGTTCCGCCCTGCCCCGGCATTGCCCGCCGCTGGAATTGTAAGATTTTTTCTCCACCAAAGCGGAAATGCTTTGATATTTTGGGGCCATGCGTTGCGGATATGGGGCTGATCTTGAGTGCGATGGACATCCAGAAAATCCGGCAGGTGATAGAGATTTCACGGCTCGGGAGCTTCACCCGCGCGGCAAAACATCTGGGCACGTCGCAGCCTGCACTCAGCCGCAGCATTGCGCGGCTGGAAGACCAGCTTGGCGCACCGCTGTTCGAACGCAGCGGCGAAGGCGCGCGGCCGACGCCGCTCGCCCAATACATCGTCTCGCGCGGCGACCTTGCGATCCGCAGCATCGCTGCGCTCGAACAAGAAGCGCGCATGATGGCGAAAGGATCGGCCGGGCGGCTGGTCCTGGGCGTCGGTCCGTTCGTGGGGGAATTGTTGCTCGCGCCGTTGAGCGAACGGCTCATGCGCGAATTCCCAGCACTGAGCCTTCGCATCCTGACGCATTACGGACAGGATCTCATCTCGCTTCTGAACGAAAGGAAGATCGATCTGGCGCTGGCGGCAAGCGGCAACCGCACCAACAACGATGCCGAGGAAACGACGGGTATTCGCGCCGTGCATCTTTTCAAGTCGCATATCCATTTCTTCACCCGTCCCGGCCATCCCCTCGCCCTGCGTGGCCGAAGGCTCGATCCGATCGAGCTTCTGGAATATCCGTTCGCGGGCGCCGGATTGACCAAACCGCAGCGCGACGAATTTCCGGCCGATCTGACCAAGGCGCAGCGGCACAATCTCAACGCCGCGATGATTCAGGATAACGACGTCGTGCGGCATCTTATTCTGACGACGGACACGATTGGGTACGGCCTCAGCCAATTCTTCCGGAACGACATCCGCGAAGGCCGCGTCGTCAGACTGGATGTCAAATATGAGGGCCTGCACTATTGCGAAGCGTTCACCAGCCCGGAATCCTTTCACTCTCCCATCGTGGAACGATGCATATCTATCGCGATAGAACTTGCCGAAAACATGAATATGGATTGTACGCCGCCGGCGCGGCACGGGCGCCGCGCAAGCGGTGCGGAAAGCAATCACGCGCGGCCGGCAATTCGCACCGTGGCGTAGGACACTTGCCGCATTGTATTGAATCCGGCATCGTCCGATGAGAAACAGCGACCGGCATTCCGTGTCGTTGTCGTGTAATATCAACGTCATTCGCGACGCCGGTTTTCGGACTATCGTCCGATGAGGAGACTTGATCGTGTCATTGAACGAGGCGATCGATGCGACTGCCCGTTCCCCGGCGAAGCCGGGAACGCTGGCAGACCGCGCAAAACGATCGTTGATGCGCATTCTCGGCGAACCGTTGCTGCATTTCGCACTGGCGGGCTTCGCGCTTTTTATCGCCGGACGCTTTTATCAGGAACAGACGAGCGTCTACCGCATCGTGGAGACGAAGGCCCATACCGCGCAGATCGCCAATGCCTATGCGCTGCAATTCGGTACACAACCGGACGCCGCCACTTTGGAATCGCTGGTGAAACGCGATCTCCACGATGAGGTATTGTTTCGGCAAGGTCTCGCCCTGGGCCTGGACAAGGACGACGAGATCGTTCGCCGCCGTGTCGTCCAGAAAATGCAGTTCCTGCTCCAAGATCTTCACCCGCCGGCGGAGCCCACAGACGCCCAATTGACGGCGTTCTTCAACGCACATAGGAGCCGCTATGTGCAGCCCGCCCATGTCACCTTCAGCCATATCTATTTTTCAGCGGACAAGGACGGTGCCGATGCGGCGCGAAAACGCGCAACAGAGGTGCTGGCCAAGCTTCCCGCCGGAACGACGCGCGCCCCCGATCTCGGCGATCCGTTTCCCGACCTGTACGACTTCTCGAATTACGACACGGAGCAGGTTTTAAGGCTTTTCGGGCATACGCCCTTTGCGGACGCGGTGTTCAAAGCGCCGGTCGGAAAATGGTCCGGCCCGTTCCGCTCGGCCTACGGATGGCATCTCATCTATGTGGATGCGCGCGAAAGCGAAGAAAGCCCGCCGATTTCCAAGGTCCGGGACGCCGTGCGCACCGACTATCTGCAGGATGCGCAAGACAAGGAGAACCGCGCCGCCTTCGCCGATCTCGCCCGGCAATACACCGTCGTTCGTGAGGACCGGAAACAGGCCCCATGAAAACGATCCTGGCGTTTCTTAGCGTTTTCACGGCGCTTCTCGTCAGCGCAGGCGCGTTTGCGCATGAGGTTCGTCCGGCTTATCTCGAAATCGATCAGACCGCTTCCACGTCATATCGCGTGATCTGGAAACAGCCCACGATGGGCGACGTGGCCATCCATCTTGTTCCGCATATTTCCAACGGCTGGCTGAAGGAACAGCCCGCGGATCAATACGCGGCGGGCGGCTTTTTGATCCGCACCTGGAACGTCAGCGCTCCGTCGCCTGCGGCACTCGAAGGACAAACAGTTTTCATCGAAGGCCTGAAAGATACGATCACCGACACCTTCGTGCGCATCAAACTTTCCGGAAACCGGCAATTCGATACCATTCTGCGCCCCGATAGCCCCAGTTTCCGGACTTCCTTCGCCGACGGCCAATCGATGGGCCTGTCTTCGTTCCTTCTTCTCGGCATTCAACACATCCTGACGGGCCCGGATCATCTACTGTTTCTCCTGGGCCTTCTTCTGATCGTGCGTGATCGATGGATGCTGCTCAAGACGGTCAGTTCGTTCACGCTGGCGCACAGCCTGACGCTCGCCCTTGCGACGTTCAATCTCATCCAGCTTTCCACACCCTTGCTGAATGCTCTCATCGCGCTCTCCATTCTGTTCATCGCACCTGAAGTCATTCGCGCACAGCGCGGCGGGACGAGCCTTACCATCCGGCATCCGTGGGTGGTGGCCTTTCTGTTCGGGCTTTTGCACGGAATGGGGTTTGCGACCGGCCTGACCTCGCTGGGGCTCGAAAAAGGCGCCTTGCTGGCAGCGCTCGTGCTGTTCAACATCGGCGTCGAAATCGGCCAGCTCGCTTTCATCGTGCTGGTGTTCGCCTTGAATCGCTCGTTCCGGCTCATGGAATTGCGCTGGCCTGCGGCCGCTGCGGCGACGCCGACCTATGCTATCGGGATATTGGGCGCCGCCTGGACCATCCAATATTGCGCTGTGCTGTTCGGAGCGATCTGATGAAGCCAAACGACCGTTCGCTCCTTGCCGTAGCGGCAATACTCGCACTTCTGGCGGCAGCGCTTCCGGGAGATGCGAACGCACATATCGTGAAAGGAGAAGCGGTCGGCTTCTTCAGCGGTTTCGAACATCCGATCTCCGGCCTCGATCATGTCATCGCGATGGTTGCCGTCGGACTGTGGGGCGCGCAGTTGGGTATGCCCGCAATGTGGCTGTTGCCGGTCACCTTTCCGCTGGTGATGGCTTGCGGCGGCTTTCTGGGATTGATCGGCTTTCCCCTTCCGGGCAGCGAGATCGCCATTGCGCTTTCGGGCGTGTGTCTGGGCGGAGCCGTTTTGCTCGAATTGCGTCCCCCGCTTTGGGCGGCGGGAATATTGGTCGGCATATTCGGGTTGTTTCATGGCTACGCACATGGCGCAGAACTTCCGCCGGGACAGAATGCGCTGCTCTACAGCCTCGGTTTCGTTCTAGCGACCGGACTTCTGCACGCGACCGGCATCGCAATAGGGCTCATCCACCGCTGGCAGTGGGGACGGCTTGCACTGCGCGGTGCGGGCGCCTTCGTATTGTGCGGCGGGATGTTCTTTCTTTGGGGCGCTCTGTTGTGAAGGCGCGCTGGGCATTTGCGGGCGCAATCGCGGCCGCCATCCTTGTTCCCACATCGGCGAGCGCGCATTTGATGTCGACCGGCATGGGCCCGGTGTTCGACGGAATATCGCATTTCGGCCTCAGCCCCGAAGATTTTCTGCCGGTCGTCATATTCGGCCTCTTCGCAGGATTGCGCGGCACCGCGCATTCACGGCTGTCACTGGCGAGTGTCGCGCTTTTCTGGTTCGCGGGCGGAATGGCGGCGATGACGGGCTTCGGATTGCCGGATCTCGCTCTTTCTTCCGGCACCGCCGCACTCTTCATGCTGATCGGCATCCTGCTCGCGGTGAACGCCCCTTTGCCACCGGGGCTTTGCGCCGGTCTTGGCGCAGGCCTCGGACTCATTCGCGGCATGGCCGATCTGTCCGGCGTGGAGCAAAGCGTGGCTCACATCCTTTCCCTGCTTGGCATGACCGCAAGCGTCTTCTGCGTTTTTGCGATTGCCGCCTCGCTCACCATTCCGCTGAAACGGGCCTGGGTGATCATTGCTGCGCGCGTCGGCGGAAGCTGGCTTGCCGCGCTGGGCTTGCTGCTTGCCGGATGGATCCTGCGCTACGGCGCCTTCATCCGCTGATGGAACGCGCCTACCGGATTGCGATGCTCAGTTGCGGCCTGCCGCGGGCGTGTACCAGATCGGCGACGTCCACCCGCGCTCCTGGATTGTCGCGGGAACATCGTCGGCAAGCGGAAGGTTGTTCTTGATCGCGAGCAGCGTCGTCCATCTCGGCGTGGGGATCTCCAGCACACGTGCATAATAGACAGCGGGCACCCGCGAATCGAATTCCGGATCTGACCAGACCGTTTTCAGCGATGCGGCTCCGACGGTGTTCGTGTATTTGCCCGTCTTCAAGTCCACAGTGTTGGAAATGGGCGCGACCTCTCCGGTTCGTGGATCGGGCTTGCGTCCGTCCGACAATGCGACGTTGAACACCTTTTCCTTGTATCCGTTCCCGTCGAGCCAGACCTTGATGATCTGAATGCGATCGAGATTGGCGCCATCCGCATCCTTAACGGCTTCCAGGATGAATTTCGGCGCCGAAGCCTGCGCGGGTTTTGCGGGCAGATCGCTGCCCATGGGAACGCCCGTCGCATAGGCCTTTGCCACCCAATTGCTTTTGTCGAGCATAACGGGCTTGAATTTCCATCCCGCGAACATCCGCAATCGTATGCGCGTTCCCGATGTCGCAAAGGTCTCCTTGCGTTTCAGCGCGGCGAAAATCGAATTGCGCGTGTTTGTTTCCGCCCAGACGCCGGTCAGGCCTCCGGAGCTGCGCTCGGTGAAGTTCTCCATCGTCGGCTTGGCGCCATGGAGTTGCGCATCCACGTCCTGTTGCGCGGGCACGCGGACCTGATTGAGCCTGATCTGAGCCTGCCGCCCCGTGGACAGCATGGTTTGCGGATCGATGCCAAAAGGCCCGCCCGCCATGGCGCTTTCGTCCGATGTGCTCAGTGCGTTGTGAATATCGCTGCCGCCCACAAGCCCGTATTTGTAAGGATTGGCACCGACCTTTTTCTGAATCACCAGCCCGCGTCCGAATGCCTGGCGGATATAGCTGCCATTCGGCTCGCTTTTGATGCCGGGGCGAATGAGCAGATGATCGAATATCTCGAAATTGGCGAATTCATCGTTGGGGGACAGTTCCGGTACAGTATCCGACTGGCCCTTTGTCTGGACGATCTCGGTCAGGGGTTCGTTGGTCGCACGGCGTTGGGCATATTGTTCGTCGATCGGACGGCCGTCGGAGCCGTTCCAATCATACATCAGTCCGCCCGAGGCATTGCCGTTGTGCGGGATGGCGATCACATCGATGCCCTCGCCGCGCACCTTTTCGAGATAGGACCAGAGGTCTTCCGGCTTGTCGGAATCGTTGGATGTGAAGGGTTGCGGCGCGTGTTCGGAATTGAAGATCACGTTGCGATGGAGGTTGTAGCGCCCCTGCGCCATCGAGGACCATTCATAGGCAATGAAGGTCGTGAATTTTCCCGGTTCGTAATTGTCGTCCGCCGCCTTCACGACCAGATCCCACGCGCCGCGGATCGCCTCCCGCGGATGGATTTCCGGCGCTGCCGCTTCCGGATCGCCATATCCGGCGACGAGATTGAAGCCTTTCCGGGGATCCTTGACGATTTCCTGGCCGATGGAAGATTTCGAAAGCCGGCTGTTGGGATCGTCAAGCTGATTGAAGACGCCCATCCACTCCGAGTGATCGGTAACCGCCATGAAATCGAGCGGCCATGCACGCCGCGCCTTCACCCCTTCGCTGGCGGTGATGTGCTGTTCGCGCCCCAACTGCACCGGCGGAACGACGACGGCTTCTCCTTTTCCGAATTTGTAGGCGTCATCGGGCAACATTCTGGAGCCGCGCGCCCAGGCATCGAAGGAAAGGCCCGTGTGGACATGGATCTCGCCGAAGAATGCGCGGCGCTGAGCAGGCGGAACCGTGCTTCGATAAACCTGCCCCGGTGGCGTGGCCGGTTCCTCGGCGGTCGCAGGCCCAACGCAAAGGGCCACAACAAAGCCGCTCATCAAAAAATCGCGGATGCGAAGCATATCATCCTCCCCAGCAGGCACTTATTCTCGCGCAATGGCGGCAAGGCGCAAATCCGACTGCCGCTATCGGCTGCGCCGCACTTCATCTGGCTTTGTACGTGGATTACAGGGCGCAAGGAAATGCAATATCGTATGACCGCAAGCATCATGCTGCATCGCTCATTTCATATCCATATTTTCTCCTCATTCGGATGCGCGCGCGCCTGTGTTATTGTCGCTTGAAGTCAAATCGAGCATTGCACGCGGCTTGGTCTGTCGCGCGCTGACAAGGGAAACCGGCTAGCCGCTCGCGCAGCACCTCCCAGAGCCCCGCTTTCGGAAGCCCGCACCCGATGTGGTAAGAGAGCATTTCTGCTCCGAACCGGTTCTTTTCCTGGAGTTTTTCTTGCAAATCCAACCATATAGATTCTGTGTCGCTCCAATGATGGAGCCGCGATTTTTGTCTATGAAATCAAATTGCTAGTTATCGTCTTGTGCATCGCGTGTGCACGAAATTTTATTGTTATTTTCGTCGATGAGCGTTGATGCGCGCATTTTAGCGTAAGTGCGATTGAGCGTCAGCACTATTTATACTGCCCTCGATGGCTGCACACAGTGAAAGTGGCAGGGCACATTCGGCTTTCTTCTGCACGGTCTTGTCGACGTGGTTCAGCATGGCGATCCGATTGCACCATTCGGACTCGAGAGCTTATCCGGGCCTGCTGTTATCCCACCGAGGCGACCATCTAGTCAGCCCAACCGTCGGTGATCCGGCAAGGCACTGGTGCGCTCTCATCGAAATAGCAAATGGCGCAAATGCGGTGATAACCGTCTGCCACGATCAACGGGATGCCTCTGGAAATCTCGCCTCGAACGAGCAGCACAGGAGGCAGCGGTTTTCCCTTGTTGATCTTCTTGAGATCGTCGTCGACATGCGGCTCCTCGCGAGGGAGCAGCGGAAGGCCGCTCGCCCGCAGCAGGTCTTTGGCGGCATATTCAATTGATTTTGTCCTGCGCAACTTGGAAATCAGTTTTGCAGCTTTCGCTTTCGACACGCCAAGCGAAAGAAAGGCGAGCGCGCCCTCGAAGTCTTCTTCTTCTTCGGGCTCTTTCTTCCAGACCAGGCGGGATTTCGGCACGTGGGAGATATTGCTGTTATCGAGCACGGACTGCAATCCCTTCATGGCATCGAGACATAACTGTGCAGGACTGTGCAGGGAACTTAAACGCTGCATATTCGTTACCTGTCTAGGGACAACTCTGTCCCCAAGGAGTTTCCCAAATGATTGGTCTAAAGAATACGCTCAAAACGAGCGCGCTTGCTGTTGTCTTAATGACAGGAGCGATTGTGGCAACGAGTAGCACTGCATCCGCAGACACCGCATGCAATCGCGACGGCGATTGCTGGCAGACGAGCCAGCGCTATACAGAGTATCCGTCAACACTGGGCATCACCTTCTATAACGCCAGTTGGGCGAACAGTCATCGTCACGACAAGAAATATCATTGGCGGGAAAACCAAAAGGATGATCACGGTTACTACGATCGCGGCGAATGGCACGGCTTCGGCGACCATCACTAGTCGATGCGCTTCGGCGCAAAGGGCTGCCAGAACCATCGCTATTGATGGCGCGTCGTTCACAATAAACGCCGGAACAATGCAAGATCGAGGTCGTTGACACCAAGCGTTTGTTCAAGCTTTGCCCCGATCTTGGACGAGCACTTGGCCCTGCCGGGAAACCGGTGGGGCTTCGTCCTATTTGGCGGATAGGCAGCTGGTGCCGCAGCCAAATGGGCAATTTGTAAATTTCAATCGACTTCAATGGGCAGGAACAGCCCCTTGCGCGTTATGCAAAAGCCCATTCGAGGACGCTTCGATGAGTTTGCTACTAATTATCGTGATTCTTGTACTGCTGTTCGGCGGTGGCGGTTACTACGGTTACAATCGATACGGAAGCACCGGATTGGGAGGGGTTCTCGGGCTGGTGGTCGTCGTATTGATTGTGCTCTGGCTCGCCGGAGCGCTGAGCGGCGCGCACGTTTAACGTTTCTGTTCCATCGGGGCCATCTGTGACAGAGAAAGTCGTAGTAGGTCTGCCGCCTCTACCGCAGCATGTGGAAGAAACTGTTCGCACTGTAGAAGACATTCACGAAGAACATCGCGCACGGTCCACCGCTGTTGATCGCACCATTGATCTGTTCGCGGGAGCATTTGCACGCCCTGCCGCGCTGATAGTACTTACCGTCGTACTGTTGGGCTGGGTACTGGCGGACACTCCTCAGCTCATTCATGCAAAGCCACTCGATCCGCCTCCCTTTGGTTGGCTGGAGTTGGCTCTGACAATTCTTACCGTATACATCACGTTGCTGATCCTAGCGGCTCAGCGCCGCGTAGAGATTCTCGCAAATCACCGTGAGCGGTTCACGCTGCAACTCGCGCTACTAAACGAAAGAAAAACGGCCAAAGTCATTTCTCTTATCGAGGAGATGCGTCGGGAAAGCCCGGCTATGCCGGACCGGGTCGATTCGGAGGCCAGCGCGATGTCTGATAGCGTCGATGCGCGCTCCGTATCGAAGGCAATAGAAGGGATCAATCCTCCGAAGTAAAAGCAACGGCGTGCTGATCGAGCGGCGAAACATCTAGTGACCTACTCTTCAACGAAAAACCCGCCGGCTTTTGCCAGCGGGTTTCCAATTCACCACTTAATCTACGCCCGGTAGGTTTCGCGTTCCTTGCGAACCTGATCGGCATTGTAAGCCGGCGCGGCGGGGTCGTATCCCGACCAGCCCGAACGGCGATAAGCGGCCCCGCGTTGAGCGATATCGATCGAGGACGTATCGAGGATCGCCGCATAGCGAGCGGCTTCATCATCCGGAACCTTTGCGGTGACGATTGCGCCGCCCCGCCTCAATGCTTCGGCATAAAGCTCGGCGTTTTCCTTGCTCGTCCCGGATTCCACGAGAGCCCCAATGATTCCACCGGAGGCGCCACCTGCGACAGCGCCAGCCGCGGTTGCAGCCAACCATCCGACAGCTACGACTGGACCAACTCCAGGAATGGCCATCAAGCCCAGACCGGTTGCAAGCCCCACCGCACCACCAGCCAACGCGCCCAGGCCACCGCCCGTGGCAGCGCCTTCTGCACGATCATCTTTTCCATCACGATCCTTGTCGTGCTTTGGATCGACATCGTTGCCGCCCGGCTTGTGCCAACCGTCTGCATTGCTAGCGACGATGCTGATATTGCTGTCTGACAAGCCGGCGGTTTTCGCCTCGCCGACGGCGCGATTGGCCGACGGATAGTCGCTATATACATATGTAAGTGTCTTGGTCATCTGGTTTTCCTTCTTGGAATTTGAGGGCCGATTAGTTGACGTTGCCCTGATAATCGAGGGTCACGGGGCCGGACTGGCCATCTTTCATCGCCATGCCGCGCCAAACGCCGCTCTCGTCTTTCTTCAGGCTGGTGACGTGGGTGTAGCCTTTGGCTTCGATGTGAGATTTGGCTTCACTCTTGGTGAAGCTGTTGGCGCCCGCGACCGGCGTGGACGAATTGTTCGCATCCATGGATTTGATCGCTGGGTTGGCCGGGCCTGATTGCGCAGGTTCCCCCTGAGCGAACGCAACGGTGCTGAAAAGGCTTAGTGCGGCGACGGTGAGCACGAATGTGCGCATTGGGTTTCTCCGGTTGTTTCCCAACCACCTAACTCGCCCTCAGCACGGAAGTTCCTCTCCATTGCGTGTTCGCTCGCCGATACGCGCGAATTCAATCGACTTTCTTTGTGCCCAACAGTGCGCGCCGAGCATTCAGACAAGAAGCTCGGAGCAACATCGTGGCAAATAGTTCGAAGAAGCCGGCACAGGACAATTCGGCGCGGATAGAAACGGCTGTCGGCAACGCAGGGGAACTTCATCAGACGGTCCCTGGAAACGGAACCGAATTGACGACGAACCAGGGCGTGCCCATCTCTGACAATCAAAATTCGCTGAAAATCGGCGAGCGCGGCCCCGTTCTTCTCGAAGATTTCGTTCTTCGGGAAAAGATCATGCACTTCGATCACGAGCGCATCCCGGAGCGCGTCGTTCATGCTCGCGGCTCGGCAGCGCACGGCTACTTCGAAGTGACCAATCCACTTGGCAAAGTCACCAAAGCTGCCTTCTTGCAGAAGAAAGGCGCGCGTACGCCCGTCTTCGTGCGATTTTCCACCGTTGCCGGCAACAAAGGGTCACGCGATCTGGCGCGCGATGTTCGCGGCTTCGCGGTCAAATTCTACACCGAGGAAGGGAACTTCGACCTCGTGGGCAATAACATGCCTGTCTTCTTTATCCAGGACTCGATCAAGTTCCCCGATCTTGTTCACGCCGCCAAACCCGAACCAGACCGCGAGTTTCCCCAGGCGCAGACCGCTCACGACACCTTCTGGGACTTCATCTCGCTCACGCCCGAGAGCTTTCACATGATTATGTGGATCATGTCGGATCGCGCAATTCCGCGCAGCTACCGCATGATGGAAGGCTTCGGCGTTCACACCTTTCGCCTTGTCGATGCCAAAGGCGGCTCGACTTTCGTGAAGTTCCATTGGCGTCCTGCCCTTGGCGCACAATCGGTCGTCTGGGACGAAGCTCTCAAAATCAGTGCCGCCGATCCGGATTTTCATCGCCGCGACCTGTGGGAGACCATAAACGGCGGCGACACGGTCGAGTTCGAACTTTCGGTCCAGCTCTTCAGCGAAGAAGACGCAGAGGCCTTCGACTTCGACGTCCTCGATCCGACCAAGCTTGTGCCGGAAGAACTGGTGCCGCTTCGACCGGTGGGCCGGCTTGTTCTCGACCGCAACCCCGATAATTTCTTTGCGGAGACGGAACAAGTTGCATTTTGCGCCGGCAATGTGGTGCCCGGGATAGACTTCAGCAACGATCCGCTGCTGCAAGGCCGCCTGTTCTCTTATCTCGATACGCAGCTCAAGCGGCTGGGCGGCCCCAACTTCCACCAGATCCCGATCAACGCGCCCAAATGTCCCTTCGCCAACAATCAGCGCGATGGCCACATGCAGATGCTGGTGCCGAAGGGGCGTGTGAACTACGAACCGAACAGTCTCGATCCGTCCGGGCCGCGCGAAACCTCAAAAGGATTTCGCTCGTTCGCCGCAGAAGAAGAAGGCGCCAAACTGCGCATCCGCCCGGAATCCTTTGCCGACCATTACACGCAAGCACGCCTCTTCTTCCGCAGCCAGACCGATGTCGAACAGGATCACATTGCCGCTGCCCTGATCTTCGAGCTCAGCAAGGTCGAAACACCGGCAGTCCGCGAACGGGTTACCTCTCATCTGTTCAACATCGACGAAACGCTGGCCTCGAAAGTCGCCGCAGGCTTGGGGCTCGGCAAGGTTCAGCCATTCAAAGCGGCCGTGGCGCCGCACGACATGAACCCGTCGCCACAGCTGAGCATCGTGGGCAAAGCAAAGCCCACACTGAAAGGCCGCTGCATTGGGTTGCTGGTGAGCGACGGCGCCAACGCGGCTGTCGTCGGTACCTTCATGAAGGCTGCCCAATCGGCGGGCGCCAGAGTCAAAGTCGTTGCCGAAAAAATTTCCGGCGCCGTGTTATCAGACGGCAAGCATTTGCCTGCAGATCAGCGCGTCGAAGGCGGCCCGTCATCGCTCTTCGATCATGTGGCGATCATCGCGTCGGACGATGGCGCGCAGCGTCTGGCAGGAATGGGTGCGGCGCAGGACTTCGTCCGTGATGCTTTCTCGCATCTGAAGACTATCGGCTTCACCGCCAACACCAAACAACTTTTCGCCAAAGCCGGTCTCGACGAGAGCGCCTTCGACGAGGCCTGCATTCAACTGACCAAACCCTCCGATGCCGCGGTGTTTATCGACAAGGCTTCTAAGGGAAAATTCTGGCCGCGCGAACCCTCCCTGAGGCCTCTGCCCAAATCCAAACAACCAAAAGGAAGCTAAACAGTGTCAAACGACAAAATGGACGCCATCGCCCTGCTGAAAGCCGACCACCGCAAAGTGGAAGCACTCTTCGAGAAGTTCGCGAACGCCAAGGACGCCAAAGCCAAGAAAGCGTTGGCGACCGAGATATGCGCCGAGCTGTCCGTGCACGCGACGATTGAGGAAGAGATTTTCTATCCGGCGTGCAAAGAAGCCGTCGATGATGATCTTCGAACCGAAGCTTACGTCGAGCATGACGGCGCGAAGGTTTTGATTGCCGAACTCGCCGGCAGCGACCCGGACAACGAATTCTATGACGCCAAAATGAAAGTCCTTAGCGAAGACATCAAGCACCACGTCAAGGAAGAGGAAAAGCCAGGGGACGGTTTTTTCGCCCAGGCACGCAAAGGTGATGTGGACATGGATGCGCTGGGCGAACGGCTTGCCACCCGCAAGAAGGAATTGCTTGCCGAGATCAAGAAAAACGGCCTGCCCCCACCCACCACAAGAAGCTTCACCGGGCATGAAATGGAACAAGGTGAGCCGGTCGAGGCCGCAGCCTAGCAGCCTCATCCGTCAATATGCGGAATGCCCCATGCTGGAGAGGATCATTCACCAGCCAGGGGCGTTGCCGTTGAGCGGCATTTCACAGGTCAACAAGTGGCTCTTCGGTCAGATGATAAGGGTTGCGTCCTTATCGTCGAGGACGAGGCACTCGTTCGCTTGGTGGCGGTCGACATGATCCAGGAGGCCGGATATCGCGTCCTCGAGGCTGGCGACGCCGATGAAGCAATTCGAATATTGGAAACCCGAAACGACATTCGCTTCATCTTCACCGATATAGATATGCCCGGTTCGATCGATGGTTTGAAGCTCGCCCATGCCGTCAGCAAGCGCTGGCCTCCCATAAAGATCATTGTGACCTCGGGTATGCAAACGCCGAAAGAAAGCGACCTGCCGAAAGGCAGTCGGTTTCTTCCCAAGCCCTATGACGCGAATTCGCTGGGCGTCGCTTTCTCCCAACTGGCAGCCTGAGCGAGAGTCCAATCCCGATGTGGTGGAAATTTTATTCGGATATCGCAGCAGCAAATCTGGAAGCGCAGCGCGTTGTTGCGCTTCGCTTGATGAAATTGGCCGGTGGCGGTCCCGCAGCACAAAAGGAAGCGCAAAAAATGGTCAGCGAGAAAGTAACCGCCTCGTTAGAAGCGACGAAAACTTTGGCGCGCGGCGGTTCTCCACAGACGGTCTTGAAACATTATCGCGTCATAATGAGAGCCAACGCACGCCGGCTGGCCACGCCAAAGCGGTCACGTCGCTAACTATTAACCCGCAGGCGGGCGAATATACACGTGACAGCCTGAAGGCCGGCAGATGTTCCGGAACTAACAGTTCATATATACGTTTGTAATCTGCGTGCAGAGTCTCCGTGAGACGCCACGTTCGCCGAATGCGAGCAAATAAGCAGCAGTTGAGCCCCTGGCTGGCTGCACGAAAGGAATTCGACATGACGATCATATTGAAGGCGACGGTAGTCGCACTGGCGATTGCAGGCGCCACCCTGACCTCCGGCTGTGTAACACGCGACCATGACCGCTACGGCTATTCCGGCCACCGGCACGACAATGACAGCGCCCAGGTTTCCGTCGAGTTCGGCAGTATCGAATATGCATATAACGACGGTTACTGGGACAATCGCCATCAATGGCATCAGTGGTCAAACGACAACGATCGCGACAGTTATCGCAACTATCGGGGCAATCACTACTCCGACTGGAAACACGATCGTGACGGCAACGATGGCTGGCGCGGGAACTAAACTGCGCCCCCGCTTAAACTCACTTATCTAGGGCATCGGTCCGCTTTAAATCCACGGAAGCGCTGCCCCTAATCCTATAGCCAAAAGGATCACAGCCGCCCAAGCCACAAGCCTCTGTCGTTGATAGCGCTTGCCCCTATTGTATCCGCATTCTGAGCAATGTGTGGCCCAGCTCAGGGTTGAACTATGACAATGGCGGCATTCAGCAAACATCGTTGCCATTGTCGAATACCTCAGATCAACGATGAGAAACGCGTAAAATCATGACTCGTTCCTCTGCGCGTTCTTTACGGATGTTGAAATCGCGGAAAGACCGGGCGAAGGAGAGTCTGATGGCAAATTGCAAGAAAAGGTTGAACGTAGGATCGGGATATATAAGAGCAGTCAATCTGGGTAATGGGCTGGCCAGATGGGAAAACGAAGGCGGGGCGCCAAATTCCTCCTGGGTCGAAGAACGCATTCGGCAAGCCGAATTGGCCAAAGCTGAAGAGGATATGCTGCAACGCCTTGGAGCCGGTATTATTGCGCATTGGGCGGGCCTTCCCACCGGCATTCAGAAAGCGCTTTTTCAGACGGTCACCGCAACGACAACATCCCAGGATCCGGCCAAGTTAAAAGAGCAGATTGCGAGATTTTTGCATACGCACGGCGCCAGTTTGGACGGTTCGAGAGATTAAATCTCCACCGCCAACAAAGTGCGGCGTTCGCAAATCTGCTCCCACGACGAGTCGATTGGCATTCCCTCGGCTTCCGCGCAGCGTTCGCGGATGTCTTCCTGCGCGCAAAACATTCTAAGTTCGCGCCGGATCTGCACACTTGGCAGAAGAGGAATGCGCTTCCCGTAGCGAATAAGCGGCTTCATTTCTTTCACCTTGTTTCTTCAAGCAAAACATAACAGCGGCATCACGCTTCCTAGCTGTCCATCGCCTTGGCAAAGCCCTCGGCCCAGCGTGATCGTTGCGGCTCGGTCTTGTAGGGATTGAGTATTGTGCCGCCGGCTTCATCGAAGCCGTTGCCATCGGTCAAAGGCATCTTTCTTGCTGCGTTCCAGCCTTCCGCATAGATGCGGCTCAAGCGAAATGCTCCATCGCTGGCGGAGTCTTCTCTTCTGGGTGCAAGAAGCTTCTTCATCTTGCTTTTCAAGGTAAAAGCCGGCGATTAGGCGCTTGGGCCAATCTCAGGACAAGCAGCAACGCAATGGCTCCAATTGTGGCACTGAAGACAACGCTGACCAGGCCAGCGCCCAAATTAAGTCCTACGCCTGGCAAGAGCCAACCACCGACAAACGCGCCAATGATGCCGACAACGATGTCGCCGATCATACCATAACTGCTGCCTTTAATGACCATTCCTGCGAGGGATCCTGCAATGGCGCCCACAAGTAACCAGACGAGGATCGTTTCAAATGACATTTAACGTCCTTAAATTTGGCACCTGACAAGCCGCGCTCAGTCGACATGCCAACTTCGACGTCGCCGCCGGTCTGCCGCCAAACGCCTTCGCAGAGAGCAACGTGCTCATCCCGTTCAACATTATCGATTTTCCTTCGATAAGACTGCGTGCAGTTCCAAATGGGACGCGCTGCATAAAGTGAGCTTACAGGCTCAAGGAGATAACCCCCGCCTCAGATGTTTGTTCCATCTGCCTTTTTTGCTTTGCTTCCCCAATAAGCCTAGGGTCACGGCGGCTGGACCAGGTGAAACAGGTTACTGAACACAATGAGGATGCGCGCTCGCTCGCGCAGATTATCGTCGACACGGTGCGCGAGCCTCTACTCGTGCTTGATGGCGACCTGAATATCCAGTTCGCAAGCGGCTCTTTCCGTCAGGCATTCCGGATTAACGGGGAAACCACGCCCCACCAGCATTTGTTCGCACTGGACAATGAAGTCTGGGACGTGCCTGCGCTGCGCACGCTTCTCGAACAAACGAATGGCAAACAGCCCGCCACAGTAACGGCCGAAGTCTCTCAGGATTTCTGGGGTACCGGGCCACGCACATTGCTTGTGCACGCCCGCAATGTGGTGCACGAAGGAAAATATCAGAATGCTATTCTGCTTAGCTTCGAAGACATAACCGAACGGCGTGAGATCGAGAAAGAAAAAGAGCTTCTCCAGAAGCAGACACACGATCTTCTGCAACAGAAGGAAATGCTGCTGGAAGAAATGCAGCACCGCATCGTCAACAGCCTGCAGATCATAGCGAGTATCCTACTGTTAAAAGCGCGCGCGGTCACCTCCGAGGAGACACGCCAGCATTTGCAGGATGCTCATCGCCGCGTCATGTCGGTGGCCGCCGTGCAACGGCATCTGCATGTATCCGGCAGCAGCGACCTGATCGAGATCGCGCCCTATCTATCGAAACTGTGCGAATCCTTGGCCGAGTCGATGATCGGCGACAGCCGGCCAGCTGTGCTGAGCGTGAAGTCAGACGATGGGAGGGTCTCCTCGGCCGATGCCGTGAGCCTCGGCCTTATCGTCACCGAACTCGTGATCAATGCTTTGAAATATGCCTTCCCCGATCAGAAGGCGTCCGCCGCCGTAACGGTCCGTTACGAAGTAAATGGAACGGATTGGAAATTGTCGGTTTCCGACAACGGCATTGGAAGGCCCGAAAGAGACGAAACAACCAAGAAGGGCGGCCTGGGCACAAGCCTCGTCAATGCACTCGCCAATCAACTGGAAGCGCAAGTCAAAATAACGAGCGGCCCGAACGGGATGGACGTAACCATCACCCACGCGACATTCACTTCGCGGCAGGCCGCGTGATGAGGCGGGCACTGCGGTTGCCCGTGGCATAAATCCAAAGCCAGTTCATCGCCACGGCAAGCCGATTGCGAAGCCCGATCAGGAAATAGATGTGGGCCATGCCCCACACCCACCAGGCAAGCCAGCCGGTGAGTTTGATCCAGCCGAAATCTATCACGGCCGCGCGTCTACCAATGGTCGCAAGGCTTCCAGCATGCTTGTAGCGAAACGGGCGCGAACGTTTATCGCCGCGAAGGCGCGCCTTGATGGTGTGCGCGACATGGCGGCCCTGCTGTTTGGCAGCCGGCGCAATGCCCGGTACGGGCTCGCCGTGCCAGGCATTGATCGTTGCCGTGTCGCCGATCACGAAAATCTCAGGGATTCCGGCGACGCTTAAATCGGGTTCCACCTTTATGCGTCGTGCGCGGTCTGCCTCCACACCCAACCAGTTGGCGGCAGACGATGCCTGCACGCCGGCTGCCCAGACGATTGTCTTCGCCATCAAACGGGTGCCGTTGAACATCACGCCGTCCGCATCGCATTCCCGCACCGGATGGCCAAGCTGAACTTCGACGCCAAGCTTTTCCAACGCACGATGGGCATAGAGAGACAAGCTCTCAGCGAAACTCGGCAAAACGCGAGGCCCCGCTTCGATCAGGATCACGCGCGCGGCGCCGGGGTCGAAATTGCGAAAGTCGCTGCGCAGATGATGGTGAGCAAGTTCGGCGATGGTTCCTGCCAATTCGACACCGGTCGGGCCTGCCCCAATAATTACGAAGGTCAGCAGGGCGGCACGGCGTTGCGCATCTGCCTCGCGTTCGGCCATTTCGAAGGCAAGCAGAATCTTCCCGCGAATGTTGGTGGCGTCTTCCAGGGTTTTTAGGCCGGGCGCGTAAGCCGCCCATTCATCGTGACCGAAATAGGCATGGCGAGCACCGGTGGCAAGCACCAGCGTATCGTATGTTATCTCGCTGCCATCTTCGAGAAGAACCGTTCGCTTCGACTTGTCGATGCCGGCAACCGCAGCCAGCAGCGTGGTAACGTCCTTTCGCTTGCGCAAGAGGTGGCGGACAGGCCAGGCAATCTCGGAAGGCGCCAACGATGCAGTGGCGACCTGATAGAGCAGCGGTTGAAACAGGTGATGATTGCGGCGGTCGATGACCGTGATCCGAACGCCCGCTCCGGCGAGGCGATGAGCGGTTTCGAGACCGCCAAAACCCACGCCCACGATCACAACGTGATGCGGATGGCTCAACGTCGTGCGACCCTCTGTCTCCTGACTGGCGAATACTATCATAGAGAAGAGCAGACACACGAAATAGAAGAGCGGATGCGCCTTGTTGGTACAAATGAAAGTGAAAAAATATACCGACTTCTGATCGCCGGATTCAGGATTTGGCGGTCCCCGATTTGGACCACCGGTCAACAGCGGGGCAACTTAAAAGAACTGGAGGCGGTCGCGTCCGCGAATTTGTTCGGCACCACACCGGAACTGCGCAAGTGCAAGATAGCGCATATTTGTCGTACGACAGAGAATTTGAGCGAATTTCGGCGTAATGATGGCGCCGCAGTTTTTGTTTGTGAAATCAACTCTCTAAACGTTGTCATGTGCATCGCGTGTGCACGAAATTTTATTGTTATTTTCGTCGAAGAGCGTTGATGCGCGTATTCTAGCGTAAGAGCGATTGAACGTCAGCACTATTTATACTGCTCGCGATGCCTGCGCTTAAGACACCCGCGAGCTCTCCTCCAGGGCCTTTCGTAACAAATCGGCGAGTTCGGCACGACGGTCAGTCGAGAGCTTCGCCAAGTTCAGTTGGCGCCACTTGATGGCTGGCAGTTTCGCTGCATCGGGGAGGCCTATGGAATTCCAGTCCTCCTCGCCTTTGACAAAGGCTACGAGGAACTCCCGATGCTCGATTGGCATCTGGCCGACAATAGTGTCTATCAGCGCTTCCCGCGACTTCTCTAGCTCTTCAAGCGATACCGGCTCCTCGGTCATACCATCGAATGCGTGTGCGAATTCGGTTTCGAGATTTTTCCGCCTTGGCGCAACGACCTCGTGCATTGGGCGATCATGGCTTAACAGATAAACGAGGAAGGCATTTCTCAGATCGTCGCTGATCCCCTCGTTCGCCAGGAGATCACGACTGTCTAATAGGTCTCGGGGATGCTGCCTATCTAGCGCCGCGATGATCTTCCCCGCATAGAGATCAGAAAAAGAGACGACCTGTATTTCGGCGAATCCAAATTCCTGTTCGACGATTTCCGATACCCTCCTCAATTGGGGTTCGAAGACGCTCCCTCGAAGGACTGGGGTTACTTCGATCTTTATCTGAACGCCTTTGGCATTGACATAAAGCGTGATTACGGTGTCCTCGATTTTCGCTTCATTGACTTGTGATCCGTCGATGCTTTCTCGTATGCGCTTCGCGATGACCTTCATCGCCACGTCGATGGCATTTAGAGATTGAGGCCGGGGCTGGACTGGCAGATAGCTCAGATCGATATCGACCGATAGACGCGGCATGTCCCGAACAAAGAGATTGATCGCCGTCCCACCTTTGAGAGCGAAGCATTTCTGTTCGGCGATAATCGGTAGAACTCGCACAAGAAGCCGCACTTGATCGCGATACACGTCACGAAAGGGCATTCATGTCCTCCGGAACCGTGATCTTGTAGAACGGATCGAGTTTCCCGCCTTTGACCAACATGCGCTTGCCTGCTCCCAAATCGACGGAGTTCTTTGACAGATGCTTGAGCCAGGCATGATGGCTGCGGTCGGCAAAGAAGAAGAAAAGTCTTTTCACCTTCACATTGTGGCAGTCCGCCAAAAGCTTTTGAAGACGAGTTGGACTAAGATTCGGCAGGCCGTGCATAAATTTGTCGGCTTGCTCGAAACTTTCTTTATTTGGTACCTCGTCAAGAAGTTCGAGGATGGCGCGCTCGGGAGACGATAAGACCAATGGCCAATCCCATTGCCCCCAGCTTTGAACGGTAAAATTTCCCTTCGAAAGCGTCGTTGGATTTTTATCGGTAAGACTCACGAGATGTTCGGGGACTATCTCGCGATGAAATATCCGATGGTCATTGTGATAAACGAAGCGAGAGCCAAGCGGCAAAGTTCTCAACCAAGTCGGCGGCGGCTTCGGGCCATAGAGATGCACTTCGCGAGTGTCCCTCGGAAGATAATGTGCGAACCCCTGGAGTTCGAGCGCCGAGCGTCCGCCGACTACAAGCGGGTATTCTAGAAGCGTTTGTAAAGAGACGACGACTTGTTGCCAGCTAAGGGCTCCGCGCGGTTTGCGATAGACCCGATGTGCGGGCTGCTCCAGTCGGCCGGAGGTGACGTATTGGCTCCGCAGAGATGTGAAGTAGCCGCGCTTTCTAAGCCAAGCAGCATCTACTAAGAGACCTTCGGGCAGATCTCTTTCGAGTTGGTTTAGCTTTCCGTCATTACGCGTAGCCATACTAAGTATAATGGCAATTCCTTAAACCAATGTCCAGTTTAAAAAATCAGAAATAAGCTTAGTAAAACTTTGCTTTTCCCAGGAGTCATAAACCTTAAATTGTACAAAATGGTCCAGAGGCCATAATCAGAGTTAGAGTTCAGGGAAACTTTCGAGCCCGTGTGCGATGTCAAAAAGCTCTCTCGATCAGTATCGCGGGAAATTGAATCCGCAACAGGTCGCCGATGGCATGAATGCGGCGGCGAAGAACGCTAGGCGATTGCTTTACGATGCCGAGCTTCTACTTCGCGAAAGTCGCTTCCCCAGCGCTACAGCGTTAGCGATCCTCGCCATCGAAGAAGCGGGCAAAAACACGATCCTTCGTCAACTTGCCGCGTCGTCCAGTGACGCGGAGATCAAAAATGCTTGGAAGGGCTACCGGTCGCACCGGCAGAAGAACCTAGCATCGATTGTCCCGAATCTTGCCGCCAACGGCGCAAGGATCATCGACGACTTCAAGCTAGCATTTGACGGAACCGGCAACCACCCCGCCGAAGTGGACATGGTCAAACAACTCGCGATTTATACAGACTGCTTGGGAGATGCTCATTGGAGCGAGCCGGACGCGGTCATCGATTCTAACCTCGCGAACCAAATGGTAAAGGCCGCTAGAATTCTCGCGCCACATGACGACCAGTATATCCACAGTGCCCGAGAAATTGACCTTTGGGCCCACCACATGGGGCCTGTGATGGATCAGCCGCTGGCAGTCATGAAAGCCGCCTTGAGCAAGTGGTACGAGGAGATGAGACGTGAGGGTCTAGTTGATTCCGACGAAGACACCGTTCGGAATTTCATCGGCTTGCAAGAATAGCCACGCAGGGTGGGCGCTCATGTTCTACAAATATAAGAGGTTCGATCATCAGACGCTAGAGCTTCTGATTACTGATCGCCTATTTTTTGCCGATCCTCTCACATTCAACGATCCCTTAGACACGCGTCCTTCCGTAGACGGCGATTTGCCGAATACAGATCTCAGGGAAATCCTTAGGCGCTTAATTGAGCAAAGAACATTTGCGGAGATGACGGCGGCTGCGCAGTCCCTCAAGTATCGAGGGCCCAAAACTGACCTGACGGATATTTTGAACCAGCGGGATAGAGAGTTTATTGCATCGGTGCGGCCTGTTCCAGAGGTGTGAGGAACGGGTTCGACGCCTGCGGTGCCGGTGGCCGATAGCCTAGCGACGAGTGTGGCCTGATCGTGT
>DASZYI010000114.1:0-3446 GCA_035545475.1 Rhizomicrobium sp.
GGTGTGGTTTGAGCTCGTTAACGCTCTTATCCGGGGCAGGAGCGACGTGCAACATAGCCAGCCCAAACAGCTTTGGATCGCAGGCCGGAACTTTCCGTTGCCCACGAAAAAGGCCAGCCACAGCGACGTGGCTGGCCTCTCCAACGCGCAAGCCGGGGGAGTGAAACTGGGGGACGGCCCGGACTGCTGTAAAGAGCATCGCCCAACGAACGCTGCGCTTCCAGCGAACATCGCGCATTGAGTTAAGCATGTAGGGCACCTGTCGGATGCAGCCCGACGAACCGATCAGCCCGGTTCAAACATCATCTCGCGGGTCGATATATTGCCCGCCGGAGACCTCGCCGAATGACCGGCAAACAGACCAAGAAGACTGCGTGATTTCGCGATGATAATCGGGAAATTCGCAAAGTAATCGTGTCAGAAAATACCCACCAGCGCGAGCCAATTCGAAATTTTATCTAATCTTTACCCTAAGAGTATAAGTCTTGAATCTGCGACCGCTTGTCGAGGACATGATGAAGCTCAATAAATCCATCCCTATCGAGCCGCAAATCAAACTTTTGATCGACAATGGCTGGTACGACGATGCCCGAAACTGCGTCGCGCTTAGCCACGAACACGGTCTTATCTGCAAGCAGACCCACGACAAGTTGGCGCAAATGCTTGTTGGAAAGCCGGCCACGGCTCATCCGGGCCACGAACTCTACGGCGGCACCGCCGGCTTCGACTCAAATACGGTTTTGAGTTCTCTGCAATTCCGGCGGCTGACCTCCGTCGAAGACATGAAAAAAGCCTTCAAACAGGCCGTCAACAAGATCGAGATCGAACCGTCGACCCAGTGCAACCGGCGCTGCACCTATTGTCCGAACAGCGCACCCGAATTTGCTCACCGCCTGACGAAGAACGAGTTCTTCGACATGGACATGCTGGAGAATATGCTCTCGGACCTCGAAGACATCGACTATGACAACAAGATCTCGCTCGTCGGTCTGAACGAGTTCTTCATGCACGAGAAGAATTTCGAATACGCCGAACGGATCAAGGATTACCTTCCAAAATCGTATCTGCACGTCTACACCAACGGCGACTATCTCGACCGGCAACAGCTTGTACGCGCCGAGCGCGCAGGAATTGACCTGTTGGTGGTTTCCTTCCATCCCCAACCGGGCAAGCCCTACGACGCTGCCGAAGTTCTCGATCGTACCGGCAAGTTCATGAAGCGAACCGGTTTGCAGCTTACGATCACGGACTATCGCAAGGACGAGCGCCTGCACATGCAGGCACAGATGGGAAAACTGAATATCTCGGCAGGGCTCGTAAACTGGGACGCGCATGGCCACAACTGGGGCGGCAGCCTGGCCTGCGGTAAGCACGTGGCCGAGCCGGAAACGCCGTGCGAATCTCCCGTGAACGTGTTGTGCCTCGCCCAGAATGGCGATTTCACGCTGTGCGGTGCCGTGCCGCGTGAGCGCACGCCGGAAAACATCGCCAACGGCGCCATGCTTGGAAATCTCAAGGACTTCCCGTCGATCTTCCACGCCTATGCCAGCGATGCCATGCTGTATTGGCGGCAGCACGCTTTTTCGACGAAGCGGGTTCCCGAACTTTGTCAGAAGTGTAGTGCCCGCAACTCGAATTACAGCCGGGCAAACAAGCCGATTGCAGAGTATATCGAGGAACAGGGCGTCAACTACGTGCAGGCCCCGAATGCGCCCGCGCTGAAACGCGCCGTGGGTGCGTAATTCGTTATACCTGGTGCCGGCTGCAGGGATCGAACCCGCGACCCCCTGATTACAAAATATACGGCGTAGGGACTCTGGCGATTCCTGGCGATTCCACAGCATTCGCAAAAGCGTTATATTTATTGACTTATATGATCGCCTTCTGTTCCTAGGTAACTTCGGTGGTTTCCAGAATCTGCTTACCGACTGCTTACCGCGCCCGCCGCAGGGGATGGCCCATGAGGATTTCCAATAGAACAGTCTCAAGCATCGAGTGTCCGCCGGAGAAGGATCGAGCCATCTTCTGGGATGATGCTCTCTCAGGCTTCGGCGTCGTGGCACACCCCAGCGGCAAGCGGGTGTATGTCATCCAGTACCGGCAGCACGGACGTAGCCGCAGAATGAAAATCGGCGAACATGGCCGTCTGACACCGGATGGGGCGCGCTCCCAGGCAAAGGTGCTGCTAGGCGCAGTCGAGGGCGGGACTGACCCTATCGAGCTTCGGAAGGCTGCGGCCCGGCAGAAGACCTTCAGAGCCGTAGCAGACGCCTTTATGCAGGAGCATGTAGCGGCGAAGCGAAAGCGCCGAACTGAGGCAGAGTATCGCTCCATGCTGGACCGTCATCTCTTGCCCGCGCTCGGTTCTCGCAGGATGGGCGATATTCGGAAAGCCGACCTTGCGCGCCTTCATTCGAAATTGACGGGGGATGGAGTGCCAACCTCGGCCAACCGGGCATTGGCAGTCTTTTCGAGCATCTGGAATTGGGCAGCGAAACGGGATGAGGCTGAGGGTCCGAATCCGGCAGCCGGGATCGAGAAGAACCCCGAAAGGAAGATGGACCGGTTTCTAACCATCGAAGAACTGACACGGCTTGGGCAAGCGCTGAATGTGGCCGAGACGGAAGGACTACCGCCTGCTTTAAAGCGCTCCCGTAAACAAGTGCGCCTGACGAAGATCGATCCTCACGCGATTGCCGCTATTCGTCTGCTGCTCCTTACTGGTGCCCGGCTAAGGGAAATTCTGCATGCCGAGTGGGATTGGGTCGATTGGCAGCGGGGACTGCTTCGCTTGCCCGACTCAAAAACAGGGCCAAAGTCCATCTACCTTTCTGCCCCGGCTCTGACGGTTCTGAAAGCCATCCCCCGGCTAAAGAACAATCCGTACATCATCCCCGGCGAGGGACCGCGACAAGCATCGGAGAAGACAGCAAAGAAGCCCGCGCCAGCCCCGAGACACGATCTCAAGCGCCCGTGGGCAGCCTTGCGTAGCGCCGCACAACTGAAGGGTGTCCGTATTCACGATCTCCGCCATTCCTTTGCCGCTACAGGGGCGGCCGCATCGTTGGGGTTACCAATCATCGGCAAATTGCTCGGCCATTCACAGCCCGTCACAACGGCGCGATACGCCCATCTGGACGCCGACCCGATGATACACGCCGCAAACGTGATTGGCGGTCAGATTGCCGCGGCGTTGGAAGGTAGGAAAGCTGAGGTCATCGCATTCCGGAAATAGAAAGGGCCGCGATCCTTGGCGGATACGCGACCCTCATTCATTGATAAGACGCGGTTTACGTCAGCGTTCGACTGACCTGACGGATATTTTGAACCAGCGGGATAGAGAGTTTATTGCATCGGTGCGGCCTGTTCCAGAGGTGTGAGGAACGGGTTCGACGCCTGCGGTGCCGGTGGCCGATAGCCTAGCGACGAGTGTGGCCTGATCGTGT
>DASZYI010000115.1:0-13543 GCA_035545475.1 Rhizomicrobium sp.
TCGCTCGCCGACGACGTGGCGCGCTCCATGTCCGCGGTGGCCGCGCGCATCGCGGTGATCCCGGGCCGCAACGTGATCGGTATCGAATTGCCGAACCACGCGCGCGAAACCGTTTTCCTGCGCGAACTGCTTTCCAGCAACGATTTCGAGAAGGCGCGCGCGCCGCTCACGCTCGCGCTCGGCAAGACCATCGGCGGCGAGCCGGTGATGGCCGATCTCGCGAAAATGCCTCACCTGCTCATCGCCGGCACCACCGGTTCCGGTAAATCGGTCGGCCTCAACACCATGATCCTGTCGCTGCTCTATCGCATGTCGCCGGAGCATTGCCGCCTGATCATGATCGATCCCAAGATGCTCGAACTTTCCGTCTATGACGGCATCCCGCATCTTCTCGCCCCCGTCGTCACCGATCCGAGGAAAGCGGTCGTCGCGCTCAAATGGGCGGTGCGCGAGATGGAAGACCGTTACCGCAAGATGTCCAAGCTCGGCGTGCGCGGCATCGAAGCCTTCAACGACCGCGTGAAGAAGGCGAGCGACAAGGGCGAAAGCCTGAAGCGCACCGTGCAGACCGGTTTCGATCGCGAAACGGGAAAGCCGATCTACGAAGACGAAACCCTCGAACTCGAACCCATGCCCTTCATCGTGGTGGTGGTCGACGAAGTGGCCGATCTGATGATGGTCTCCGGCAAGGAGATCGAAGGCGCCGTACAGCGTCTCGCGCAGATGGCGCGCGCCGCCGGTATTCATCTGATCGCGGCAACGCAACGTCCCTCGGTCGACGTCATCACCGGCACGATCAAGGCGAACTTCCCGACGCGCATTTCCTTCCAGGTCACCTCGAAGGTCGACAGCCGCACCATCCTGGGCGAACAGGGCGCCGAACAGCTGCTCGGTCAGGGCGACATGCTCTACATGATGGCGGGCGGCCGCATCCGGCGCATTCACGGGCCCTTCGTCAGCGACCACGAAGTCGAAGACGTGGTGAAATTCCTCAAGACGCAGGGCGTGCCCGAATATCTCGACGCCGTCACCGAAGAGCCCGATGAGGAAAGCGAAGACCCTTACGCGCTCTATGGCAGCGGCAACGGCGATTCCGGCGACGATCTTTACGACCGCGCGCTTGCCATCGTCGCGCGCGAACGCAAGGCCACGACCAGCTATATCCAGCGCCGCCTGCAGATCGGCTACAACCGCGCTGCCCGCATCATCGAGCGCATGGAACAGGAAAGCGTGCTTTCAAAGCCCAATCACAAGGGCGTGCGCGAAATACTGCTCCCCGATCACGGCGACGACGATTAAGGCTGAAGACGTTTTACGGCCCGTTCCAGCGCATCGTTGATACGCGTCTGCCAGCCACGGCCCGTCGCGCGAAACGCGTCAACCACGCGTGGATCGAGACGCAACGTTACCGGAATCTTCGGATTGGGAACCTTCGGCCGTCCGCGACCGCGCTTTGCTTCCACGATTTGCGGGATGACTTTTGCAGCAGGCCGGGCTCGGCGAAAATCCTCCCGCGTCCAATCCGGATTGTCGTTGAACCGCGCCGGCGGCTTGGGCCGCGCCTCACGCTTTGCGCCACTCTTCTTCATACCATCTCACTTCCTTGGCTTTCGCCTTCCTGAGGCTGATGATGCGAACATCGCGGCCTCTCGGCGTAAAGACCATCACATGCAGCCGTCCGCGGATGAATCCAAACGCGCGAAGACGCAATTCGCCATAGTCGTAACGGTCGTCTTCAACCACCAATGCCGTATCCCAATCGAACGTCGCCTCCTCGGCGAAATCGATGCCGTGCTTGCGGCGGTTTGCGGCGCGTTTGGCCTCATCCCATTCGGGCATGGAATTTATGTAGTACGAAAATTCGAAAGGCGCAACCCTACGCCGCCTTCAACTGGCCTTCGTAATAGGCGGCCAACTTTTCCAGCTCGGCCGCGCAATCGCCTTCGAAACAGGTGCCGTGCATGACGGCGATGCGTTTCGGCTTCAAATCTTTCAGCGCGCGAATGGTGGGCCCTGTCGCGGGCGTCAGCGCGCTCGAATGAAATCCTTCCTCGGCTGCAATCGCCGCATCGAGAATGCTTGCGGCCCCAATCGCAGGCCCGTCGCCCACCTGCGTGAACAGATCGCCGGAGAACAGCGTGCCGGTCGTTTCCTCGAACATCAGTCCGGATTCCCACGCATGCGGCACATGTGGCGTATCGATGTAGCGCACGCGCTTGCCGCCCAGATCGAGCACCTCGCCATTTTGCAGCGGCCGCGGAGGACGATCCGCCAGATCGTTGAGCGATACCATGCAGGCGATCATGCCGTGCACGACTTGCGCATTGGGTGCTGCCGCCAGCCATTGGTTCATCGAACCGCATTCGTCGGATTCGACATGGCCGAAGGAAATCCAGCGCAATTTCTCTAGCGGCACAACCGTTGCTGCCGCCGCCGAAACGAGCGGGAACAATCCCCGCCCGCCGCAGTGGAACAGAAGCGGTTCATCGGCGCGCACGAGATATTGATTGAAAGTAAAGCCCACCGGCGGCACCTCCGCCACGAAAGTGGAAAGACGGAAGATCCCGTCGGCGATTTCGTCCACGCGCGTTTGCATGACCGTTCCTCTTTTCCTTGCCCCTTGGGGCGGGAAGTTTACCCTCTCCCCAGCGGCGCGCGAACCGAATAATCTCGGGCGACCCAAGGGGAATTTGCGGATGTCCTATATCGACAAATCGCTGGGCGACGGCGAGAGGCTGGTGGCGCGTGCGGAGTTTCACTGGTGGTATACGTTCAAGGCCGTGCTGGCGCTTGTCGTGCTGGGCATCGTGATCATCGGCATCGTCATCTTCGTCCGGATGATGATCCGCAAATGGACCACCGAGATCGGCATCACCACCCACCGCTTCGTCGAGAAGACAGGCTGGCTCACCTTGAGCACGGCCGAGATTGCGCTTCCCAATATCGAAGGCGTGAAGGTGAGCCAGAATTTCTGGGGCAAAATGCTCGGCTACGGCAAGATCCGCATCGAAGGCACCGGCATCGACGCGGTGGAATTGCCCGACATCGCCAACCCGATCGAATTCCGCAGAGCCATTGAATCTGCAAAGGAAGGCTCGGGGATGTTTCGCAGATAGTGTCGAGCGGGTGTGCGCCTTCGCAGGCGCATTCCTGACCGCAGCATTACCAACACGCCAGATTGATCCAGAACAAGTTTGTATCCGGGTCGTCCTTCAAAGTCGCGTCCCATATGCCGTTGCATGCGCATAGAGGGAGCAATCGATGAACTGGCGTGTACGTCCGGAAATGGCTGTGTGGGAGTTTGCCTGCATCGCGTCCTGTTTTCTGTTCTTGAGCACCCACACCGCCTCGGCGATCCCGGCGTTTGCCGATCAAACCGGCGTACAGTGCAACGCTTGTCACGTCGGCGGATTCGGGCCGCAACTCACGCCGCTCGGACGTCAGTTCAAGCTCGAAGGCTATACGATGCGCGCAGGCGATTCCTTTACAGTGCCCTTCTCGGCTATGGCGGTGGTTTCGTATCTGCGAACCAATGCCGACCAGGCTGCGCCGCCAGCCCCGCATTACGCGGTGAACGACAATGCGACCATCGATCAAATAAGCCTTTTCGCGGCTGGTGGGATCGGAGATCACTTCGGCGGCTTCTCCCAATTCACCTATGACGGCGTGGGACGATCGGTGGCGTGGGACAATCTAGATCTCAGGGCCGTCGATCACGTTACGATCGGCGATTCCGACGTGCTGATCGGCGCCTCGCTCAACAATGCGCCGGGCGTGCAGGACATCTGGAACACCGTGCCTGCGTGGGGTTTTCCTTATACCGATTCCGATCTCGCGCCTGCGCCCACGGCGGGAACGATTCTCTCCGGCGCACTGGCGCAAACGACCCTGGGCATGAGCGCATATGCGTGGTGGAACAATTCGATCTACACCGAAGTGGGACTTTATTGGACGCCGACGCATGGGTTCCTGCGCGCGATGGGCGCGGACCCCGACGACGGCGCGGGACGAATTTCCGGCGCGGCGCCCTATTTCCGTCTTGCCTACCAGAAAGACTATGGCGACGAAAATTTTCAGCTCGGCGTATTCGGTCTCTTTCCCAATCTCTATCCGGGCGGAGACCGCAGCACGGGCATGAGCGATCACTATGCCGATATGGGATTCGACGGGACGTACCAGTTCGTCGGAACGGGAGAGAACATCTACGAGGTGCAGGCCATTTTCACGCACGAACACCAATCGCTGGATGCCAGCTATGCGTTGGGTCTGGCCAATGCGCACAATACGCTTAACGATTTCCGGTTGGACGGATCCTACTACTGGCACAACGAAATCGGCGGCTCGATTCAATATTTCAATACCTGGGGTTCTGCCGACGGCCTTCTCTATGGCGACAGCGCTACTGCCAGCCCCAACAGCTCGGGCGTGCTCCTTCAGATCGACGGCACACCGTTCGGCAACGAGCCCTCTTCGCTCGGCCCCCGCTTCAATCTGCGCGTTGGCGTCCAGTACCGTATCTATGCGAAATTCGATGGCGGTACGACGAATTATGACGGTCTCGGCCACAATGCGTCGGACAACAACACGCTGAGGATTTTCGCATGGCTCGCACTTTGAGATTTTGGCGTGCAGTTTTGCTGTCGGCTTTGGCCTCGTTCGCCTTGGCCTCGCCAGCTCATGCGGGCGGCGATCCGGTCAAAGGCAAAGGGTATTTCGCGCGTTGCGCCATCTGCCATTCCAATACGAAAGGCGCGCCCAACCGCATCGGCCCGAACCTGTTCGGCATCGTGGGACGCAAGGCGGGCTCGGTGCCGAATTTCTTTTATTCGGGAGCCATGAAGAAATCCGGCATCACCTGGACCGAGGAAAAGCTTGAGGCCTATATCGCCAAGCCCCAGGCCGTGGTCCCGGGTAATCGGATGGCCTTTGCGGGCGTTTCCAGCCACCAGCAGGTCGAAGACCTGGCGGCCTATCTCGAGACCCTGAAATAGGCCCAACTGCGTCGTAATGACGCACACGCGCGCTTATGCTGCGGCGCGAAAGGGCGGCCGGGCGGCATTGCTTCGTTGACAGGCCCGACGCCTCTTGCCTAGTTTTTGCGCCGCACAACAGACGGCCTGTGGCGCCATCCCTTCGGCGCCGGAGTTGGGATTAAGGCCGCACTAGCGGGAAGGCATTCTGAAACGATGAAGGTATTGGTCCCCGTCAAGCGGGTGATCGACTACAACGTCAAGGTTCGCGTCAAAGCGGATCAGACTGGGGTCGACCTCGCCAACGTGAAAATGTCGATGAACCCCTTCGACGAAATCAGCGTCGAGGAAGCGGTCAGGCTCAAGGAAAAGGGCAAGGCGACGGAAGTCATCGCCGTGTCCATCGGCCCGCAACAGGCCAGCGAGACCATCCGCACCGCTCTCGCCATGGGGGCCGACCGCGGCATCCTGGTGAAAGTGGACAGCGATGTGGAACCGCTCGCCGTCGCGAAAATCCTCAAAGGCATCGTCGAAGCCGAACAGCCGGGTCTGGTGATCCTTGGCAAGCAGGCCATCGACGACGACTCCAACCAGACCGGCCAGATGCTCGCCGCCCTTCTGGGCTGGCCGCAAGGCACCTTCGCGCACAAGCTCGAACTGGGAGACAGCACCGCACAGATCGAACGCGAGATCGACGGCGGATTGCAGACCGTCGAAGTGAAGTTGCCCGCGATCATGACCGTGGACCTTCGCCTCAACGAACCGCGCTATGCGTCGCTGCCGAACATCATGAAGGCCAAGAAAAAGCCGATCGATGAAAAGGCTCCGGGCGATTACGGCGTCGATGTCACGCCGCGCCTCAAGGTGCTCAAGGTCACCGAACCGCCGAAGCGTCAGGCCGGCGTGAAGGTGAAGACCGTCAGCGAGCTTCTCGACAAGCTCAAGAACGAAGCGGGAGTGATCTGATGGCTTCGCTCGTCATTGCCGAACACGACAACAAGACTCTGAAAGACGCCACCGCGAAAACCGTCACCGCAGCGGCACAGGTTTCTACGCCCGTGCATGTGCTGGTTGCCGGTTCCGATGCGGGCGCGGTTGCCGAAGCAGCCGCCAAGCTCGCAGGCGTCGAGAAAGTGATCCTCGCCGACGATCCGCTCTATGCGAAACTCGTCGCCGAACCGATGGAAAAGCTCATCCTGTCGCTGGCCGACAAGTATGATGCGATCCTGGCGCCCGCTACCACCAACGGCAAAAATTACATGCCGCGCGTGGCAGCGAAACTCGACGTGCCGCAGATTTCGGAAATCCTCGCCGTCGAAAGCGCGGACACGTTCCGCCGCCCGATCTATGCGGGCAATGCAATCGCAACGGTGCAAGCGCCCGCCGGCAAGAAGATCATCACCGTGCGCACCACGACCTTCAAAGCCGCCGAAACCACCGGTTCCGGTTCGGTCGAGAAGATCGGCGGCGCGGGCGATCCGGGCATCTCGAAATTCGTGGGCGAAGAACTTTCGAAATCCGAACGCCCGGAACTCACCTCGGCCAAGATCGTCATCTCCGGCGGACGCGGCATGCAGTCGGGCGAAAACTTCCACATGCTCGACAAGATCGCCGACAAGCTGCACGCAGCCGTCGGCGCCAGCCGCGCGGCGGTGGATGCGGGCTTCGTGCCCAACGACTATCAGGTCGGCCAGACCGGCAAGGTCGTGGCGCCCGATCTTTACATCGCTGTCGGCATCTCCGGCGCGATCCAGCATCTGGCCGGCATGAAGGATTCCAAGGTGATTGCCGCCATCAACAAGGATGAAGAAGCCCCCATCTTCCAGGTCGCCGATTACGGCCTCGTGGCCGATCTCTTCAAGGCGATTCCGGAAATGGAGGAAGAACTCACCAAATTGGGGTACTAATCCACTCCATAAGGATACACTCGGAACCCGCATGAGCATCGAACGCGTAGGAGTGATCGGCGCAGGCCAGATGGGCACAGGTATCGCCCACGTTCTTGCGCTTGCGGGTTTCGACGTTGTCCTTGAAGACGTCAATCCGGAAACGCTTGAGAAAAGCCTGCAGCGGATAGACCGCAACATGCACCGCCAGGCGGCGCGCGGTTACATCAAGGAAGACGAAATCGGGCCCGCGCTCGCCCGCATCCGTAGAAGCCAGAGCCTCGACGACATGAAAGACCGCGACCTTGTGATCGAGGCCGCAACCGAAGACGAACCGACCAAGCGCAAGATCTTCCAGGATCTCTGCACGCGCATTTCCGACAAGACACTGCTCGCCACCAACACGTCTTCCATTTCGGTGACGCGTCTTGCCGCTTCGACCGACCGTCCCGAACATTTCATCGGCCTGCATTTCATGAATCCGGTGCCGATGATGCAGCTCGTGGAAGTGATCCGCGGCATCGCCACCGACGACACCACCTTCCAGGCAGCACTCGACATCGTGCGCCGCGTCGGCAAGACGGTGGCTTACGCCGAGGATTTCCCGGCCTTCATCGTCAACCGCATCCTGATGCCGATGATCAACGAAGCGGTTTACACATTGTATGAAGGCGTGGGTAACGTCGAAGCCATCGACACCGCGATGCGTCTGGGCGCAAATCATCCGATGGGCCCGCTGCAACTGGCAGACTTCATCGGTCTCGACACCTGTCTGTCGGTGATGCAGGTGCTTTACGAAGGCCTCGCCGATTCCAAATACCGCCCGTGCCCGCTGCTGGTGAAATATGTCGAAGCAGGCTGGCTCGGCCAAAAAACCGGCCGCGGCTTCTACGACTACCGCGGCGAAAAGCCGGTTCCCACGCGCTAGGCTTGCCATTTCAGTGCCGCACGTATATCTTTTTGATATACGGAGGTGCCAATGGGTATCCGGGTTCAACTCTCCAAATGGGGCAATAGCATCGGCTTGCGTGTGCCGCGCGACGTGGCGGTGCAAACGGGTCTGAGCGAGGGCACGCAGGTCGATATCGAGGCCCAGGCCGATGGTTCGTTCGTCGTCCGCAAGGCCAAACCCCGTTACACCTTGGAAGAATTGCTGGCCGGTATGACGCCCGACAAGGCGCATCCATCGTGGGATGATGAGCCCCGCGGCCGCGAATTTCCCAATGAGGAATCGTGATGACGCTGCCGGAACGAGGCAGCATCGTCTGGTTGGAATTTTCGCCCCACGCCGGCCACGAGCAGGCAGGGCGACGGCCGGCCATCGTCCTCACACCGCGCGCCTACCATGAACTGACCCACAAGGCGGTCGTCTGTCCGATAACGAGCCGGGAACGTGGCTGGCCGATGGAAGTGAAACTGCCTGCAGGCTTACCCGTTTCCGGAGTCGTGCTGGTGGATGAAATACGAAGCGTTGATCGGGACGCGCGGCATATGAAAGTTGCAGGCGCCGCGCCACAGGATGTTTTGGACGAGATCGACGCCAAGCTCGCTCCCTTCCTGAGCCTGTAACAAGACAATATCGAATGACCCATCCCGACGGCCTTCCCTTTCCGCAACGCATCTGGGCCATCGTCACCATCGGGCTCGGCATCACCATGGCGGTGATGGATTCGGCGATTGCCAATGTGGCGCTGCCCACCATCGCCATCGACCTTCACACCGATGCCGCGTTCTCGATCTGGATCGTCAACGGTTATCAGCTTGCGATCACCATCTCGCTTCTGCCGCTGTCGGCGCTTGGCGACATTGTGGGATATCGAAAAATCTACCTCGCCGGATTGGTGTTGTTCACGCTCGCCTCTCTGGCTTGCGCTTTCTCCACCACCCTGCCCGAACTTGCCGCCGCCCGCGTGATCCAGGGTTTCGGCGCCGCCGGCGTTATGAGCGTCAACACCGCACTCGTGCGGTTCATCTATCCGCACAAGGCGCTCGGCCGCGGCATCGGCATCAACGCGGTGGTCGTGGCGGTCTCGGCGGCCGTCGGCCCCACCATCGCATCGGGTATTCTGGCGATTTCGAACTGGCCGTGGCTGTTCGCGGTGAACGTACCGTTCGGCATCGCCGCACTCGTCATCGGCTGGGGCAGCCTTCCGCTGTCGCCGCGGGGCAAACACAGCTTCGACTGGATCAGCGCGCTGTTGAGCGCGCTCACTTTCGGGCTTTTGATCGGCAGCATCGATGCGCTGGGCCATGGCGAAGCGTTTCCGCTGTTCCTCCTCGAAATGCTCGCGACCTTCGGCATCGGCTATGTACTGGTGAAGCGCCAACTTGCTCATCGCGCGCCCCTTCTGCCAATCGATCTGATGCGCATTCCGATCTTCGCGCTGTCGGTCGGCACCTCCGTCAGTTCGTTCGCCGCACAGATGCTGGCGCTTGTCTCGCTGCCGTTCCTCTTCCAGCTCGAACTGCATTACACCGCCGTCGAGACCGGCCTGTTCATCACGCCCTGGCCCATCGCCATCGGCATCGTTGCGCCCATCGCGGGCAGGCTTGCCGACAAATATTCCGCAGGGCTGCTGGGCGGTGTCGGATTGCTTGTCTTCGCGGCGGGGCTTTTGTCGCTCGCCTTCCTGCCGCCAAACCCCACCCATTTCGACATCGTCTGGCGCATGGCGCTCGCCGGCATCGGCTTCGGTTTTTTCCAATCGCCCAACAACCGCGCGATGATCGGCGCCGCGCCACGCGAACGAAGCGGCGGCGCCAGCGGCATGTTGGGCACCGCACGTCTGCTCGGCCAGACGACGGGTGCCGCCATCGTGGCGCTGCTGTTCTCGCGCCTGCCGCATGGCGCGCCCACCGTCTCGCTCATCATCGCCACCGGTTTCGCGCTGGTGGCGGCCGGTGTGAGCTTTGCCCGCCTCTACGACGACAGCGGCGATCCCAGGAGCCGCGCGCCCAATCCGGAAGCCGACCCGGCCATGCATGCGAGCGTGTTGCGGAAGACAAAAGACTCACCCTCCCCTTGAGGGAGGGTAAGATGAATCGCTCCTTGGATTCGCGCCCATGAAATGGGTTCGGTGCAGTCTGGTTCTATCGTTTGCCGCACTCGCGGCCTGCGCGAGCTATTCTCCCGATCACAAAAGGCTTCCCGACGCGCCGCGCTTTCTTTTCTGGTCGGCGGACGAACAACCGCTCGGTTACCGTTTCATCGAACGCATCTTCCCCACCAGCGATGTCGAAAAAGGCGACAGGGTTTCGCCGCTTCCCCTGCGGCTGATGAAATACGACGTGCGTTACATCTACAAAGGCGAATTCTGGAACACCGACCGCTTCATGAAGAACAATCGCGTCGCGGGATTGCTGGTGCTGAAAGACGGGCACATCGCGCTCGAACGCTACGCGATGGGTCTGACCTCGACCGACAGATGGGAATCGTTTTCCGTCACCAAATCCATCACCTCCACCTTGATCGGCGCCGCCATTGCCGACGGCTACATCAAAAGCCTCGAAGACAAGGTGAGCGCCTACCTGCCCGAACTCGAAGGCAGCGCCTATGACGATGTGACGATCCGCGATCTCATCACCATGACGTCGGGCGTGAAATGGAGCGAGCGCTATACCGACCCAAATTCCGACGTCGCGAAATTCTCCCAGCTCATCTACGAATTTTCTTCCAGTCCCGAATTGCGCTACATGGCGGCGCTTCCGCGCGCCCATCCGCCGGGCAAAGTGTTCAACTACAACACGGGCGAAACCTCGCTTGCGGGTTTCCTTGTCGAACGCGCCACGCGACGGCCGCTCGCCCAATATCTCTCCGAAAAGATCTGGAAGAAGATCGGCGCGGTTCGCGATGCCGTCTGGATGGACGACATCCGTGGCCACGAAATCGGCGGCTGCTGCCTGTCCATGACCTTGCGCGATGCGGGCCGCTTCGGCCAGTTCATTCTCAACGGCGGCGAAGGCGTGCTGCCAAAAGACTGGGTGAAGGAAGCGACGCGCAAACACATCGACAGCGACAACGGCCGCCTCGGTTACGGTTACATGTGGTGGACGCGAAAAGACGGCACCTTCGCGGCACTCGGCTTCTTCGGCCAGATGATCTATATCGACCCGAAGCACAAAATCGTCATCGTCACCGACTGCGCCTGGCGCGAGGCTGCCGATCTGAAGGCGTTCGACGTGTTGGATGCCTATATCGCAGCGATCACGAAGACGCTGACGGCGGAACCGTCAAAGGCGAAGGTTTCGGCCCTGCCGCAGAAACACCCGCGTCTCTAGAATCAAACACCCTGTCATCCCGGCCAAGCGGCTTCAGCCGCGCAGAGCCGGGGCCCATCGCGCCGCTTCTCGATGGGTCCCGGATCGCGCGAAGAGGCGCGTCGGGGAGGACAGTACTTGTGGAATTTGAGCGGTATCAAAACTCTTTCAACAACCGGTCGATGTAATCGAGTTCTTCCTTCGGCCGTCCGCGTTCGGCGGCACGGCGGCGCAATTCCTTCAGAATCGAACGCGCACGTTCCAAGGTCATCTTGTCCGGCACTTTCACATTGTTGCCGAACATCGCGCCCGTGCCGCCTTCTTCGCGCCCCAGCGGATCGGCTTGCCCGGATTGGCCCGGCATTCCCTGTCCCTGCCGGTTCATCAGCGCCTTTGCCAGTTGATCGGCGCCGCTCCGCAATGCATCGAGTGCGTTCTTCTGGCTGCCGGACGCGCTTTCCATATCCTGGCCGTTCAACTGGTTCTGGGCATTGCCCATCGAATTGCCCGCGCGGCCAAGATTGTCGGGTTTTGGATTTTGCCCGCCCAGCCCTTTTTGAATTTCCTTCAACGCATCGCGCAATTCGCCCTGCTTCTTCGCTAGGCCCTTGGGTCCGCCGTCCTTCGGATCGGGCACGCCTTCCTGCTGACGCAACGTCTTGTCGAGCAAGGCGCGCTGCTTGCCCATCAGATCGCCCAGCTTGCCGATGGCATCCGACATCGCCTTGTCTTCCGGCGATTGCCCACCCTTGCCGCCGCCCTGGCCCGCCGTCATCTGCATGTTCTCGAGCATGTTCTGCAACATGGCGAGCATCTGCGCCGCCTGTTCGCGCGCACCTGTTTGCGCCAGTTGTTCGATCGCTTTCAACAGCGTCTCAAGATCGTCCTGGCTCAAAACCTTGGTGTTCGGCGGCAACGGTCCGCCGCCGGATTTGGCGTTTTGCGCCATGAACCGCATGTAGCGTTGCAACGCCTCGCGATAACGCTGCAGCAGCGCGTCAATCTCATCCTGCGGCGCGCCGCGCGCGAGTGCTGCGGTGATCGCCTGTTGCAGGCGCCGCAATTCGGCCGCGGCCAGCGAAAGCCCACCCTGCTCGATGGCAAGTGCGGTCTGCCACAACAGATCTTCCGCGTGCTGGAATTCTTCCGGCCTGCTCGCGGTTTTCGTCGCCCAGCGCGCGGCGCGAATGGCGAGATAAACGCCCGACTTGCCCTGATAGAAATGTTCCGGTGCGATGGTGAGCGCATCCAGCGCATCGGCCACCTTGTCCTGCACCTTGTCTTCGCCTGCCGCCAATATCTGGCGCTGCTCGATCAATGCACGCGCCAGCGGATCGGTGAACAAGCGCGCCGGCAGTTTGAATCGCGCGGGCTTGCTCAAGCCCTTGTTGCCTGCCGCATCACGCGCCTCCAGCACGATGTCCACTTCCATTCCGGCATAGGGATGGTCGGTGAGATCGCGATAGACCGTCTGCGAAACCGTTTTCGCAGACGTGTCCGACAAGGGCAGATCGACCGGCAGCGGTTTTGCGCGCTTGCCAACCGGTGTGATGATGGCGCGCGCGCTCACCACGCCGTAATCGTCGCCTGCCGTGAAGGAAAGTTTGAGCGCATTTTGCGGCGTCTTCGACGGCGGATTGGCGAATGCGATGACCGGCTGCTCGTCCGGCACGATCTTGATCTGCCACGATCCGATGCGAAGCCCATCGGCGCGCACGGAAATGTCGGAAGTCTTGGCGAGTTTCACCGTCGCCGAATATTCGCCGTTCTCGCCTGCAAAGCGCACATCCTGCGAAGGGTCGACGCTCGCGCGCGGCCGCGTGCCGGAATTGTGCACGCGGAAATGCACTTTCGAATTTTGCGGCGCGGTGACCGATGTCAGATTCCGCGTGAGATAGATCGGCGCTTCGCCCGTATAGGCGGGCGGATCGACCCAGGCATCGAGCGTCGGTACGCTTGCACCGCTGAACGTGCGGGGGCTGAGCGACGCCAGCAACCGATTGCTCCAGTCATTTCCCGCAACAAAGAACGCGCCGATCAGAAGCGCCAGCGCCGCAAATCGAATCCCATAAGGATCGCGCTGCCAAAGCCCCGGCCTCGGCCTGTTCAATTTGAGCGCGCCGAACGCACCCAGCACGCGGCGCATATGCGCGGCCCACAATTCTTCCGCATAGGCATCGCCTCCGCCTGCCGCGAGCCTGTCGTCGCTTTCGCTGACCGGGCGATGGGGGAGCGCATTGTCGCGTTCGAGACGGCGCGCGCCTTCGCTCCAGCGCGGAAAGACGAAAGGAGAGAACCCTGCGTAAAGCGCCAAGGCCAGTGCGAACAACGCGCCCGCCAAAATCAGCGCGTGCAGCCAGCCGGGAACAATGGTGAAAAGTCCGAACAGTGCTGCGGCAACGAACGCGATGGCGATGCCGCTCGCGGGCC
>DASZYI010000116.1:0-4520 GCA_035545475.1 Rhizomicrobium sp.
AAGGCCCAGCTCGAAGCGCAGAACCTTCAGCGCAAGAGCGACGCCGAAAAGATCGCCAAGAAGCTCGAAGGCAAGACTTTCGTGCTGCTGCGCCAGGCGGGCGACCGCGGCCAGCTTTACGGTTCGGTCTCTCCGCGCGACATCGCGGCTGTGATCGGCGAAGGCGGCTTCACCGTCAGCCGCACGCAAGTCCCGCTGGACAAGGCGATCAAGAACATCGGTCTGGTGCCGGTGACGGTCGTGCTCCATCCGGAAGTGCGCGTCGGCGTGACGATCAACGTCGCCCGCACCGAGGACGAAGCCGAACGTCAGGCGCGCGGCGAAGACGTGCTCGCCGAAAAGACGCCGGAAGAAGAAGCCGCGGCCAACGCCGAAGCCATGTTCGAAGAAGGCGCAGGCCCCAAGGAAGAGGAAGAAGGCGAACAGGCCGAAGCCTGATCCCTTCTTCGGAACCAACGGGAAGCCGCAGTTGCAAGACTGCGGCTTCTTTTTTTGCCGATTAGGCACTGTTCAGGCCCGAACCTGTCGCATTGAAACAATGTTACCGGTGACTAGCCCAAAATCCGCCTCGTTCGCGGGTGCAGCATAGGCTAATATCGCCCCACAGGCCCCCCTGAAGCGGGCCGCTTCGAGGAGTGAGACCATGTCCGTCGCCGTCGACATCAAGCGCGTCACCGTCCCCGATATTCGGGCCGCCAAGAATGCGAAGCCCATCGTCTGCCTCACCTGCTACCACGCGCACACGGCGAAGCTTCTGGACCGCCACGTCGATCTCATGCTGGTGGGCGACAGCCTCGGCATGGTGATGCACGGCCTCGACACAACGGTCGGCGTCACGCTCGACATGATGATCACCCACGGCAAGGCGGTGATGCGCGGCAGCAAACATGCGCTTGTCGTCGTCGACATGCCGTTCGGCTCGTATGAAGAAAGCCCCACCGTTGCTTTCCGCAACGCAGCACGCGTGATGCAGGAAACGGGCTGCACGGCGGTGAAGATGGAAGGCGGTGCGCGCACGGCGGAAACCGTTCGCTATCTCACCCAGCGCGGCATTCCGGTGATGAGCCATATCGGTCTCACGCCGCAAAGCGTGAACACGATGGGCGGCTTCAAGACGCAAGGCCGCACGCAAGCCGAATGGCCGGCCATCGAAGCCGATGCGCGCGCCGTCTCCGAAGCGGGCGCGTTCGCGGTGGTGCTGGAAGGCATGGCCGAACCGCTCGCCGCCAAGATCACCCGCGAGATTTCCATCCCCACCATCGGCATCGGCGCCTCGGCCGAATGCGACGGCCAGATCCTGGTGATGGAGGACATGCTGGGCCTCAATCCCAACCCGCCCAAATTCGTGCGGCAATATGCGCATCTCGGCCCCGAGATCGAAGCCGCCGTGAAGGCCTACGCAACGGACGTCCGCGAACGCCGCTTCCCCGGCATCGAAAACGTCTATTCGATGAAGAAGGCGGGCTAGCCTTCCTCCCCTGCTGACGGGCAGTTAAGTTGCGACTTGGCGCGGGCCAAGCTAGTTAACCCGCGCCCTCAAGGGCTTGGATAGAGGCGAAAGCCCAAAGGCGAAGGATTCCCATGACCGACATCTTCCATGAAGTCGAGGAGGAAGTCCGGCGCGAACGCTACCAGAAACTCTGGAAGCAATATGGCGACTACATCATGGCGGCGGCGGCGCTGATCGTTGTCGCGGTGGCTGCCTGGCAACTCTGGCAGCGTTATCAGTTGAACCAGCGCATCGAGGCCTCCAACGCCTATATCGTGGCGCTGGAAACGCGCGACCCCGAAAAGGCGGCAAGCGCCTTCGCCAAGCTCGCCAAGACCGCGCCTGCCGGTTACGCGCTGATCTCGCGCATGCAGGAAGCCAATTCGCTGCTCGACGCGGGCAAGCACGATCAGGCCACCGCCCTCTATCGCGAATTGATGAAGAACAGCGATCCGTTGTTCGCATCGGTTGCGCGCCTGCGTCTGGCCTGGGCCGACGCCGACACGATGACGCGCAAACAGATGCAGGATCTGGTCGCGCCGCTGACCAATGCGAACGATCCCTTCCACTACATGGCGAACGAGTTGCTCGCTTATGTCGATTATCGCGAAGGCAATGTGCAACAGGCACAGACCGAATATGAGGCGCTCGCCAAGGACGCGACGACACCGGCCGGCATCAAGGAACGCGCCACCGGAATGGCAGCCTTCCTCGCCGCGGGCGGCAACAGGAATGTCGGAACCGTACCACCGCCGCCCAAACCGCCAGCGCCGACGGCACCCGTGCCCGGCCAGGTTCCCGCCACGCCGCCCACACCAACGCCCGCAACCACACCATGATCTTTCGCAAACTGCGCATCCTGGCGCCGCTTCTCGCCGCCAGCCTGCTGGTCTCGGGCTGCAGCACTTTCGATTTCATGGATAGCTGGTTCACCGGCACGTCCAAGTCGAAGCTCAAGGGCGAACGCATTCCGGTGATGACGGCGGATGAATCGCTGAAAGCCGATCCCTCGCTCGCATCGGCCCAAGTGATCCTGCCGCGGCCCTATGTGAACACCGAATGGCCCAACCCCGGCGGGTATGCCACGAGCGCGATGTATCACCTGCAGGCGGGCGGCCCGCTCAAGAAGATATGGGAAGTCGACACCGGCAAGGGTTCGACATCCGAATCGCGGCTGACCGCGCCGCCCATCGTCGCGGGCGGACGCGTCTTCGTGCTCGATGCCGCCGCAACCGTTCACGCCTTCGACGGCCGCGACGGCACGGAATTATGGTCGGTTTCGCTTGCGCCGAAAGGCGGCGAAGCCTCGCTGTTGAACACCGCCACGCTGGGATTGTTCGGCCAGAACACCAAGGTCGATCCCACCAAGGGTTTCGGCGGCGGTCTCGCCTATGAAAAGGGCCGGCTGTTCGCGACCTCCGGCTTCGGCCAGGTGGTGGCGTTTTCGGCGCAGAACGGCGGACGGTTGTGGCGCACCGATCTGGGCGTGCCGATCGTCAACGCACCGGTCGCCAATGGCGGACGCGTCTTCGTTTCGTCCGAAGACAATCATTTCGTGGCGCTGGCGCAGAACGACGGCCGCAAGCTGTGGGACCATCAAGGCATCTCGGAAGCCGCAGGCATCCTCGCCAGCACCAGCGCCTCCGTCGCGGGCGAATTCGTGATCGTCCCCTATACGTCCGGCGAGCTTTACGCGATCCGCGTGCAGAACGGCCGTCCGGCCTGGAACGACATGCTCACCCGTTCGGGACAGGTGACGGCGCTTTCCGAACTCGACGACATTGCGGGCCGCCCCGTCATCGACCGGGACATGGTGTTCGCGATCAGCCATTCGGGCGTGATGGCGGCGATCAGCCTTTCCACCGGCGACCGCATCTGGTCGCGCGACATCGGCGGCATCCAGACGCCATGGGCTGGCGGCGATTTCCTCTATGTGGTGACGACCGACAACCAGTTGATGTGCCTGCAGCGAAAGGACGGCCGCGTGAAATGGATCACGCAGCTCGACCGCTGGGAGAAACCCGAAACCAAGGACGGCACCATCGTCTGGGCCGGACCGGTGCTGGTGTCCAACCGTCTCATCGTCGTCTCGAACACCGGCGTGTTGCAGGCGGTTTCGCCTTACACCGGCAAGCTGATGGGCAAGGAAGAGTTCGAAGGCGGCACGATGATCCCGCCGGTGGTCGCCAACGGCACGCTCTACATGATCACCAAGCACGCCCAATTGCTTGCGCTGAGATAGGGCGGAAGAATGGGCCATGGCTCTCACGCTTGCGATCGTCGGCCGGCCCAATGTCGGCAAATCCACACTCTTTAACCGGCTTGCCGGAAAGAAGCTCGCCATCGTGCATGACGAGCCCGGCGTCACGCGCGACCGCCGCGTAGCGGAAGGCAGTCTCGGCAACATCGCGCTCAACCTGATCGACACCGCCGGATTGGAAGACGACGAACCCGGCAGCCTGCTCGCCCGCATGAAGGAACAGACGCTCACGGCCATCGACGAGGCCGACGTTGCTCTGTTCCTGCTCGATGCGCGCGCGGGCGTCACCGCCGGCGACGAGATCGTGGCCGATATTCTGCGCCGCACGGGAAAGCCGGTGATCCTTGCCGCGAACAAATGCGAAGGCCGCTCCGGCAATGAAGGTTTGCTCGACGCGTATCGTCTGGGCTTCGGCGAAGCCATCGCGCTCTCCGCCGAACATGCGTTGGGATTGAGCGAACTCGAAGATGCGCTTGCCCCTTTCGCGGAAGAAAGCGAACCGGAAGAAACCGAAGACGACAAACCGCTGAGACTCGCCATCGTCGGCCGCCCCAATGTCGGCAAGTCGAGCCTGTTCAACCGCCTGCTGGGCGAGGAACGCGCGCTGACGGGACCGGAAGCGGGCATCACCCGCGATGCGATTGCGGTGGATTGGGAAATCGGCGAACGCAAAATCCTGCTGCACGACACGGCGGGCTTGCGCAAGAAAGCGCGTGCCGCCGGTCACACGCTGGAACAGCTTTCCATCGGCAGCACGCTCGACGCCATCCG
>DASZYI010000117.1:0-6597 GCA_035545475.1 Rhizomicrobium sp.
AGAACAACCCGTTCAAATGATCGTTCGGCTTGCCGGTGTTGACCATGAACACCACATCCTTGCAGTTGGTGGTGCCGGCCAGCCAGCCTTCGCGATAGTCGGAATCGGTGTCGAAACTCTTCTTGTCGCGGGCCGATTGCTGACGCTGCCAGTTGTAATTCGCAACCGAGCAGCCGTCATTGTAGCCCATGCTGTAAACGGGCGAATGCAGCACGCTTTGCCGGTATAGCGTCGTGTCCTTGGCTCGTCCGCTAACGCATCCCGCAAGGGCGAGTGCAACGCCCAGAACGACCGCGATACGTATCAGTGACATCTTTTCCTCCTTCGTGGCTCGCTTCGCTCGCACCTCAGGAGGACGTCCGATTTCGTCATGCTGAGGTGCGCGGGCGAATGCCCGCGCCACGAAGCAGGTATTACTCCTTCGCCCGTTCGACGTAGGAGCCGTCTTCGGTCAAAACGACGATCTTCGTTCCGGTCACAATGTGCGTCGGCACCATCGTGCGCACGCCATTGGAGAGCATCGCGGGCTTGAACGAGCCCGATGCGGTCTGCCCTTTGATGACCGGTTCGGTATCCGTGACTTCCAGCGTCACCCGCGCGGGCAGCACGATGGAGATCGGCACGCCATTGTGAGAGGAGAGACGAACTTCCATGTTCTCCTGCAGATAGGGCGCCATATCGCCCAGCACATCCGCGCCGACATGCACCTGGTCGAACGTCTCCGGGTCCATGAAGACGTAGTGATCGCCGTCCTGATAGAGATAGTTGTGCGTGCGCTCGTCGATGAACGCCTTTTCCAAAGAGTCGGTTGTCTTGTAGCGCTCGTTGACCTTCACGCCGTCCGAGATGCGGCGCATTTCGAGCTGCGTCACCGGCGTGCCCTTGCCGGGATGGATGTTCTCCGCGGTCAGAACGACATAAAGCTTGCCGTCCTTCTCCACGACATGCCCTTTGCGGATATTGCTTGCAATGACGGAAACCAAAGGCCACCTCTACCCTGAAACGGCAGGGGTCATAGCAGGCGAACAGCCCATGTCCAAGCAGGCCCAAGACGGCGAGACCTCCCCCTTCTGGAGCCCCCAGGTCCATGCGGACCGGCGGCCCGCGCTGCTTCAGCGCAATCGCATAAAAACCACCTTTCGTGGCCTTTTCGAGGCGGAAGGTTTCACCGAGGTCGAATGCGGGGCTCTGGTTGCCTCCCCCGGAAACGAAGCCCATCTCCACGCCTTCGAGACCCGCCTGATCGAGACGGGCGGAGCCGCCAGCACCCTTTACCTTCACACCTCGCCCGAATTTGCCGCCAAGAAGCTGCTCGCCGCAGGCGAAACCCGCATCTTCGACTTCGCCCGCGTCTTTAGGAACCGCGAACGCACGCGCCTGCACGCGCCCGAATTCACCATGCTGGAATGGTATCGCGCGAACGAACCTTACGAGGCCGTGATCGAAGACACGCTTCGCCTGATCCGTCTCGCCGCCGATACGACAGGCATCGAGACATTTTCATTCCGCGATACGACCTGCGATCCACGCGCCGATGCCGAACGCCTCACCGTCGCGCAAGCGTTCACGATCCACGCAGGCATTGATCTGCTCGCCACACTCTCGCCGGAAGGCGAGGGCAATCGCGACCTGCTTTCCCGCAAAGCCCAGCGCAGTGGCATGGATGTGGCAGAAGACGACAGTTGGGCCGACATTTTCAGCAAGCTGTTGGTTGCGCGTATCGAACCCAAACTCGGCCGCAGCAAGCCCACGGTGCTTTACGAATATCCCCGCTGTGAAGCAGCCCTTGCCCGCGCCACGCCGCACGACCCGCGCGTGGCCGAACGCTTCGAGGTCTATGCCTGCGGCGTGGAACTGGCGAACGGATTCGGAGAATTAACTGACCCGGCCGAACAACGCCGCCGCTTCACTGCCGAGATGGATGAAAAGCAACGTGTTTACGGCGAACGCTATCCGCTGGACGAAGACTTCCTGGCCGCCCTTGCCCAGATGCCGCCCGCCAGCGGCGTGGCGCTGGGTTTCGACCGACTGGTGATGCTGGCCACAGGTGCCCGGAAGCTGGATGACGTGCTCTGGACGCCGCTTGCATGACTGCAATGCCCTTTGATCGGTTGGCGAGGCGGCGAGCGCCCGCTAAGCACCTGCCATGAACCAGACCGCCGCCATCAAGGAACCGTCGCCGGAAACGACCACCTTCACGATCCTGTTCGCGGTGTCGTTCTGTCACCTGCTCAACGACATGATGCAGGCGATGTTGCCCGCCATCTATCCCAATCTGAAAGAGGCCTTTCACCTCACTTTCACCCAGGTGGGATTGGTCACGCTGATCTTCCAATGCACGGCATCCCTGTTGCAGCCCCTGGTGGGTCTCTATTCCGACCGCCGCCCGATGCCGCGCTCTCTTGCGGCCGGAATGATTTCGACATTGATCGGACTGCTTATTCTTTCGGTCGCCTGGAATTACGCCATCGTGTTGTTGGCCGCCGCCTTCGTGGGCGTGGGCTCATCGACGTTTCACCCAGAATCCTCGCGCGTCGCGCGCATGGCATCGGGCGGGCGTCATGGTCTTGCCCAATCGTTGTTCCAGGTCGGCGGCAATATCGGTTCGGCGCTCGGTCCGCTGACGGCGGCTGCCATCGTCGCAAGCTACGGCCAGCACAGCGTCGCGCTCTATTCGCTGCTCGCGCTCACCGCGATCATCATCCTGTGGAATGTCGGCACCTGGTACAAACATCACGGGCTCAAGCGCATGCATCATGCGCGCGCCGTTGTGGCGACAGGATTGTCCCAGAAAAGAGTGGTCGCTTCCGTTGTGATCCTGTTGCTGCTGATCTTCTCGAAATATTTCTATCTCGCGAGCATCACCAGCTATTACACGTTCTACCTGATCCACAAATTCCACGTCTCGGTGCAGGTCTCCCAAATACATCTGTTCTTGTTCCTTGCCGCGGTTGCGGCAGGAACGATTGCTGGCGGTCCGTTGGGGGACCGCTTCGGGCGCAAGATCGTGATCTGGTTTTCGATCCTCGGTCCTCTGCCATTCACCTTAATGCTGCCGGACGCCAACCTGTTCTGGACGAGCGTGCTCAGCGTGATCATCGGCGTCATCCTGGCCTCGGCCTTTTCGACCATCGTGGTTTACGGACAGGAACTCATGCCCGGCAAAGTCGGCATGGTTTCGGGCATGTTTTACGGCTTTTCCTTCGGCATGGGCGGGTTGGGCGCCGCTGTTCTGGGCTATATCGCGGACCAGACGAGCATCGATTTCGTCTATCGCATCTGTTCCTTCCTGCCGCTTCTGGGGCTTCTGACCGTCTTCCTTCCGGACATGCGCGCTGCTAAAGCGCACGCATGAACCTCGACGCCCTGGTGGAACACGGCTTTCTGTCGCCGCAGGCGAAAGCGGCGCTGGCGCCCGTCGCCGCGCGCTATGCCGTTGCCGTATCGCCCACTCTCGCTGATTTGATTGCGAAAGAAGGCGAACCCCTCGCACGCCAATTCCTCCCCAGCGAAGCCGAACTTATCACCTTGCCGGAAGAACGCGCCGATCCCATCGGCGACAACGCACATTCTCCCGTCGAAGGCATCGTCCACCGTCACAAGGACCGCGTGCTGTTCAAACCGGTCAGCGTGTGTCCGGTCTATTGCCGCTTCTGTTTCCGACGCGAAATGCTGGGCGACGCCACGCTTTCGCCGGACGCGATGGAACGCGCCTTCGCCTATATCGCGGACCACACCGAAATCTGGGAAGTGATCCTGACCGGCGGCGATCCGTTCATTTTATCGCCCCGCCGCGCCGAAGAAATCACGCAACGCCTCGCTGCTATTCCCCATGTGAAGATCACACGCTGGCACACCCGCGTCCCCGTCGTCGATCCGCCGCGGGTGACGGATGAATTCGTCTCCGCCATCAAGGCGAAAAATTTAACGACCTACGTAGCGCTCCACGCCAATCATGCTGGCGAATTTGGCGATGCCGCACGTGGAGCAATCGCCAAACTGATCGACGCCGGTATCCCGATGTTGAGCCAGAGCGTGCTGCTCAAGGACATCAACGACACTGTCGAAGCCCTCGAAAATCTGATGCGGACCTTCATCGAAAACCGCATCAAACCTTACTACCTGCACCATCCCGATCTGGCACCCGGCACATCGCATTTCCGCGTGAGCATCGCACACGGCCAGCGCCTGATGCGCGAACTGCGCGCCCGTCTTTCCGGTATCGCGATTCCGACCTATGTGCTCGACATCCCCGGCGGCCACGCCAAGGTGCCGCTCAATTCGGACGATGTGATTGCGCTGGAAAATGGCAGCTATCGCATCCGCGATCACGCGGGCGTCTGGCACGACTATTAGGCGCGCAACCGCTTGAAGAATGCGCTCACCTTGTGGCGCGTCTGCTCGCGCCAAACGACGCCCTTGTCCGTCACCCAGTTGAGCTGGATCACGCGGCGCGGCCCTTCGAACGCCTCGAACCCGTGCCAGGCATTGGGCTGGTTCTTGAACACCAGAAGCGTGCCTTCATCCGGCGGCACTTCCGCGATCACATCGTTCAAATCCGTTGCCGACCGCAGCAACCGCAGGCGCCCCTGCGGGTTTTCCCATTTGCCGTTCATGTAAATCAGAACGGTGATGAGCTTGGTCGTGCTGTCGGTATGGATTTGCCCGTCCTGCGCGCGACTGGTTCCGCGCACCGTGATCATGGTCGGCCGATCCGAAAGATCGATGCCGAACTTCTCCGCCACCGCGTCCGTAAATTCTTCGCCCCGAATGGCGTCCATGAACGCGGCGAAAGCCGGGCCATAAGAAAGCGTGGGCAGTGGAAAACTTCCCGGCAGCGGCACGTCGGGAAAATCGCGCTGGATCGCTTCCATCGCGCTCGCGCGCACGAACCCCGGCACGATCACATAGGGAAATGGCTCGCGCGTAAGCGGCGTATTGCGAAAGGCTTCGACGTCGACCGGCAGCATGATCAGGACGGCGACATATAGGCGGACGTAACGATGCCGCCATCCACCGCCAGCACTTGCCCCGTCACGAAAGACGAAGCCCTGCTGCAGAAAAAGATCGCCGCCCCGATCATGTCGTCATCTTCACCGATGCGCCCGCGCGGCACGGAGGATTCGATCATCTTGCGCCCCGTCGCCAGAACCGGCGCCAGCATCTTGGTCTCGAACGGCCCCGGTGCAATCGCGTTCACATTGATGTTCTCGCGCGCGAGGTGTTTCGCCAGATTATGCGTCAGATGATGCACCGCCGCCTTGCTCGCCGAATAGGCATAGGATTCGAGCATCGGCTGCAAAATGCCGTCGATGGAGCCGATATTCACCACACGAGCCGGATCGTCCTTCGTTCCGGCTGCTTTCAGCAGAGGCAGTAACCCTTGCGTCAAAAAGAAGATCGCCTTCAGGTTGACGTTCATCAGCTTGTCCCAGCCTTCTTCGGAATATTTCTCCAAAGGCTCGGCCCAGGCCGCACCGGCGTTGTTGATCAGGAAATCGAGCTTGCTCTCGCGCGCCTTGATGCCGGCAACCAGAGCTTTCACTTCATCCATCTTGCCCAGATCATGGGCGAGCGGAATGCAGGTGCCGAATTTCGAAAGCTCCTCCGCCGCGCGTTCGCAGGCATCGGCTTTGCGCGAGGAGATATAGACCTTCACCCCGTTCTCCACGAAGCCGCGCGCGATCATCAAGCCGATGCCGCGCGATCCGCCGGTCACCAGCGCCGTCTTGCCGCTGATATCGAAAAGTTTCGAGGTCATGGAAAATCCTATCGGTAGGCCGCGTTGATGGCTGCCAGTTTCGCCGAACCCGGGCAAAGCTCTTTCTCGCCAAGCCGGTTCAGCGGCGTATCTACCGTATTCAGATTGGCGTGCAAATCCTCGGCTGCGGGATCGACATAAAGCAGGCCGGTCACCACTTCGCCCGCCTTTTCCTTTTCCTGCAAATAGGCCAGCGCCGCCGCCCGATTGTTGGGATCGTAATCGGGATGCAGCTTCGCCAGCTTGATCACCGATCCGTCATGTTGCGTCACCATTTCCACCGTTCCCGGCTCATGGTCGACGGTGATTTCCGATTTCGGCGGCATGAAATCGAGCCGGTTCACCGCCTCGTTGTGCGCGCGCACGAAGTCATAGGATTTGGTCGAACCCGGATGATTGTTGAATTGCACGCAGGGACTGACGACGTCGATCACGGCCGCACCACGATGCGAAATCGCTGCCTTCAGCAGCGGCACAAGCTGTTTCTTGTCGCCGGAAAAACTGCGCGCCACAAAACTCGCGCCCAGAACCAGGGCCAAGCTCACCAGATCGATTGGCGAATCCGAATTGAATCCGCCCGCCTTGCTCTTCGATCCCTTGTCTGCGGTTGCCGAGAACTGCCCCTTGGTCAGCCCATAGACGCCATTGTTCTCGCAGATATAGACCATGTTCACGCCGCGCCGCACGCAATGGGCAAACTGCCCCAGGCCGATAGAGGCGGAATCGCCGTCCCCCGAAACGCCCAGATAGATAAGGTCTTTGTTGGCAAGGTTGGCGCCCGTCAGCACGCTCGGCATGCGCCCGTGCACGGAGTTGAACCCGTGGCTGTTGCCCAG
>DASZYI010000118.1:0-19740 GCA_035545475.1 Rhizomicrobium sp.
GCAATCGCCCGCCCGATGCCGCGCGTACCGCCCAGAACGACGGCGTTCTTGGCCTTCAAATGCAAGTCCATGTGTACCTCCCGATATTGCCGGGCGGCACTCTAGCGTGCGGCGTAGGGAAGGTCAGGCCCCCGTTTTGGACGGGTCGAATGCCTGTCCGATGATGCGGACAAGATCCTGTTCGAGGAAGGGTTTGGCGAGTTTTATCAGCCCCAGATCCGGTCCGGGCGGAAGTTCGGCATAACCCGTCGCCAGCACGATGGGCAGGCTCGGAAATTCGCGCCTTGTCACCTCGGCCAGTTGCACGCCGGTCATTTGCGGCATCGCCTGGTCGGTGATGATCAGGTCGATGGATGGATCTGCGCGCAACGCGTCGATCGCTTCCTTGCCCGAATAGGCTTCCACCACCGTGTGGCCCAATTCTTCAAGCATCGCCGTGGTGTTCATCAGCACCAGTGCGTCGTCGTCGACCGCCAATACTTTCAGCGGACGAATTTTGACCGGCTCCTGCTCCACGTTTTGTACCACCGGTGCGAGCGTTTCTTCCGCCACCGGCAGCCAGATTTCCGCGGTAGTACCTGCACCCTTGCGGCTCTTGAGTATCAGCGATCCACCCAACTGCTCCGCCATGCCATGCACCATGGCAAGGCCGAGACCCGTGCCTTTGCCCACGCCCTTGGTGGTGAAGAACGGCTCCATGGCGCGCGCAAGCGTCGGCTCATCCATGCCTTCGCCCGTGTCGGAAACGGAGATGCAAACATAGCGGCCCGGTTGAAGCCTGCTGTCGTCCGCTGCTTTTGATTCCTGGGCGCCAATCACGATGCGGCCGCCCTCCGGCATGGCATCGCGGGCATTCACTGCGAGATTGAGCAAGGCCAGTTCGAGCTGGTTGATGTCGCCGCGCGCGCGCGCCAGCACCAGCGGAAAGCGCGTTTCGATCGACACGCCCGGACCCAGCGACCGCTGCAAAAGCTCTGTCATTCCGCGAACAAGATCGCGAATGTCGACGGGTTGCGTTTTCAAATCCTGCCGCCTGGCAAAGGCCAACATGCGTTGCGTCAAAGCGTGACCGCGGCGCGCGCCCTGAATGGCATTGTCGAGAAGCGGGGTGATCTTCGGGTCTTCCGGCAGCCGCTTCCGCACCAGTTCGACGCTGCCCAGAATCGCCATCAGCAGATTGTTGAAGTCGTGTGCGACGCCGCCCGTAAGCTGGCCGATGGCATCCATCTTCTGCGATTGGAACAATGCCTCTCGCGCTTTCTCCAGCGTGCGTTCGGCAATTTGGCGTTCGGTGATATCGCGGGTGATCTTGGCAAAGCCCAGTAGGTTGCCGTCGTCGTCGCGAATGGCGTCGATGATGATGTGCGCCATGAAGCGCGTGCCATCCTTGCGCACACGCCAGCCTTCTTTTTCGAATCGGCCTTCGCGTGTGGCGACGCTCAACGCTTTCGCGGGCTCGTTGTTCGCCCGGTCTTCCTCTGTGTAGAAGCGGCTAAAATGCTCGCCGATGATCTCATGCGGGAGATAGCCTTTGATTCGCTGTGCGCCCGCATTCCAGCTCGAAACATAGCCTTCCGCGTCAATCATGTAGATGGCGTAGTCAGTGACGCTTTGGACGAGCAAGCGAAACTGCTGCTCGTTGAGCCGCAGTTCCTTTTCCTCGGTCAGTAACGTTTCCGGCCCTGGCACAGCATTCATTAAATAGGTGATCCGACCCCCGATGCCCCAACACTAACGATGGTTGCGACCGAAAGTTCCGCGGGCAGGGTCAGAAATCGAGGCCGACATCCAGACTGGCCGCGCTGTGAGTGATGGAACCGGAGGATATGTAGTCCACCCCGGTCTCGGCAATCGCCCGGACGGTAGCCAGGGTGACGTTGCCGGAGGCCTCCAGCACCGCCCGGCCCTTGGTGAGCGCAACTGCGCGAGCGAGCTCTTCCGGGCTCATATTGTCGAGCAGGATCGTATCGACCCCGGCCGACAATGCTTCCTCCAGTTGTGCCAGCGAATCAACTTCGAGTTCGATCTTGGCCATATGCCCGAGGCCGGCCCGCACGCGCTCGATGGCCGGCTTGATGCCGCCTGCGGCCACCAGATGATTGTCCTTGATCAGCACCGCGTCATCGAGGCCGAAACGGTGGTTGAACCCGCCGCCGCATCGCACGGCATATTTCTCCAGCACGCGAAGGCCGGGCGTTGTCTTGCGTGTGCAGACGATGCGCGCCTTGGTGCCTTCGACCGCATCCACCAATGCGCGCGTCGCCGTCGCGACACCCGACAAATGGCCTGTGAAGTTCAGCGCCACGCGTTCGCCCGTCAGGATGGCGCGCGCCGAACCTTTCAGCGTGGCGAGCACTGCGCCTTTGCTCGCGCGCGATCCATCGGGCACTTCGACAGCGAACTGCACCTCGGGATCGACAAGCCGGAACGCGCATTCCGCCGCGAGCAGCCCAGCAATAGTGCCATCCTTGCGCGCGGCCATCCGCGCCGTGATGCGCTTGTCGGCAGGAATTGTGAGTTCGGTCGTAATATCGCCCGCGCGCCCAAGATCCTCTTCCAATGCATGACGCACCGTGGGCTCGATCAGCAACGCATGTGGCGGACGCGTGAAGGGCAGGGCGATCATGTCAGAGGGCAGCCTTCGCAAGCGAGGTGTCACGCGTCTCTGCAATGTGCTCCGCATCCGCAAGTTTGATGAAGGTGCGCTGACCGACCGGATCGGTTGCCGGATAATCGCTGCGATAATGCCCGCCGCGACTTTCCTTGCGCGCGAGTGCCGCGGTCGCAACAAGCTTGGCGGTTGCCGTCATATTCAGCAACGCCGGTTCGCCTGCGCCTGCGCGTTCGATCTGGGAGATGGCGTCGATGGCTCTGGAAAGCCCTTCCGCATCGCGTTCCAATCCCACAAGTTTCGACATCGTGTCGCGCAGCGCATGTGGCGGCGGAGGTGCCGCGAAACGATCGGGCGCAGGCGGTTCGCCCGAGCCTTTGCCGGGCGCGATGCTGTTGCGAATGTCGTCCGCCGCGCGGGCGCCAAACACCAGTGCTTCGAGCAGCGAGTTGGACGCCAAACGATTGGCTCCATGCAATCCGGTCGCCGCGCATTCGCCCACCGCCCACAACCCGTCGATGGTGGAACGGCCGCGCGCATCGGTGGCGATGCCGCCCATGTGATAATGCGCGGCGGGCGCCACCGGGATTGGCTGCGTCGCCGGATCGATGCCGGCCGATTTGCACGCCGCATAAACCGTCGGGAAGCGCGACGCGAACGTGTCGCCCAACGCCTCGCGGCAATCGAGAAACGTCTGGTGCCCTGCCGCGATTTCGCGATGGATCGCGCGCGCCACCACGTCGCGCGGCGCCAGCTCGGCATCGCGGTGAATGGCGGGCATGAACCGCAAACCTTTTTCGTCGACAAGGATCGCGCCCTCGCCACGCAACGCTTCCGTCGCAAGCGGCGCGGGATCGCGGCCGATGGCAATTGCGGTCGGATGGAACTGCACGAATTCGGGATCGGCGATCACTGCGCCTGCGCGTGCCGCCATCCCCAAACCTTCGCCGCGCGATTCCAGCGGGTTGGTCGTCACGGCATAAAGCGCGCCGAGGCCGCCCGTCGCGAAGATGATCGCGGGCGCGCGGAAGAGAATGAGGCGAGCGTGAGGCCCAAAACCGTAGCGCGCGAACAAACCAGTCGCGCGACCGTCTTCCACCGCAAGTTCGAGCGCATGGAAACCTTCAAGCACCGTTATGGAGTCTGTCGCGAGCGCCCGTTCGGCAAGCGTGCGCGTTACTTCCGCACCCGCACGATCGCCTTTCACATGGACGATGCGATTGGCCGAATGCGCGGCCTCGCGGCCCAATGCCAACGAACCGTCCGCGTTGCGGTCGAACGGCGCGCCATAGGCAAGCAGGTCTTCGATACGGGCGGGCGCTTCGCGCGCCACGAATTCCGCAACCGCCGGATCGCAAATTCCCGCGCCCGCCGCCAGCGTATCTTCGGCGTGGAAGCGCCAGCTATCGGTCGGGTCCATGGCCGCTGCGATGCCGCCCTGCGCCCAGGCGCTCGACCCCGACACGCCCGGACGCGATCCGGCCAGCACCAGGGCAGGGAAGGGCGCAAGTTTGAGCGCGGTGAAAAGTCCCGCCATGCCCGCGCCCAAAATGAGCGCGCCTTTCGCCTCGATCACATTGTCGATGCGGCGGGTCATTTACGCGGCCTTCGCCACCACTGGCAGCTTCACCGCAAGCATCCGCTCGACGGCAGCCTTCGCGCGTTCGGCAATGGCGGGATCGACAGTGACTTCATAGGTCATCGTCTCCAGCGAATGCAGCAGTTGCGGCAGGGTGATCCGCTTCATGTGCGGGCACAGATTGCACGGCTTGATGAATTCGACCTCGGGATGCTCCGCCGCCACGTTGTCGCTCATCGAGCATTCCGTGACCATCACCACCCGCTTGGGATGATGTTTGCCGACATAGCCGATCATTGCCGACGTGGAGCCCGCGAAATCGGCTTCCGCCACCACTTCCGGCGGACATTCGGGATGGGCCAGCACCACGACCCCAGGATTGGCCTCGCGATACTCGCGAATCTCCGCCGCCGTGAAGCGCTCATGCACTTCGCAATGGCCCTTCCACGCGATGATCTTGATCTTCGTTTGCTTGGCGACATTAAGCGCCAGATATTCGTCCGGCGTCATGATGACCGTATCGACCCCGAATTCGCGCGCGATGTCTTCCACCACGGCCACCGCGTTGGAGGACGTGCAGCACACATCGCTCTCTGCTTTCACGTCTGCCGAGGTGTTCACATAAGTCACCACCGGCAGGCCCGGATATTTCTGCTTGAGCAGCCGCACATCCGCACCCGTGATCGAGGCCGCCAGCGAGCATCCGGCGCGCATGTCGGGGATCAGCACGGTCTTGTCCGGCGAAAGAATTTTGGAGGTTTCCGCCATGAAGTGAACGCCTGCCTGCACGATGACCTTGGCATCGGTCGCCGCGGCCTCGCGCGCGAGCTGCAAGGAGTCGCCGCGGAAATCGGAAACGCAGTGGAAGATCTCCGGCGTCATGTAGTTGTGCGCCAGGATGACCGCGTTTTTCTCTTTCTTCAGCTTGTTGATCGCCGCGATGTACGGCGCGTGCACCGCCCATTCGATCTCCGGCATGACATGGGCGACGCGTTTGTAGAGGTCGGCTGTTTCGCGCGCGATCTCGGGCGTATAGGCAAGCTCCTTTTCGAAGCTTCTCGGCATTTCACCCATATCCCGTCTCCGTATTTATGCTCACTTCGAGCATATATATAGGGCAAAAAGACCGGCCTTAAAGAGGCCGGGCGAACCGTTATGCTACACATGAGCATAAATCGGTCAATCCGCAGCCAGTGTCGCGGTTGCGCGAATCCCGGCCAAAGATACGGTAAGGGGAGCTAAGCAACTGTTTCTTAACCGAAAAAGCCTGCAGTTTTTAATGAATATCAACACATAGCGTTCATACAGGCAGGGTCGCTGGGGGTTGTCTAAGGCGATCAGGAGCACCGTGTGCTGTATAGAACAATCACCACCGCTGTGGGGGCGACAGCGTTTCTTCTGGCTGCACCGCTCCGTGCGGAACAAGAGCCCGGCGCATTCGACGAAGCCAACTTTTCCGGCACGGTAACAGGCCAGTATGCTTATCTCGACCTGACCGGTTTGCCCGATCCGAGCGTCAAGGGAGTCGCGGGAGAAGGGGAGTTCGCGCTGGGCGCAGGCGTTCATGCGCAATTCCATGCCAGCTATAACTACGCCACGCTTCCCGGCACGCATGTGAGCAACTGGACTCTCGGCGGTGCGGGCTATTGGAAAGGCTCTCTCGGCCGCGCCGGTGCCGTCGTGAACTACACCGATGTGAACCTATCGGTGCTGGGCCACGCGAACACCACGAATTTCGGCGGTTTTGGAGAATATTTCGCCAACGACTATTTCACCTTCGGCGTGAAAGGCGGCGGCTTCAGCGGCGATGTCAGCGGCGGTTATGCGGGCGCGCAGATGACGGGATATGTGTTTCCCGATTTCGCGATCACGGGCGGCATCACCTACACCCACTTCAATCACATCAGCGCCGAAACCGATCTCAGCATTCAGGCCGAATATCTGGTGGATCACGAAATCCCGTTCGCCGGATTTGCGGGCTACACCTATTCCGACCTGTCGGATGGCGGCGGAAGGGTGAGCACTTTTCTGGTAGGCATCCGCTTCTACTTCAACACCGACGGCTTCTCGTCCCTTATCGAGCGCCAGCGTTCCGGCACCGTCGGAACCATCGGGAATTTCGGGCCCGTCGCCCTCAATCTCTGAGCCAAACCACAGTCACATAACTGCAAATTGTAACGATCGGAAATACTCGTTGCAGTTTGGCCACGGCAATTTTCTTTCCGTGGAACCTGCCTTCTTTTTAATCGACACAAATGTGAATTGGCCTATAGAGCGCCGGCCCGAGGGGACTACTGGGCGATTCAACAAGGAGAACTCTGTGTTTCGTAAAGCAATTCTGACGACCGTTTCCGCACTGGCGATGCTGTCGGCGCCTGCCATGGCTGATGACCTGGATCTGTCCGGTGTGCTGTCCGGCAACTACATCCACGTCGGTTCGGACCTGCCGGACGCCAATGGCTGGGGCATCAATGGCTCCGCCGCGGTCGGGTTGGGCGACACCGATTTCGCTGCGGAACTGGACGCGGGCCATAACCACCTGTCGATCTCCAGCGTTGACGCCAACGACTGGAACGTCGGCGGTTCGCTGTTCTGGAAGTACGGCGAAGGCCGTGTCGGCGCGACCGTGAACTACACCGAAGTGAAGCTGTCGGTTCTCGGCATTGGCGGCACTGCGCATGCCACCAATTACGGCGGCTTCGGCGAATATTTCGCGAGCGACATGTTCACTCTCGGCGGCAAGGTCGGCGGCTTCAGCGGCGACCTGAACGGTCTTTATGTCGGCGGCGGCGTGACGGGCTATGTGTTCCCGGATTTCGCGGTGTCGGCTTCGGTGAACTTCACCAACTTTAACCACCTGTTCCAGGAAACCGATCTGGGTCTTTCCGCCGAATATCTGATCTCGGAAGAAATCCCGGTATCCGGTTTTGCCGGCTACACCTATTCCGACCTGTCGAACGGTGGCGGCAATGCCAACACCGTGTTCATCGGCTTGCGTCTCTACACGAACACCACCGGCGCAGCGACGCTGGTGGACCGTCAGCGTAGCGGCACGCTCGGCAGCCTGGCGACCTTCGGCCCGCTCGGGATGAACCTCTAACACCGTCTGCACGAAGAAAGCCGCGCGTCTCGAAAGAGGCGCGCGGTTCGTGCGCGTACGTATCACAAGGAGAAAACCATGTTTCGTAATGCACTTTTGACTGCTTCTGCGCTTGCACTCTTCTCGGCGCCTGCGCTCGCCGACAATCTGGATTTCGCCGGCACTTTGACCGGCCAGTACACCCATGTCGGTTTGGACAATCTGCCGAACGCCGAAGTCTGGGGCGTCAACGGCGCTGGCGCCATCGGTCTGGGCGACACCGGCCTGAACGCCGAACTCGACGCCGGTTACAATCACCTGACCATCGCGCACGGCCATGCCAATGACTGGAACATCGGCGGTTCGCTCTTCTGGAAGGGCGAGCAGGGCCGTATCGGCGCCAACGTCAACTACACCCAGGTCGACGTCTACGGCTTCAATGCCCACACCACCAACTATGGCGGCTTCGGCGAATATTATGCCGACGACATGTTCACCTTCAGCGCCAAGGCCGGCGGCTTCAACGGCGATGTCGACGGCGCGTTCGTGGCTGGCGGCGTGACGGGCTACGTCATGCCGGATTTTGCGGCCTCGCTCGGCGTGTCGTACAATCACATCAACCACGCGATCGACGAAACCGATGTTAGCCTGCAGGGCGAATATCTTCTGTCGGAAGAGATCCCGGTCTCGGGCTTCGTGGGCTACACCTTCTCGAGCCTGTCGAACGGCTTCGGTAACGCCAACACGATCTTCGTCGGCATCCGTCTCTATACCAACAGCACGGGTTCGACCCTCGTGGAACGTCAGCGCAATGGCACAACCGCAGCCCTCACGAGCTTCGGTCCGCTCGGCCTGAACTTCTAAGTTCGCCGTAACAGGGGAAAACCGCGCGTCTCGAAAGAGGCGCGCGGTTTTTCTTTTGGCGTACTCAGTCAAACTTGTCATGGCCCGCATTCGCGGGCCATGACATTTGGGTTTATCCGATTGAGTTCGGGCGCGATTTCAAAACGGAGTCAGACCGTTATAAGCTAACCCCAGAAGGACATCTGAGGCCGTCATGGACACGTATTTATCGAACGATTGGGTGGAAGCGGGGCAGGCGTTGTTGCCGGAGATGATCGCGTTGCGGCGTGCCATCCACGAAGAACCCGAGCTTGGCCTTCACACGCCAAAGACGGCCGCAAAGGCAAAGAAGGCATTGGCCGGTTTGCCGCTCGAAATCGTCGACAGCAAAACCACCACCGGCTTTGTCGCGTTGCTGCGCGGTCCCTCCAACGGACGAACGGTCCTTCTGCGCGGCGACATGGATGCATTGCCGCTGACGGAAGACACCGGCCTTTCATTCACCTCGCGCAACGAAGGCGCAATGCATGCCTGCGGGCACGACACCCATGTCGCGATGCTGGTGGGCGCGGCGAAAGCCCTTTGCGCGCGGCGTGAAAAACTCGCGGGCTCCGTGATGTTCATGTTCCAGCCCGGCGAGGAAGGCTATCACGGCGCACGCTTCATGCTGGAAGACGGCATCATCGATCCGCTGCCCGATGCCGCGTTCGCGTTGCATGTCACGCCGAATGTCCCGAGCGGATTGATCGCGGGCAGGGTAGGCCCGTTGCTCGCAGCCGCCGACCGTTTCGTGGTGAATGTGAAAGGCAAGGGCGGCCACGCTTCCATGCCGCACAACGCCATCGATCCGGTTCCGGTCGCCTGCGAGATCGTGATGGCGTTGCAGGCGATGGTGACGCGCCGCATCGAGGCGTTCGACCCTATCGTGCTGACCGTGGGCCGCATCACCTCGGGCACGACCAACAACATCATCCCCGAAACCGCAGAGATCGAAGGCACGATCCGTAGCTTCTCGGAGGGCTCGCGTGCCTTGGCCCATGAAGGCCTGCACCGCGTCGCCCCCAACATCGCCGCCGCGCACAAGGCCGAAGCGACGGTCGAGATCGTTCCTGGTTTCCCGGTGACGATCTGCCATGGCGATGCCGTGGCGCTGGCGAAGAAAACCGCGCAAGCCCTGTTCGGCGATCATGGCTGGCTGCCGATGCCCGCGCCGATCATGGGCGCAGAGGATTTCGCCTACGTTCTCCAGAAAGTGCCGGGCGCGATGTGCTTCCTCGGCGCTACGCCGGAAGGCGGCGATTTCCGAAGCTGCTGTGCGCTCCATTCCAATCGCATGGTGCTCGACGAAAACGTCATGGCGCGCGGTGCAGCCATGCACGCAGCCTATGCGGAAGCGTTTTTGAACAATGGCTTCGAGAAGGCCTAGTCTTCCATCGTGCGCGGGTCGCCCGCCTTCAGGCGGCCGCTTGTCAACCAACTGGCGAGCCCAGGCGACAATTCGGACTCGACGCGCCGGTTGTAAAGTTCGACATCGTCATCTTGCAACACTTCGCGCCATCGCTCGTTCGTGCCGCGATTGAGGAAGGTATCGGGCCCTTCCTTGAAAATGGTATCGAGTACGGGCAACAGCGCACGCCCGTCCTTTTTCATCGACTCAAATCGTGCGGCTTCGACAAGCGAAGGCCACACGTCCGGCGGGATATCGATTTCCAGAAATTCGGCGATCCGTTTCATCTCGCCGGACAGATCGGCCTTGAGATCGTTGTAATGAACCATCAGCAGGTTGGGCCGCTTTCGCTCAGACCAATAGCTCCGTTCGAGATCGAAGAAGTCATTGCCGACGTAAGCGCCGGTCTCCGATCGCGGGTCGATCCAATGCAAATAGAAACCGCGTGGATCGCTTGGCGGCCTCGGAACAGGCCGCCCGATCGTCTCATCCGAAAGTCCAATCCTGTCGAGATCGTCGAGAGCCTTTTGTTTGAAGTTTGTGAAATGATTGTGGAACGACATGCAGGAGTCGCGGCCATCGCGGGCGACGTGAATGTATTTCATCTCGTCATAGACGGGTAATGCGTCAAACGGCAGATGGCTCTTGACGGCCCTACGATGCGTTTGCGCGCCCAGAATCTGCACCGCCACATCGATCGGGATCTGAAAACGGCAATCGATCCACGGTGACGTTTCGATGATCGGTCTTGGCGCGGCGGACTGAAAGATCAGCAGCGCGACGATGCGCTGCGTCCATGTGGTGCCGCATTTGGGAGCGGTCGCTACGACGACATCACCCTCGCGAGGCTGGTATTTGTCCCATTGGCGGCTGTCGCGCGTCCAATCGCGGACAACACGTTGCGGTGCGCGTGAAAGCATGTCGAATACCCCTCCGCGAGAAACGTAACACGAGATTGTTGGCGGTCCTAGCGCGCCCGCATACCCAGCCGGAAACCCGGTGCCGGTCGTTCGCGCAGCACTTCCTTGCGGAAACGGAAGAGTTCGGCGGGGCGCCCGCGTGCCGCAGAACTCGTGCGCCCGGTGCCTTCGACAAGGCCCTGATCCTCGACAAGGCGTCGGAAATTCTGCTTGTGCAGGCGCACGCCCGAAATCGCCTCCACTGTGCGCTGCAGTTCCAGCAGCGTGAACGTCGTCGGCATCAGCTCGAACACCACCGGGCGATATTTCATCTTGCCGCGCAGCCTCGCGATGGCCGTCGCCAGAATGCGGCGGTGATCGAACATCATCGGGGCGCCCAGTTGGATGGAAATATCGGATTTCGATACGCGGCCGTCGCGCACCGCTTCCTCGACAAGTCCCGCCTCATAAAGAAGTTCGTACCGCTCCAGGACTTTCTCTTCGTCCCACGGCAAGCCTTCGAAGCCGAAACAGATACGCACGCGATCGCGCCGCGCCTCGGCATCGCTCTTGCCGCCGGCTTTCGCAAACGCTTTCAAGGCCGGCGCAATCATTTCGTCGATCACGCGCGGCCGCGCATCGCGCCAGTCTTCCCAGGGAAAGAAGCGATACCATTCGCGCCATTGCGTATCCGGCGTCTTGGGATCGCCGCGCGTCAGCGCAAGATACCCAACCGAGACCACGCGCTGCTCTTCGCCCGCTTTCAGCATATGCCGCCCGCGGTCGCCGAATGTGTAGAGCTGTTCGGCATAACCGAGGTCGAGGGAAGTCTGCTCGCCCACCCAGCTTCTGAGACCGCTTTCCAGCGTGCGGTGGTGCAGCGGATCGAAGGGACCGAAGGGAAGTGCGTCGATGGTCTCGTTCGTGCGATGCACAACCAGAACGCGAGGCCGCTCCTCCGCAACCGAGACGATGGCCGCGCTCAATCCGATGCTGACGGCGTTCCCTACGCTCGCGCGCTTCATAGAATTCCGAACGCCAGCGGGAAATGCACCATCGGCCCTTCATCGGCAAACGTGCTGGGCCCCATATGGTCGATTGCCTGGATCATGCGTCCGCCCCGGCCAAGTGCCTCGTCGGCGAGTTTTACCATCAGGCGGTTGGGGTTGGCATGGGGGGCACGAAGGCGCAGGGCCTTTGCGATCTCGCTTTCCGCCACATGGTCGAGCCGGTCGCACATCAGGATGAAGGCCGCCGCCGTCGACCGGCTGATGCCCGCCCAGCAATGCACCACCAGAGGTTCGGTGGCGTCCCAGATACGGCCGAATTCCAGGAGACTCCGGATATGGCCGTCGTGCGGAGGTGCATCGCCCTGCGATGGATCGGCAACGTCGTTGATACCGATCTTCAGATGCCGCTCCGGATGCAATCCGTCCGGCGTTTCGATCATGTGTTCAGGCGAAAGCAACGTCACGACATGCGACGGGTTGTGCTCGCGGATGATTTTTTCCAGCCCTGAAAGCGGTGTGATTATGATCTTGGGCATTAGCGGCCTGTGACGAAGCGGCCAAATTAGCACGTCTGGAAAAAACTCAAATGGAAAGACGCTTGAACCGGTTCAGGAACTGAGTCTGTGCTTCGGCAGGCGCGAGCGGTAGAAGGCGCGGTATGCGCAAAACACCGGGCGGAAAGCCGAAAAACTTGCGCGCTTCCTCACGCTCGAAACCTGCAAGCTGAGTGGCCTCGAAATATGCGGCAATATGATCCGCCTTTTTGATTAATTTCACCACTTCCGATGGTGTTTTTGCGGGCAATCCAAAACGCAGATGGATTGCCGAAAGAAGTCGCAACTCGAAATCCTTGTAATCCAATCCCACGGCCGCCTTGAACGGACTGATAAGGTCGCCGACCACATATTCCGGCGCATCGTGCAGCAGCGCCATTAGTTTCAACGAACGATCGCCGCGCGGCATCAACTCGCTCACCACACGTTCGACGAGGAGACAATGTTGCGCGACCGAGAAGGCGTGCGCGCCTTTCGTCTGGCCATTCCAGCGCGCGACGCGCGCAAGCCCATGGGCGATGTCTTCGATCTCGATGTCGAGCGGAGAAGGGTCGAGCAGGTCGAGCCTGCGCCCGCTCAACATCCGCTGCCAGGCGCGGGAAGGCTGTGTTTTCGAAGGCATGGTGCGAGTTCCATGAGGGGGCTGGCTGTTTACCTTAATTTCAGGTTGCCGCGCCGACGCATAGTGCGGGCCACCGCGGTTGGTAGAATTACCCAATCTTTAAAGCAAAGGCCCTGAGTCCCTTGCAGGCTCAGGCGATTGGGTTGGGTTATGGCGGTCAGGCCCCTGGCGGTGGACAGATACCGCCTGAAGACCGATCCGGCGCGCCTGCCGTTTCATTCCACGGCGGAGCTGCCGGACGCAGACGCGCCTCCCGGACAGGAGCGCGCGGTGCGTGCGCTCGCCTTCGGTGCAAGGATGCGCGAGCCCGGCTACAACATCTATGCTGTGGGCGCGAAGGGCAGCGGCAAGCACAGCGCCGTCCAGCGGGCGCTGGAACGCATCGCCGCCACGCGCAAGCCCGCTTCCGACTGGTGTTACGTCCATAACTTCTCCTCTCCCCAGCAGCCGCAGGCGTTGCGCCTGCCCAATGGCGAAGGCGCCATCTTCAAGCGCGCCATGGCTGCACTCGTTTCCTCGCTCAAATCGGCGATGCGCGATCTTTTTGCAAGCGACGAATATGTCCGGCGCAAGAAGGCGCTCGAAGACGAATTCCACAACACCGCCGATCTGGCGTTTCACGAATTGCGTCGTGCCGCCCATGCAAAGGGTCTGGCCCTCGTCGAGCCGCATGACGGCCGTTTCGAGTTGAAACCGCAGCGCGACGGCCAGTTGCTGAGCGACGAAGAACTGGCTGCGCTCCCCGTCGGGGAACGCGACCGCCTCAACCGGGCGCGGCGCGAATTGCGCGCATTGCTCGACCAGGCATTGACCGCGCTTTCGGCCTTGCGCGTCCAAAAGGACGCGCAACTGCGCGCGCTCGATCGTTCGATGGGCGAAGCCCGCCTGCGCGAATTGCTGCAACCGCTCTATCAACGCTTCGGTTCGGGCGAGGATGCGCGAAACTATCTCAACGGATTGTCGCGCGATTTGCTGCTCAATCTCAGCCTGCTGCAATCCATCGCGCGCGGCGAAGCGGAAGTGAAGGCGGCGGCGTTTCATCGCTACGAAGTGAACCTGCTTATCGACAACACCGGCATGAAGGGCGCACCTGTCGTGCAGGTGGGGCTCCCGATCCTGTCGCGCCTCGTCGGTAGAGTGGAGCGCGTGCCGCTCGTCACCACCACCATCACCGATTTCATGTATGTGGTGCCCGGCGCGTTGCATCGCGCCAATGGCGGCTTCCTGCTGATCGAAGCGCTGGAGCTTCTGCAACAGGAGGAATCGTGGAACGCGCTCAAGCGCGCGCTCCGCGAAGGCCGCATCCGTATCGAAAGCCTCTCCGACATCCGCGAGCGCACGCAGACCATGGCGATTGCACCCGAGCCGATTGCGCTCGATGTCAAAGTGGTGCTGTTCGGAGAGCCCTGGGTGTTCGATCGCATCCGCACACTCGACCCGGATTTCGCCGAACTGTTCAAGGTGCAGGCCGAATTCTCCAATACCACCGAACGCAACGACATCCATTGCCTGTCTCTGTTGCGCGGCATCGCCGGATTGTCGCGCGCGGACCGCGTGCGCCATCTCGACCGTTCGGGCGCCGCCCGGTTGATCGACGAGGCCTCGCGCATGGCGGGCGATGCCGAACGCATCTCGGTGCGCATCGGCCATCTCTACGATCTGGTCTGCGAAGCCAATGCCTATGCCGCCGACGCGCGTCGTTTGATGATCACCGCCTGGGACATCGAACGCGCGCTCGCCGCCAAGGAAGATCGCGCCGGACGCATGAAGGCGCTGGAACACGACCTCATCAAGCGCCGTCTCGTTTTCATCGAAACCGAAGGTTCGCGGATCGGTCAGGTGAACGCGCTCACCGTCATCAAATCGGGCAGCCACGATTTCGGCGCGCCCGCGCGCATCACGGCGAGTGTCGGGCCGGGATTGGGGCAGGGCGTCCGTATCGACCGCTTGGCCAATTACGTCGGCGTTTCGCCTCGCCGCGGCGCGCAGACGCTGGCGGGCTATCTCAATGCCACCTATGCGCCTTTCGTGCCGTTGTCGTTGATGGCGAGCGTCGCCTTCGAACAATGCTACGGCCCCATCGACGGCGACAGCGCCAATGCCGCCGAACTGCTTGCGATCTTGTCGGCCATCGCCGAAATGCCCATGGCGCAGGGCATCGGCGTCACCGGCTCCATCGACCAGCACGGCGCGATGCAGCCCGTGGGCAGTATCAATCAGAAGATCGAAGGCTATTTCGACATCTGTTCCATGCGCGGTTTGCGTCCCGGTCACGGCGTCGTCATTCCGAAGGCGAATGCGGTCAACCTGATGTTGCGCGACGACGTGGCCGAAGCTGCACGCCGGGCCGTGTTCGCGATCTATGCAGTGGAGACGGTGAACGAAGCCCTTGAGGTGCTGACCGGCCTTTCGCCGGGCGTGCGCGGCCAGCGCGGCTATCCGCGCGGAAGCTTCCACCGCATGGTCACCGATCATCTGGTGGAATTCGCCCGGCCGCGCACCTTGCGTCCGGTGCAACTCGACCGCTGGTGGTAGCGGTTCAAACGCGGCATACTTGCCGAGCGAAGGCGGCCAACTCTCGCCAGGGAGGAAACGCCATGACGATCAAGCTTGTGCTTGCGCCGCTGACCGGCGGCAAGCGCGATGCGCTCACCTTGGCAAATGCGTTTGCCGCGGCAGCGCCGTTGGATGCGCATGTGCGCGCGCTGTTCGTGCGGCCCGATCCGACGGAAGCCTTGCCGTTCTTCGGCGACGAAGTGGCGCCAGCAATGGCCGGCGAGATTGTCGATGCCGCGCGCGAAGCCGCCGACGCCGCCTCCGCTGCCGCGCAGGCTTCTCTCAATGCCGCTGCCGCTGCCGCGGAATTCGAAACGGTGGACCAACCGGAAGGCGCGCCTTCCGCATCGTTCTTCGAAATGAAAGGCCATTTCGCCGATTGCGTGGTGCGCGCGGGCCAACTTGCCGATTTGATCGTGTTCGGCCCGCAAAACGAAAGCGAACGGCTGGGGATTGCGGAAGCTTTCGAAGCCGCGCTTTTGAAATCCGGCACGCCGGTACTTCTGGGATCGGAAGCGCAGCCTCGCGACTTCACACGCATTTCCATCGGCTGGAACGCCGGTGCCGCCAGTGCGCATGCGGTACGGGCTTCGCTGCCTTATCTGAAGAGGGCCGCGGCCGTGCAGGTCGTGATCGTGCAGGGCACCGGCATCACCGATGCCGACACCGACAATGTGCGCTCATATCTTCGCGCCCACGGCGTCGAAGCGGATTTCCTGCACGCCGATCCTCAATCGCGTTCCGTGGGCGACGCGCTTCTCGAAACCGCCAGGGCGAACGATGCCGACCTGCTGGTCCTCGGCGGTTACGGCCACAGCCGGGTGCGCGAATGGTTCGCGGGCGGTGTGACGCGGCGGATATTAAGCCAGGCCACGTTGCCCCTGTTTTTGGTGCATTGAACGTCAGAACAGCAGCCGCAGCGCAACCACGATCAGCGTCGCGGCAAGGATCAACCTGAGCGCGATATCCGGCACCTTCGGCGCGATGTAGCTCGACAGCACGATACCGGGCAGCGATCCGATCAGCAGCGACGTGAGCAGATCGACATTGATGGGGCCCAGGATCAACGAATGCCCCAATCCCGCGACAAGCGTTAGCGGCACCGCATGTGCAATATCCGAACCCGCGATGCGCACGACGGGAATCTGCGGATAGAGCAGGATCAGCGCCGTCACGCCCAGCGCGCCCGCGCCCACGCTCGACAGCGAAACCAGCACGCCCAGCACCAAGCCCGTCGCGATGGTCGCGCGCCGGGTAAGTGCTTCGTCCAGCGTGCCCACGCGGCGGACATAGGTTTCCATAAGCCATTTGCGGAAGATCAGCGCCAGCGCCGTGAGCAGCAGCGCGATGGCCAGCACATGCGTGACGACGCCGCTGATCCTTTCTGAATTGACGTGCATCGCATAAAGTGCGGCCATCGTCAGGATCACGCCGGGAATACTCCCGCTCGCCAGCCGCGTGACGATCTTCCAGTCGATCGTCTTGTTGAAACCATGGACCAGCGAACCGCCGGTCTTGGTGATGGATGCGTAAAGCAGGTCGGTCGCCACTGCCTTCTCGGGCGAGATGCCGAACAGCAGAATGAGCACCGGCGTCATCAGCGAGCCGCCGCCCACGCCGGTCATGCCGACAAGGAAGCCGACCCCAAACCCGGACAGCACATAGGCCAGCTTTATACCTTCGAAATCAAACATGCCCGTTCGCGCCGAGTTATTTTCCGTGATGCCGCGCGGAAACGAACCCCCGCGTGAACGATGTGAAATGGCTTAATTCATTTTCCGCAGGATGACGCTGCCCGCCGAATAACCTGCACCGAACGAGCATAGCAAGCCCAGCGCGCCTTTCGGAAGATCGCGGCTGTATTTGTGGAATGCGATCACCGACCCCGCAGAACTTGTGTTGGCGTATTCGTCGAGGATGTTGGGGGCCTCGCCGGGTTTGGGATCCCGTCCCAGCACACGCCGCGCGATGAAATCGTTCATATTGATGTTGGCCTGATGCAACCACATGCGGTTCAGTTGCGCGGGCGCGATGTTGTTGGCTGCCATGTGTTCGAGGATCAGTTCGGACACCATCGGAACCACTTCCTTGAACACCTTTCGGCCTTCCTGAACGAACAGCTTGTCCGGCTGGCCGATGCCTTCGGGTGCGGCGCGGTTGAGGAAGCCGAAATTGTTGCGGATGTTGTTGGAGAACTTCGTGACGAGTTTGGTCGAAACGATTTCCCACGCATTGTCGCCGCGCGCGTCTTGGGTGCGCTCGATAACGAACGCCGTCGCCACGTCGCCGAAAATGAAATGGCTGTCGCGGTCGCGAAAATTCAGATGTCCCGAACAGATTTCGGGATTGCACACCAATATCGCGCGCGCATGCCCGTTCGCCACCATATCCGCAGCCGCCTGAAGCCCGAAGGTCGCCGAAGAACACGCCACATTCATGTCGAAGCCGAAGCCGTCGATGCCGAGTGCGTCCTGCACTTCCACGGCCATCGCGGGATAGGCGCGCTGCATGTTCGAAGCCGCCACCAGCACCGCGTCGATCTCGCCGGCGGTGCGGCCTGCGGCGGCTAGCGCGTCCTTCGAAGCTGCCACCGCCATTTCGGCCAGCACGGAGATTTGCTCGTTGGGCCGTTCGGGAATTCGCGGGCACATGATCTCGGGATCGAGGATGCCCGCCTTGTCCATCACATAGCGGGCCTTGATGCCCGACGCCTTCACGATGAATTCGGCGGAGGAGTTCGTCAGCGCCTGCACCGATCCCTCGGCGATGGCGTCTGCATGGCGGCGATTGTGCCGGGCGACATACTCGTTGAACGAGGTCACCAGCTCGTCATTGGAAATGGAATGGGGGGGCGTGAAGAGACCCGTCCCGCTGATCGCGATGGAAGCCAAGCTGGCCATCCCTTTGATTTAATTTGCCCTACGCTGGCGCAGCCGCGCCCCCAAGGCAAGAAACGGCCGTTCCTCAACCAGCCGTTTAGACATTTTCCGCTATTCCAACAATGGCTTACTGCGGTGCGGGAAATAGGGTGGGGCAATGAGCGCCAAGGCGGATCGTTTCTGGGCTGTTCCCGCCCGGGCCAAGGGGGGCGAGAGCGTCCTGGTCACCGGATTGGCCGTGCTGATTCTCGGTGCGGGCCTCAGTGCCGCCGAACTGTCCGGCCAGGGCCGCGAACTTGGGGCCGGGCTTTGCCTGATCGGCGCCCTGATCTGCTGCCTGTTCCTGCTGGTGCGTACCTCGAAGGGAACCAGCACGCGCCTGACCGCTGCCGAGCAGACCTATCGCGCCTTCTTCGATCACGCCATCGAAGGCATCTTCCGCACCACGCCGGAAGGCCGCTACCTCGACGCCAATCCGGCGCTTGCCCGCATCTATGCGTATGCCGACGCCGAGGAACTGATGGCGGGTCTGACCGATATTGCCGGCCAGCTTTATGTCGAACCGACACGCCGCGAAGAATTCGCCGAATTGATGCGCTTGCATGATCGGGTGACGGATTTCGTTTCCCAAATCCGCCGCCACGATGGTTCGGTCATCTGGATTTCCGAGAATGCCCGCGCCGTTCGCGACTGGACAGGCAAGCTCGTTTTCTACGAAGGCACCGTGGAAGATGTGACGGCAAAGATCGAAACGCAGAACACCCTCAAGCGCGCACTCAAGGAGATGGAAGAAGCAAGCCGTGCGAAAAGCGCCTTCCTCGCCGCGATGAGTCACGAGTTGAAAACGCCGCTCAATGCGGTGCTGGGTTTCGCCGAAATCCTCAGCACGGAAATGCTGGGGCCGCTCGGCAATCCGTCCTATCGCAGTTATGCCGCCGACATCCACGCCGGCGGCACCCGCCTGCTGGGCATCGTCAACGACCTGCTCGACACCGCCCGCATCGAAGGTGGCGCGCTGACGCTCGCCAAGCAGAATGTTTCCGTTTCGTCGCTGATTGAAGGCGGTATCGCGCTCGGCCAATTGCGCGGCCGTGCCAAATGCAAGATCGCGTTCGAAATCCAGCCCAACCTGCCCGAACTCGAAGTCGATCCGCAGCGTCTGATGCAAGCCATCGCTGCGCTGGTCGCCAACTCGATCAAGTTCACACCGGACGACGGCCAGATCACCGTCCACGGCCGCTGCACTGCTGCCGGAGGCATCCGCATCGCCGTGCGCGACACCGGCATCGGCATGGGCCCCGAGAAAATCGCAGACGCGTTCCAACCTTTCCGGCAACTGGACAACTCGCTGGCGCGGCGTTTCGAAGGCGCGGGGCTCGGCCTTTCCATCTGCAAGGCGCTGGTCGAACTCCATGGCGGCTCGCTTTCCATCCAAAGCGCCGAAGGCGAGGGCACAACCGTTTCCATCGACCTGCCGCCCTCCCGCGTGAAGTTGCGCGCGCTGGCGGCTGCCGGATAAGGCTCGCGCCCAACCGCCCAAGCGGCTAAACACCGCCCGATGAACGACCAGAAAGCCTTGGTGCTTTTCTCCGGGGGCCAGGACTCGACCACCTGCCTCGCCTGGGCGCTCGACCGTTTTGCGGCGGTGGAGACGGTGGGTT
>DASZYI010000119.1:0-39505 GCA_035545475.1 Rhizomicrobium sp.
GCAAGCAGCCGGCTTACCGAAGCGCGGTCGCGCACAAAATCCTTGTTGAGCCGGTCTTCGTCGGCGCGCAGCAGAAGCACCTGCGCATCGAGCGTCGTCTTTTCCGCTTCCAGCGCCTGCACCTTCGCCGCGGTTGCGATCAGTTTCTCCCGCAGGGTCTTGGCCTGCGCGTTGAGCGCATCGCTCTTGGCCTTTGCCGCTTCGACGCGCGGGCGGTTCTCGTCGATCTGTTTCTGCAGCGTGCGGTACTGGTCTTCGGTCGTCGGAAGCTTCGCCATGTCGCTGAGCGGCACGGCCCCGTTCAGTTCCTCCGCAAGCGGCGGCGCATTTTCATTTGAAGCGGCCCATGCGGGCGCAGAACAGAGAAGGCTAAAGCCGAGCGCAAGGAGAAGCTGTACCCGGAGCGCTTTCAGGCGACGTTCTCCGCACCAATGCGTTCGGTCAGCGAATGACCTTTCATCGCCGCGGGTTTCTTCAACCCCATGAGATCGAGCAAGGTCGGCGCCACATCGGCGAGCTTGCCATTGGAAAGCTTCAGTCCCGCATTGCTCTTGGCGTTGATCGCGATTACCGGCACGTCGAGCGTGGTGTGCGCGGTGTGCGGTTCGCCCGTCACGGGGTCTTTCATCATCTCGACATTGCCGTGATCGGCGGTGAGCAGCATCACGCCGCCAACCTGCTCCACCGCCGCGCGCAATCGGCCGAGACAGGCATCGATCACTTCCACCGCCTTGGTCGCGGCCTCCATGATGCCCGTATGTCCCACCATGTCGGGATTGGCGTAGTTCACGACCACAAGATCGTATTTCTCCGACAGAATGGCCTCTTCCAGCTTCTTGGTCACTTCGTAAGCCGACATTTCCGGCTGCTGGTCGTAGGTCGCGATCTTGGGACTCGGCACAAGGATGCGGTCTTCGCCCGCAAACGGATCTTCGCGCCCGCCGTTCAAAAAGAAGGTGACGTGCGCATATTTCTCGGTTTCGGCGATGCGCAACTGCTTCAAGCCGAGCGAGGCCACATATTCGCCGATGGTGTCGCGAATGTCTTCCGCCGGAAACAGCGCGCCCATGAAGACGTTCAACGCCTGCGAATATTCGGTAAGACCGGCGGCGGCCGAGAACTTCGCCACACGCGCGCGCTCGAAGCCCGCAAATTTCGGATCGAGCAAGGCAATCGAAATTTCGCGCGCGCGGTCGGCGCGGAAATTGCCGAACAGCATGGCATCGCCATCGGCGACGCCCGCATAATCGCCGATCACGCACGGCACCACGAACTCGTCGGTGACGTTCTGCGCATAAGACGCTTCCACCGCTTCGAACGCATTGGCGAAACGCGCGCCTTTGGCGGAGACCATCGCATCATAAGCCTTCTGCACGCGGTCCCAGCGCTTGTCGCGATCCATCGCGTAGTAGCGTCCCGAAACCGTCGCCATGCGCACGCCGGGAAGACCTTCGATCTTGGCTTCGAACTCCTTGAGGAAGCCCAGCGCACTTTTGGGCGGCGTGTCGCGCCCGTCGAGAAACGCATGCACGAACACCGGCACGCCTTCGGCGGAGACGGCGCGCACCAAAGCCGCGATGTGATCCTGATGCGAATGCACCCCGCCCGGCGACATCAAGCCCATCACATGCACCGCGCCGTTCGCCGCTTTCGCCTTGGCGATCAGATCGACCAGCACGGGACGTTTGGCGAGGCTGCCATCGGCCATCGCGTCGTCGATGCGCGGCAGGTCCTGCATCACGATGCGGCCCGCGCCGATATTCATGTGGCCGACTTCGGAATTGCCCATCTGCCCATCCGGCAGCCCCACCGCACGCCCCGAGGTCGCCAGCAGCGCATGCGGACAGTCGGCGATCATCCGGTCGAAATTGGGAGCCTTGCCGGCCGCGCTCGCCGCGGCGATGGCGTTGTCCTGGGTTTCCGGCCGCCAGCCCCAGCCATCGAGAATGCACAACACGCCCGGCCGCTGCCGGAGCTTGGGGGGGTGATCGGTCATGCTCGCAAAATAGGAATCGTCCTATCCCAAGTCCATGTGACCAAAGGCGATTTTCGCCCGGAAAAACCTGCCGGGTGGCCTGTTCAGCCCCTCGCCGCTCTATATCAAGCCATTGATTCTGTTATATTATTTTCCAGCCGAAACCGGCACGCTTCTGGCATCCAACCAACCGGACACCATAGGCAGAATGCGTATGCCCACGCGCACGACACTTATACATAAGACCCTGGCCACACTGGCGGCGCTGCTGATCGCGCTGTGCCCCGCCGAGGCGTTCGCCTTTTCGCGCATCAAGGACTTGGTCGAGGTCGAGGGCATTCGCGACAACATGCTGGTGGGCTATGGCCTGGTCGTCGGCCTCAACGGCTCGGGCGACTCCCTTCGCAACGCGCCGTTCACCCAGCTTTCCATCCAGACCATGCTGGAGCGCCTCGGCGTCAACACGCGCGGCGAATCCATGCAGACCAAGAACGTCGCCGCCGTGATGGTGACCGCCAATCTTCCGGCTTTCGGCGCGCAAGGCTCGCGCATCGACGTGTCGGTGAGCGCGATGGGCGATGCCAAGAATTTGCAAGGCGGCACGTTGCTGGTGACGCCGCTGTTCGGCGCCGACGGACAGATCTATGCGCTGGCTCAAGGTCCGGTCGCGGTCGGAGGATTTTCCGCGCAAGGTGCGGGCGCAAGCGTGACGCGCGGCGTGCCCACAGCGGGCCGCATCGCCAACGGCGCGATCATCGAACGCGAAACCGGCTTCCACCTCGCGAGCCAGACGACCTTGCGCCTGTCGCTGCACAATCCCGATCTCACCACCGCAACACGCATCGCCGATGCGGTGAACAACTATATCGGCGGCGGCGTCGCCCAGGCGACCGATCCCTCGACTGTCGCGCTCAATGTGCCGTCGAATTACAAGAACGGCGTGATGGGCCTTTTGACCGATGTCGAACAGGTGAAGGTCGATCCCGACCAGCCCGCGAAGGTCATCATCGACGAAACCTCCGGCGTGATCGTCATGGGCGCGGATGTGCGCGTGTCGACGGTCGCCATCGCGCAAGGCAACCTCACCATCAAGGTCAATGAAGCGCCGCTCGTCAGCCAGCCCGAACCGTTCTCCAAAGTCGGCGAAACCAAGGTCGTTCCGCGCACCACCATTTCGGTCGACGACAGCAAGGGCAACCGCATGGCAGTGCTTTCCAGCGGCGGCGTCAGCTTGCAGAAACTGGTCGACGGCCTGAACGCGCTCGGCGTCGGCCCGCGCGACATCATCTCGATCCTGCAGGCGATCAAGGCCGCAGGCGCGCTGCAAGCCGAAATCCAGGTGATCGGATGAGTGCCGACGCCACCATCGCCGGCGCGATGACGGTGGCCCAATCGGCCAACGTCGTCACGCCGCATGCCACCGCCAATGTCGCGGCGGCCAAGAAAGCGGCCAAGCAATTCGAAGCGGTGCTGGTTTCGCAGATGCTGGGCGGTATGTTCGAAGGCATCTCGACCGACGGTCCGTTTGGCGGCGGCGAAGGCGAAGCCATGTTCCGCTCGCTGATGCTCGACGAATACGGCAAGCAGATCGTCAACCAGGGCGGCTTCGGATTGTCCGACGCCATCACCAAATCGCTGCTCAAACATCAGGAGCATGTGCAATGATCGAGCCCATCGACCCCAAGATCGAACGCGTCATCCACATGGCCGAACGCCTGATCGAAGCGCTGGAAGCCGACATCACGGCGCTCGAAAACGGCAAGCCCGCCGAGATGCGTACCACCCACCCCGAAATCCAGAAGCTCTCCGCGATCTACGGCAAGGAAGCCGCCGGCATCTCGCTCGACGCCGCCAAGGAAGCCTCCGCGCCGTTGCGCGCAAATCTGCTGGCCGTCACCAAACGCTTCGCCGAAGTCCTGTCGCGACACAGCCGCATACTCGTGCGCGTGAAGAACGCCAGCGAAGGCATGATCCGCGCCATCGCCGAGGAAGTGGACCGCAAAAACGCCTCCACCCGCACCTACGGCGCCCAACCCGCCGCCGCCCCGAAACAACCGGGTGCGATGATTTTCAACAGCGTGGTGTAAAACTCACCTCCCCCTTGTGGGGAGGTCGAACAAATCTGAGCGCAGCGAAGATTTTTCGGGTGGGGGTCTGAGGTCGAACCCGGTCCCCCACCCGGATCGCGTCCATACGCTGTCGCTATGGACGTCTCCGACCTCCCACAGGGGGAGGTGAGAAAACGAAAAAATTTTTTCGTTCATGAAACTCGTCACGCCATATCTGCGATGATGAATTTCGCAAAGCACAATTGCATCACCCCACTTTGTGCGATTCCAATCGCTTAACCCCCTGCAGCGTTACGCTGCAGAAAAATCGTCTGCACCCCTTGCAGCGCAACGCTGCACGAAGCATATTCCTTACATCCCGATATTTGCGACTTACGCCTGCGTGCCGCCGCCGAGCATGCTGAGCGCGAGATTGTAATTCGCGATCTGATTCCTCCGATAGGCAGACACCGTTCCGCCGGAATTCGCGCCGGTTGCGGCCGACGCCGTTGTCACCGGCGTGTTCAGATTGCGATAGGCGGTGCGCAGCGACGACAGCACGGCGACCATCGTGCCGCGCGCGGCCTTGGCGCCCGCGACGGTGGAAAGGTCCATGGTGCTGGTGAGGCCGAGACCGGCCACCAGTTTCTGCGTCGAAGAAGACGCGGAGCTTGTCTTCTTCGCCGAACTCGCGGCGTCTTTGGCAAGCACCGTGGGTTCGATGCCGAGCCCGGCCAGCGCATCCGAACCGTCCGGCCCGGATTCCAACTGGATCTGCACGCCCGCATTGGCGGAGATCTGCAACGCCGAACCTTTGGTGCTGTAGGTCACTTTCGACGTGCCGTCGAACATCAGCGCGGTGTTGATCTTGGTGGCGAGCGAACTCATCGTCTCGTCGGCTTCGATGCGGATCGTGACTTCGCGTTCCGTGCGCCCGCTGATCTTGAGCTTGAAACTGTCGCCCGCGTGAACCGTGGTCTGATCGACCAGATTGACCGATTGCGAAAGCGAAACGTTGCCGCGTGGCAGACCCAGCGCATCGAGCACGCTTGAACCCTGGCTGTCCATCGCGATCCCCGATCCGGAGGAATTGCCGGAAAGGCCGCCATACTGCCGGGTCCAGTTGATCGTGCCGTTGGTGCTCATATCGGTGACGAACATGTTGGGCGTGTTGGCGAAGCTCTGCGTCTGGCCCGCGAACTGGCCGCGCGTCGTGCCCGTCAGATAAACATGCCCGTTCGCAACCGCGATCGCGCCGCCCTGATCCGACGTGGAGGTGCCGACATAGGACACGAAATTCGCCGAAGCGCTCGCGCCGCTGTCGGTCAGGCTGAAGACGAATGCATCGCTCGAACCCGACGAGGCATTGGCGACCGACGCCTGCCCGCCCGCGGTCAGCGAAGCGTTCGATGTGGTGCCGGAGACATAGACGTTGTTGCCGTCCACCGCGATGCCGCCGAGCGTTCCGTTCTGAAGATCGCCCAGGTCCATCTGCCAGGCCGGTGTTCCCGTTGCATCGCCGGCTGCATATTTGGCGACGATGGCGTGGCCGTTCTGCACGCTCGCAACCACCAATCCGCCGTCTGCGGTCGTGGCCATTTGCGAGACCTGATCGGTCGCCGCGGTGCCGATCTGCTGGTGATAGACCACCGCGCCCTTGTTATCGAGCTTGGTGATGTAACCGTCCAGCCCGCCCACGCGCGTCTGCCCGCTGGCAATCGCGCCGTTCACCTGGCCGCCATAATAGACATTGCCGCTGGCATCGACGGTGACGGCCAGTGCGGTGTCGCTGGAAACCGGATCGATCTGGTGCAGCCATTTCTGCGTGCCGTCGGCCGTGTATTTGGCGACGAAACTGTCCGTGCCGCCGCCGATGGCGTCCTGGCTCAACGGGCTCGTGGTGCTTCCGGCCACGACAACGCCGCCGGTCGGATCGAGCGCCAGCGAATAGCCGCTTGCGGTGGTTTCGCTGCCGAGCAACCGCGTCCACTGCACGTTGCCCGCGGAATCGTATTTGGTGAGATAGACGTCCTGATCGCCTTTTTCGATCTGTCCGCCGAAGCTGCCGGTGGTGTTGCCGACGACATAGACATTGCCGTTCGCATCCACCACGGTCGATTGCGCCGTCGAGGTGCCGCTGTCCGGCGTGATGGCCGTGTTGAAGGCCGCTTGCGGCGAGGTGGACAGATTGCCGAGCTTGATCAGGCGTCCCGTCTGGTTGGCGTCGGCCACCGTTCCCGATGTGCCCGCAAGATAGATCGCGGGCTGCGCGGACGCAGCGGAGAACGATATCTTCTCCGAACCGCTGGTCTTGATCTGTAACCCGAAGGTCTTCTTCGACAACGGGTCGGTGTCGGCCGCTGTCTTGGCATCCGTGCCTGTCGTGCCGCTGGTACTGTTCGTCGAACCGGTCGAAGTCGCCTGTTGATCCTGCGAACCGTCGCTGATGACGGTGCGATTGATGCGCGTGGCGAAGCCCGCATTGGTGAGCTGCTGGTTGATGTAGGACGAGATGTTGTCGAGCGTGAGCGGACCGGAAACCTGCGACAGATCGATGTCGAGATTGGTCGTGGTTCCGCCCTTGGTGACGGAAATGGTGAAGCTGTCGGACGTGCTCAGTTTGGGCACGGGCTGGAACAGCGCATCGCCCTTCACCACCACGCCGCCGACATAGCTTGTCTGCGCCAGCGGGACAGCGGCCGTACTGACGATCGACGAACTCTTGGCGCCCGGCAGAAGCGTCAAACCGTTGAATGTCGTTGTGGAAAGGAAGTCCTGGATTTGCGAAAGCCCGTCCTGAAAACGCGTGTTGAGACCGGCGAGCTGTCCGCTCGTCATGCCGTCGCGCGTGGCCATGGAGGCAAGATAGGCGAGCCTGTTCAAGCCCTGATAGAGCGCGAACAGTTTCTGATTGTCCTGATCGAGCTTCTGCCCTGGCGTGTTGGCATATTTGGAGACGCCGGAAAGATCGAGATAGGGCGTATCCGCCATCGCCTGCGCATCCAGCGTCTGATCGCTGGGTGTGGCGATGGACGAATCCCAGGGCGGAGTGAGCGTCGATTTCGGCGTGGCGGCAGCCGCACCGGATTGCGCTGCCGTCGCAGACGTCGCGCGCGAAAGGTTGGAATAGACCTTCGCGTTGTAATAGCCGATCAGCAACGACGAATCGAAGCCGACCAGAGGGGCGCCCGAGCTGCTCATAATAGAAGTGTCGCAGCGGGGCCGTTAACGTGTTGCTAAGAAGGAGAGAAAACGTGCTTAACGCCGCCTTAACGCGCCACGCGCGACAAGGGATTATGGCGATCCAACCGGCTTTGCGGGCAAGCGACCCTTACGAACAGGGCCAATCCCTTTCGGCAAAGGGCCGTCATGCCGAAGCCATCGAACAATATGAGAGGGCGCTCGCTCACAATCCCAACGATCCGCGTGTGCTGTTCGCACTCGGCAACACCGCGCGCGCACTGGGCCTTTCGGCAGCGGCGGAAGATTTCTTCAACCGCGTTCTGGCGCTCGAACCGCAGCGCCTCGAAGCCATCGTCAATCTGGCGAATCTGTTGCGCGCCCGCGGGCAGACCAACGCCGCGATCTCGCTTTTGGAACCTGCGCTCATCCGCAATCCGAATGCGCCCGAACTGTGGCTCACTCTGGGCTCCGCACATCGCGAGTCCGGAAATTTGCCGGAAGCGGAGAGCCATTTCCGCGAGGCCATGTCGCGGCGGCCGGACTATGCGGCAGCGCTGGGCAATCTCGCGGACATTCTGGCCGATCGCGGCGAAGTCGACGAAGCGGCGGCGCTGTACGAACGCGCCGTCAGGCGCGAGCCGCACAATGCGCAACTGCGCTTGAACCGCGCCATTCTCTATCTGCTGACCGGCAACCTCAAAGCCGGCTGGCGCGATTATGCCGCCCGGCTGAAAGTGAAAGGCAAGGCGCCGGAGACCGATCACGGACTTCCACGCTGGACAGGAGACAGTTTGCGCCGGACGCGCTTGCTCGTCACCGCCGAGCAAGGCGTGGGCGATCATCTGATGTTCGCAAGTGTCTTTCCTGATCTCATAAGGAAGGCGGATGCCGAAGGCGGCAACATCGTATTGGATTGCGACCCGAGACTCGTTTCGCTGTTCGCGCGTTCCTTTCCCCGCGCCACCGTCAAGCCGCAACAGCTCAGGACCATCGGCGGCGTAACCGCTGCTCATTATGGCTGGCTGAAAACATGCGGCGGGGCAAATGTTGCAACGGAAATGGGCTCGCTTCCCCGCTACTTCCGGACCGATCCGGCCGATTTTCGCGATCCCCATGCCTATTTGGTGGCGGACCAGACGGAGCGGCAACGCTGGCGCGAGATTTTCTCGTCGACCGGCAATACGCCCCATATCGGAATCTGCTGGCGTAGCGGAAAGGTAACCGGCGCACGTGCATTGCAATATGCACCGATCGAAGAGTGGGCGGTCTTTTTGCGCCAGATGCCCGGGACGCTTGTATCGGTGCAATACGACGCCACGCGCGACGAGGTGGAAAAACTCAAGGCGCTGAGCGGCCGCGACATCCTTCTGCCCGAAGGCATCGATCAAAAGAACGAACTCGACCGGACCTGTGCCATGCTTTGCGCGCTCGATGCCGTGGTCAGTGCGCCAACGGCGGTGTCCTGGCTGGCGGCCGGAGCAGGCGTTCCGACTTACAAGGTGCTGTACGACAGAAGCTGGACCAGTTTTGGTCTCGACCGCGAACCCTTTGCGCCATCGGCGGAATGCACGCGTCCGAAATTCCAGGGCGACTGGAGAGGCGCTTTCGATACCGCCCTTGCTGCTATCCGCGCGCGCTTCGCAAATCCGTAGCGCGCCTGGAGTCCAGCATGGCCACGAGATCGGAAGCGATACGCGAGGCGCCCTGACCGTCGACGGTCATCAGCCCGGCATTGTGCATCTCGCGCCGCCGCGCCGAATCGGTGAGCAACGCCGCCACGCTTTCGCGAAGCGCGGCATCGCTCACTTCGTTTGCAAGGCCGATGCAATGCCCGATGCCCGCTTTCTCGAAAGCGGAAGCGGACCGCGTGTGATCCGGCGTCAGCGCGAGATAAAGTGCAGGCACGCCGAACGCGGCGAGTTCATAGGCCGTCACGCCGAACGCGGCGAGCGCCAGATCGGCGGAGGCATATTCGGTCGCGAGATCGTCGGCGCCTTCGATGGTCTCGAAACCTTTGGCGCGTTCCACAACGGCGCGTGCCACACGTTCCTTGTCGGCCACACCCTGGCCGATCACAAAACGAGTCCGAAAGACATGATTGAGTTTGGACAGCGCATTGGCGACCTGAAGCGTCAGCCCGTGCGGATCGCTGCCGCCCATGGCGACCAGCAAGGTGGGAAGGGCGGATTTCTGGCCTGCGGGCGCAGAGGTTCGCGAAAGGCCGAGCAACGACCATTCCCACCCGATGCGCGGCACACAATCCGAACCCGTCCAATCCAGCTCGCGCGCCTGCGGCACTTCGGGATAGTAGGCGACGTCGGCCGCCAGCCGCCGCTCCGACGAATCGTCTTCGACCGCGATCAGGGAAACTTTACCGGAAAGCGCCTGCAATTCTGCGCGCGAAACCCCTTCGCGCACATCGCAAACCAGGATGTCGGGTTTGCGCGCATCCACGACATCGGCGAGCGCGCCGTTTGTGCTTTCGATCAAGGTGGCCTCGAATCCCGCACGGCGAACGGGTTCAAGCGCATCGGCTGTGCCATGAACGGCGAACACCGCGCCGACACCTTCGCGATCCCGCAAGGCACGCGCGAGGCTCACCATGCGCTTGACATGGCCGTAACCGAAACGTCCGCCCCCGTCGCAGCGAATGACAGCCAAGGCACCCGTGCGTGCAATCGCCTTCTGCCGCACATGGCCGTTCAATTTGCGCAGATCCGGTTCGCGTTCGAGAAGGATCAGAAGATCTTCCAGCGAAGCTTCGCCCGCACGCGCTTCCAATCTGCCGTGCAGGGCCTCGACGAATGCAAGATCGTCCGGCGTATCGACGGTGAGCCGTCCGCCATTTCTGGCAAGCGGCGGATAGGCGGGCGCACGCGCGATGCGCACGAAATCGGGATGAAGCTTGAAATAGCCGGTGACGTGCTCGCGCGCGACGGGATCGTCGGCGGCATCCATCATCAGCTTGTCGAGACCGCGCCGCGACATGGGGTCGACGCCTTCATGGGCAGTGACCGCGCCGTCCTCAAGCAGAACATAGTCGCCATCCTGCTCGATCAACGCATCGATGAGATGATCCACGAAGCCCGCATCCACGAACGGCGCGTCCGCGGAAACCCGCACGATGATGTCGGCATCGGTCGCCTCGGCGGCGAGCGCAAACCGCGCCAGCACGTTGTCTTCCGGTCCGCGCACCACGAGCACGCCGTTGCGTTCGCCGAATTCGGCAATCGCATCGTCGAGCGGATTGATGCTGGTCGCAATCGCGACCTGCCCGATCAGCCTGGAACGCTTCAGACGTCTGACCACATGCCAAAGCAACGGTTCGCCGGCGATGGGCTTCAACACCTTTCCGGGAAAGCGCGTGGACCCCATGCGCGCTTGCACGATGGCAACGATTTTCCGCCCGTCCGTCATGCCGCCGGCTTCCAGGTGCTGCGTATGTGGCGAAGCGGACGCATTCCGTCCGTTGGATCGGCCCGCCATTCGCGATCGTCGGCTTCCGATGGCTGCGGACCTTTGAAACCGCTCCCGTCGGCGGCCATCGCCTCGCGGACCCGCGCAATGACGGGCGCAATCTCTTCCGGCAGCCAGCAATGACCGGAGGCGTATTCGGCACCCTGCCCGTCGAGATCGAGATGGAATTCGATCACCGATGCGTCCCAATGATGCACCGCGCGCTCGATCACGGAAGGCTTTCGCGTGTGATCCGACCAGCCCACCGCACAGCCCGTCGCGTTGCGGATTGCAGCAATGGCGGAAAGATTGGCTTCTTCAGGCGGCGTCGGATAGGCCGAAACGCAATGCAAAAGCGTCACATCGGCGGCACCGGCGGACTTCAAGACCGTCACGGCTTTTCCGATCTCGTCGATGGTTGCCATGCCGGTGGACAGAACAATCGGCTTGCCCGTCGCAGCACAGGCTTTCAAAAGCGGGGTCACCAGCAATTCGTAGGAAGCGACCTTATAGAAATCGACGAAGGGCCGCAGTTCCTCCACCGCCTCGACATAGAAGGGTGTGCAGGAAAACGCGATACCGCGCTTCGCACAATGTTGGGCGATGGGGGCGAGATGCGCCACCGGCAACTCCCATTCGCTGCGAGCACGATGCTTGGCGCTCTGCGCGAGAATCTCGGGCGCGAACATGCGGTCAATCTTGAAAAGCTGGAACTTGACCGCGTCGCAGCCCGCATCCGCCGCCGCATCCACGAAAGCCAGCGCGCGCGAAAGATCGCGGCCGTGATTGCTCGACGCCTCGGCGATGAAACGGGGGGCTGGGGCTTTCTCCCAGACGCTTGCCATGGCGCAAACTCCGGCTTTTTGGACTTAACGATTTCTAAAGGCGGTTTGGCTAAGAGTTGGTTAACGCGGATGGAAGGCCGTTAAACGGGCAGGACATGGCAGCCAAACCGTTCTTCGTCGTCTCCAGCGGGCGCTCCGGCACCGCGATGCTCCATAAGCTGTTTTCGAACTTCGAAAATGTGGAGATGCACCACGAATATGCCGTTCAGATCATCCAGCCCCTGGCCGTCCGCCGCTATCTGGACCTCGCGGACGACCGCGTAACGCGCAACGTGCTGACGGAAACCTATGGCGCTGCAATCCGCTATTCGGAACGCGAAATTTGGGGCGATTCCTCGAACAAACTCTCGTGGTTGATCCCCGATCTCGCGGCGTTGTTTCCGGATGCGAAGTTCGTTCATCTCGTCCGGGACGGCAGGAAAGTTGCGGGCTCCTATTTCCGCAAGCTCGGCGCGGAATGCTACGATGACCGCTCAAGCCATATTTTCCAAGCTTTTTACGACGATCCGGCGTCCACGATCGCACCGCCGCCGGAGAAGAAATATTGGTGGCCGGTGCCTCGCAAAGGCGCTGCCGATGCGCAGGCTTTCCGGCTCTTCGACCAGTTCGAACGCATCTCCTGGCACTGGGCCGAGATCAATCGGGTGATTTTGGACTCGCTTTCCAAACTTCCGGAGGGACGCAAGACCTTCCTTCGACTTGAGGATCTGCGATCGTCGCCGGAAACGCTGAAAGGACTTTTACACTTTCTTAACCTTGGTTACCGCGACACCCATTTCGCGTTGTTGCAGCGGCCGCATAACGTCAACAAACCTCAGGATTCACTTCTATCGGCTCGCGAGCGCGACACGTTCGACCGCATCGCAGGCGCCATGATGGCCCGGCTCGGTTACGACGAGCCGCGCGAATATGTCGTGAATTACTGACCTCCTGCAGGAAATTTTAAGATTTCCCCGACAAAGATGGTTACCGGTTTCTTCCCGGATGCGATTTCCATGAGCAATTCGTGCGGCTTGTGCAACGAGACCTCGCTCGACGAGATCTATGCGCCCGAACGCTCGACGCGCGGAATCAAAGTCTATCTCTGCCGCCACTGCGGACTTGTCCAAAGCCTGCCGCGCATCGACCGTGCGCCGCGTCAGGCGCCTGCGGTTTCAAGCGGCGCCGATTGGGGCAATGTTCGCTACGGCAAAGGTTTTCGCACAAAAGCGGCACTCGACGCCGTGCGCCGCCATGCAGATCTTTCGCAACCGCTGTCGCTCCTGGATGTCGGTTCCAATCGCGGCAGATTTGCGCGCGCTTTCCTGGAATCGGCACCGCAGGCCAGTCTTGTGGCGGTCGAGCCGGATGAACGCGTGGCCGATTCCTGCGCGGGTCTGGAGCGCACCGAATTGATACGGGCTCGCATCGAGTCGGCCGCTCTTGAAACCGATCGCTTCGATATCGTGCACTCCTGCCACACTATCGAACATCTTGCCGACCCGGCACGCGTGCTCGCCGATCATTGGCGCACATTGAAAAGCGGAGGGCTTCTGGTCGTCGATGCGCCGAACATCGATTTTCTCGGCTCGAACGACGTTGTCGAGGAATGGTTCATCGACAAGCACCTTTATCATTTTTCGTCGCGCACGCTCTCGCGCATGATCGAGATGGCCGGGTTCGAGATCGTCGAAGGACCGGACACTTCGGATCGCGACAATCTTTTGATTGTCGCGCGCAAATCGTCCGTGCCATCGGATAGTTTCCTTCCCGATCGCCGCGAAGCCCAACGCGCCGAAGGATTGATCGCCACCTACGTTGCGACGCGCGCGCGCAACTTGATGGCACTTACAGCGGTTGCCGCCGACATTGCCTCGATGAAACAGCGGCGCGTCGCCATGTGGGGCGCAGGCCGCATTTTCGACAGTCTTGTCGTTCACGGTAATTTCGACGCCCGCGCGTTGACGTTGCTGATCGACAAGCATCTGAAGCCGCATGTGCCGGAGCGTCATGGCTGTGAAGTCCACGCCCCTGAGGCGCTCGAAAAAGCCGATGCCGGTGTCGTGATCGTGATGTCGCGCAGCTTCGCGCCCGAAATTGCAGACGAGGCGCGGCGTTTGGCGCCATCGGCCGAAATCCTTCTCTATTCCGACCTTCTGGCGCAGGCGCGCACAAGAATGGCGGCATAAGGCGACCTCATGCTTCTCGATACAAAAACAACATCTTCACCTGCAGCCCGTGTCCCCGAACTCATCGTGAATCTGGAAAAGGCGGCGCGTTTTGTGCGGCAGCACGCCATCGCCTCGATCTATCATGCGGGCTCAGGCCATCCCGGCGGCGCATTGTCCTGCGCAGACGTTCTTGCCTGTCTTTACGGCGCCGAACTCAATCTCTGGCCATCCGATGTAAACGATCCGACGCGCGACCGCTTCGTGTTATCGAAAGGCCACGCTGCGCCAGCCCTTTATGCGGTGGCCGCACATTATGGTTTCTGCAGCGCACAAGATGCCTTGTCTCTGCGCAAGCTCAACAGCCCCTTCCAGGGTCATCCACATGTGCTGGATCTGCCATGGGCCGAAACTAGCACGGGATCGCTGGGCCAGGGCTTTTCGGTCGCGCTCGGGATGGCGCTGGGCCTCAAGATGAAAGCCAGCAAAGCACGCGTTTACACGCTGCTTGGCGACGGCGAAATGCAGGAAGGCGAGGTGTGGGAAGCCGCAATGTGCGCCGCCCATCACAAACTCGACAATCTCTGCGTGCTCATCGACTACAACAAGCTCCAGAGCGACGATCTGAACGACAACATCATGCGGTTGGAACCGCTTGCCGCCAAGTGGCGCGCCTTCGAATGGGCGGTCGCCGAGATCGACGGTCACAGTTTAAACGGCATTCTCTCCGGGTTACGGAGCGCTTCGGTTACGCAGGGCCGTCCTTCGGTCCTCATCTGCCACACCACCAAAGGCAAGGGCGTTCCTTACATGGAAGGAAAGCCGCAATGGCATGGCAGCGTGAAACTCACCCGCGAACAAGCCGAAGAAGCCTTGAAAACACTCCAAGCCTCTTCCGACGAAATAAAGGAACTGCTCGATGGCCGCTGAAGCTCCAGCCCTTATCGGAACCAGCGGAGATTCGTTGCGCGAAGCCTTCGGCAAGGCGCTCGCAGGTCTCGCAAAGGAATTTCCCAAAGTCGTGGTGCTCGATGCCGATATCGCCGGCGGGACAGGAGCCCATCATTTCCGCAAATCGCATCCGGAACGCTTCCTGCAATTCGGTATCGCCGAACAGAACATGATGGCAGCAGCCGGTGGGCTTGCCGCGGTAGGTTATATTCCGGTCGTGACGACGTTTGCCGTGTTCTGCCTGCGAGCAATCGAACAGGCCCGTCTTTCGCTTGCCTATGCGCGCCGCAACGCCAAGATCGTGGCGAGCCACCCGGGCCTCGATGTCGGTCCCGATGGCGGCTCTGCGCAAGCATTGGAGGATCTTGCTGCCTTCCGTGCCATTCCCGGCATGACGGTCATTTCGCCCGCCGACCCCATCGAAGCGGCGCTGGCAACGCGCGCCATTCTCGAATTCGAGGGCCCGGTCTACATGCGCACCGGCCGCAGCCCTTCCAAACGCGTCTATGACGAAGGCCACAGGTTCGAAATCGGCAAAGGCCATGTCGTGCGCGACGGCAGCGACGTCACCATCGTCGCGTGCGGTGTCGAAGTGGCGCGCGCAATCGACGCGGCTGAGAAATTGGCCGAAGAAAACATCAGCGCCCGTGTCGTCAACATGGCGACGATTAAACCTATCGATTCCACCCTGCTGGCCCGTTGCGCTGCAGAGACCGGCGCCATTGTTACCGCGGAAGATCACAATATCCACGGCGGATTGGGCGGCGCGGTTGCCGAGGCGTTGGCCGCGACCAGACCCTGTCCGATGGAATTCGTTGGCGTGAAAGATACGTTTGGCGCATCCGGCGAGCCGGAGGAGTTGGCTCACCATTTTGGCATTTCCGCACCCTTCATCGCAGACGCCGCCAAGCGCGCTATCGCCCGCAAACGCACATGAGCAATCGTTTCTCGCTCGAAGGAAAAACCGCCTTCGTCACAGGAGGCAGCCGCGGCATCGGCCGGGCCATCGCCATTGGGCTGGCCGAAGCCGGAGCAAATGTCGCCTTCACTTATCGTTCGCAACGCACGGACGCCGAAAACGTCGCCCGCGAAATCGAAGCTCTGGGCAAACGTGCCCTTGCGTTGCAGATGGACGTGACGCGACGTGCCGATGTGGAAGCCGCGGCACGGGATGCAAAAGCGTTCGGCGCGATCTCAATTCTCGTGAACAATGCGGGCATCAACAAACCCACCGATTTCGATAAGGTGACCGACAAGGATTGGGACGACATCCTCTCCGCCAATCTGAAGGGCCCTTTCGTTTGTGCGCAGGTGTTCCTGCCGCTTTTGGCAGAGGCGGGTGGCGGAAGCATCGTCCATATCGGTTCGGTAAGCGGACAATATGGCGGACCGCGAACCGCGCATTATGCGGCTTCCAAAGCCGGACTGATTTCTCTGGCGCAGGTGATCGCACGATTCGGTGCGCAATACGGCGTCCGCTCCAATACGATTGCTGCGGGTCTGATTGCGTCGGACATGGGCAATGCCGGGCTTGCTGCGCAAAGCGTCCAGAAAGCAGCCGAGAACATTCTTCTGAAGCGGCTCGGCACCACACAGGAAGTGGCGGATGCCGTCGTGTTCCTGGCGAGCGACGCGTCAGCCTACATCACTGCGCACACGCTCAACGTCAATGGCGGACTCTACTTCTGATGAAAACGGTATTGATCGTCTCCGGTGGTATCGAGGCGGCCGACGCAGCCCGCCGCGCCAAGGAGCTCGGCTATTACGTCGTGGTTTCCGATCGCGATACGGAGGCGCCAGGTTTTGCCTTTGCGGATTCCTGCCTGATTGCCGACGTCTACAGTCCCACCGAAACCGCAGCCGCTGCCGAACGCTACCATCGCAAGATTCGCAAGATCGACGGCGTGATCTGTGTCGCGGCGGATGCGCCCGTCACGGCCGCCACAGTATGCCAGCGCTTGGGGATCAGAGGCTTGCCGCTTCATGCTGCGGAAACAGCGTGCGACAAGCTCTCGATGAAGCACCGTTTCTTGGAAGCAGGCGTGCCCATTCCGTGGTTCGCAGCAGTCGAAACACCCCAAGCCTTGCAACGTATCGCTATCGAACGCGGGAACAATCTGGTCATCAAGCCGGTGGACAGCCGCGGCTCGCGCGGCGTTCAGCGCATCGCCCACGTCGCCGACCTGACGAAAGCCTTCATGCTCGCCCGTGAGCATTCGCCCACCGATCGGGTGATGGTGGAAGAATATCTCGAAGGCCCCCAGGTTTCGACCGAATCCATCGTCATCGACGGAAAATGCTTTACGCCCGGCTTTTCGGATCGCAACTACGAATATCTGGAGCGCTACGCTCCCTTCTTCATCGAAAACGGCGGCGATCTTCCCAGCCAGCTTTCCGATGAGACTCAATTCAAGGTTCGCGATGTCGTCGCCAAAGCGGCAAAGGCCCTTGGAGTGATCGATGGAACTGTCAAAGGCGATATCGTCGTTCACAACGGTCAGCCCTATGTGATTGAGCTGGCCGCACGCCTGTCCGGCGGTTTCTTCTGCACACGCGAAATTCCACTGAATACGGGGGTGGACTTTCTCGGAGCTGCGCTAAGACTGGCAGTGGGTGACAAAGTTTCGCCGGACGACCTGGAACCGAAACATCAAACGCCGGTTATCCAACGCTATGCATTTCCAAAGCCGGGCAAGGTCGTGCGCGTTACGGGAGCCGACGACGCACGAAAGGTTTCTGGCATTACCGACGTTATCGTCACCGCCAAACCGGGGGACATCATTCCGCCTGCCGGCGACAAACGCCCCTCCGCCGCGATGGTGCTCGCCACTGGCAGTTCTCGCACAGCGGCGCTGCAGGCGGCAAACGATGCGCTTGCCTGCCTCAAGATCGAAACCGCATGAATGCGCCACTTATTCGGCGTGAGCAGATGGCCGCAACGGGCACACTTAGCCTGTTCGCCCTGTTCCATCTAAATCTCGCGTTTTCTTCCATCGAGGAAGAGCAACGTGGCGAAGTCATAGAGCGCTGTTACTGGCCTCTACTGCGGCTCGCCGAAAAGCATGGCCCCATGGGTCTTGAAGCGACCGGCTTTACACTCGAAGAAATCGCCAAACGCGATCCGGAATGGGTCTCGCGTGCACGGGAATTGATACATTCCGGCCGTGTCGAGTTGATTGGCTCTGGTTACGCCCAGATCATCGGTCCTTTGGTGCCCGCAGAGGTGACCGAAAAGAACTTGCAGCTTGGACACGATGTTTATCGGCGCTTGCTGGGCGTTACGCCGTCGCTCGCACTCGTCAACGAACAAGCCTATTCGGGTGGCCTCGTCGGCCTTTATCTCGATGCGGGCTATCGCGCGATCCTGATGGATTGGGACAATCCGGGCGCACATCATCCGGCATGGCACGGCGAGACACGTTACCTGCCCCAGCGCGCAATTGGCGCCGACGGCCGCTCCATCGGACTTCTATGGACCAACACTGTGGCTTTTCAAAAGCTGCAACGCTTCGCCCATGGCGATATCGAACTGGAGGATTATCTCTCATATCTGCGGCGCTGTGATGGCCCTCGGGCACGTGCACTTTGCGTTTATGCGAGCGATGCCGAAATATTCGACTTCCGGCCCGGCCGCTATAAGACCGAAGACAGGTTGCACGGTCAGAGCGAATGGAGCCGATTGGAGGAAGCCTTCGCCACCATGGCGGCAGAAAGTCTTCCGTTGGTTGGCCCATCCGCCGTTTTGGCGCTTGCAGACAAACCGCATGCCGGACAGGAACTGCGCCTCGAAACCGCGGCATGCCCTGTTCCCGTCAAGAAGCAGCGTAAATACAACCTTTCGCGCTGGGCTGTTACCGGTCGGGACGACATCGGGATAAACGCCGCTTGCCAACGCATTTTTCACGGCATCAAAGACGCAAGCGATGCCGGTGACGCCGATTGGAAAAAACTTTGCTATTTGTGGTCAAGCGATTTCCGCACTCATATTACCGAGAAGCGTTGGCAAAAATTCTGTGGCGAGGTGGCGGATGCGGAAAGCCGCTGGGCCCGTTCCCTGCCAGCACCGGCAGAAGAACCTTCGGGTTTCCTAAACGAAGCTCGCTTCATCGAGGTTGAAACGCCGGCGCTACGCGCAAGACTCGACCGCAGGCGCGGTCTTGCCATTCGGTCTCTGCATTTTCGTTCGCAGAAAGAAGCCGTTGTCGGCGGGTTGCTGCATGGCCATTTCGACGACATCGCATTGCAGGCCGACTGGTATACGGGCGATTGCGTGTTCGAAGGACCGGGCGAACACAAGATCACCGATCTGGAATGGTGCGAGACTCGGAACTGGCGAAACGGTCATGGCGACCAACTGATCCGCGCCGTCATCGAGACAGCCAAGGGCAGGATCGAAAAGACAATGTGTTTTCGAGCGGCCGAACCGCGTGTGGATTTCGACCTTACCTTCCATTGGGAAGATTGGGGTCGCGGAAGCCTCAGACTCGGCCACATAACGCTTCTGCCGGACGCATTCGACTGGGAACGGCTCACGCTTGTCACTCATAACGGCGGTAAGGAATCGGAAACTTTTGCGCTGGCCGGAGAAAATGTGGACCACGGTGCACCGGTGTCCTTCCTGGTCTCCTCGTCACAGGGCCTCGGCATGACAGAGGGCTGGGCGGAGTTAGGGGACGATAAAAATCGTATCCGCGTAGAGATCGACCGCCAGACGGCGCCGCTTATGGGGCTGCTGCAACATAGGAAGGTGGGCGGAAGCCTCTTCTGCCAATTGGCGCTCTCCGCGCTCGAACTGGACGAGACGCGCAAACCCTCTCCCTACCAAAAGGGCCCGCGCCGCTTTCGATTCAGCGTTAAGGCTGCGTTGCCGTAAGGCGCTTGTTAACCGCGTTCTGCAAGGATTGGTTCAGGAAAAAGGGGCTTCTCATCCATGGCGCCTGCCGCTGCCAAACTGGTTTCGCACGATTCGGCCGTTCTGCATTCGGAGCCTGTCTTACGTGATTTCACCCAGCCCTGGCTCGATCTCAACGACAAATCCGTTCTGGTCACAGGCGGTACCGGTTCCTTTGGCAAGCATTTCGTCAAAACGGTGATCGAGAAGTACAAGCCGCGGCGTCTGATCATTTTCAGCCGGGACGAGCTTAAGCAGTTCGAGATGCAGCAGCTTTTTCCGATGGAGCAGCATCCGTTCATGCGTTACTTCATCGGCGACGTGCGCGATCGCGATCGCCTGGAACTTGCGATGCGCGATGTCGATTACGTCATCCACGCGGCGGCGCTGAAGCAGGTTCCGACCGCCGAATACAACCCGTTCGAATGCATCCGCACCAATGTCTTCGGCGCGGAAAATGTGGTCTACGCCGCTCTGCGCCGCAATGTGCGCAAGGTCGTGGCGTTGTCGACCGACAAAGCAGCAAATCCGGTCAATCTGTATGGCGCGTCCAAATTGGCATCCGACAAGATCTTTGTCGCCGCCAATAATCTTTCCGGCGCGGACGGCACCAAATTCTCCGTCGTTCGCTACGGCAATGTCGTGGGGTCGCGCGGTAGCGTCGTTCCGTTTTTCCAGAAGCTGGTGCAAGACGGCGCGGAGACCCTGCCGATAACAGACGAACGCATGACGCGTTTCTGGATCACCCTCACCCAAGGCGTGAATTTCGTACTTTCAAGCATGGAGATGACACGGGGCGGCGAAATCTTCGTTCCGAAAATTGCGTCGACCACGATAGTCGATCTTGCTTCGCTGTTGGGGCCTGATGTCGGGCAGAAAGTGGTGGGGATTCGTCCCGGCGAGAAATTGCATGAAACGATGATCCCTGCCGACGACTCGCGTTGGACCGTCGAACTGGACGACCGGTTCGTCATCCTTGCAAGCTTTGCCGCTGCCGCGCGAGAAGCCTATCTGCATCGTGGCGCGCAGCCGGTGCGCGAGGGTTTTGCCTACTCGAGCGACAACAATCCCGAGCAGCTCGACGTCCACGGCCTGCAGGCGCTACTCGCACAGGCGTTTGTCTAGATGAAGCGCGCGCTCAAACCAGAGCGCTTTCCTGCGCTGCCATCGCAACCCTTCCTTCCATATGGCCGTCAGGTGATCGAGGCGGACGACATTGCCGCGGTCACCGCCGCGTTGCAGGGCGACTTCTTGACCACTGGCCCCTATGTTCGCCACTTTGAAGAAGCGCTCGCAAGAACAGTCCAGGCAAAACATGCTGTCGTTTGCGCCAATGGCACCGCTGCATTGCATATGGCGGCGCGAGCATTAAGGCTGGGACCAGGAACGAAGATCGTCGTCCCCGCCGTCACCTTTCTGGCGACAGCAAGCGCGCCCCATTTGAACGGGGCGGAAATCGTATTCGCCGATGTCGATCCCGAAACCGGTTTGATGCGGCCACAAGATTTGACGGAGGCCATTGCCAGAGCCGGAAAGATCGATGCTGTCTTCAACGTCCACCTCAACGGGCAATGCGGCGCATTGGAAGCGATAGCGTCCATCGCGCGTGCCCACGGCGCAAAGATCGTGGACGATGCGTGCCATGCGCTGGGCACCGTCTATGTTGCAGACGATGGGCAGGTGAGCACCGTCGGCTCAAATGCCTTTGCGGATCTGACAGTGTTCTCGTTCCACCCCGTCAAAACGATCGCCATGGGCGAAGGGGGAGCGGTGACCACCAACGACCCGTTACTGGCCCGACGTTTGGAGAAGGCACGCAGTCACGGCATGACGCGTGACGCGGCGGAGTTCGAGAACACTGCCGATGCATTCGATACGGATGGAAGTCAGAACCCGTGGTACTACGAACTTGCCGAGCCAGAATTCAACTGGCGCGCCAACGACATCCAATGCGCGTTGGGCCTTTCGCAACTTGGCAAGCTAGGACGTTTCGTGGCCCGCAGGCGTGCACTTGCAGCGCGATACGATCTCGAGCTTTCCGCCCTTGCCCCGATCGTCAAGCCGTTGGCACGCACACGTCCCTGTTTGCCGGCATGGCATCTCTATGTGGCACGGATCGATTTTGAAGCCGCGGGGATTTCAAGGGGCCAACTGATGCGCGCGCTTGCCACGGACGGGATCGGTACGCAGGTGCACTATTTCCCCGTACATCGGCAACCCTACTACGCCCAGCGCTACGATACCCAGCGCCTTGAGGGCGCCGATCGCTATTACGAGCAAGCACTCAGCCTGCCGCTCTTCGCTGCGATGACAGACAAGGATGTTTCACGCGTCGTCGATTCGCTGGCGCGCAGGCTTGGCTTCTGACGTCAGGCCTTTTCGTCGACAAGCTGGATTTGCTGCTCGGCAAGATATTCGCGCATCTTGATGATTTGCTCGGTCGGCCACTGCCGAACAACTTCGCCGCTTTTCTTGTCGATCAGCTTATACACATACCCGCTGACGTTCTTGATCTTCGTGACCTCAAGCCGCACATCGGACGAGGTGCCGGATTGCGCTACGGCGTCTGAAGACGAGTTTTGAGACAAATGTGCCGATTTTGCCGGCGCGGAGGAAGCAGACGAAGAGTTTTGATGCCGCTTAAGAACCGCATCGTGCTCAGTCGCGACGTTTGCGTGTGAGACGATATCGACCATCGGATCAACTCCCCGCCTGCATCTCCATTCTTACGAACGATTGAAACCCACCTGAAAAACCCGATACGCCCGGGAGCGCGGTTATAACCGCCCGCGCTTTCCGGAAAAAGGAAACGGCGGGACCGGTAACCCGGCCCCGCCGAGTCTCTATTACCGGAACAGCGACAAGGTGATCGACGGAGCAGAGTTGGCGATCGACAACGCCTGCACACCAAGCTGCTGCTTGACCTGCAAGGATTGCAGAAGCGCACTCTCCTTCGCCATGTCGGCGTCGACCAGGTTGCCGATGCCGCCTTGCAGCGTGTCGGACAGCTTCTGGACGAAGTCGGCCTGGATCGAGAACTTCTTTGCACCCGAAGACAGACGCGCCAATGCGCTGTCAACGTTGCTCAGAGAAGATTCGATCGTGGAGATCATGGTGGACGCACCCGTCTGGCTGGTGATCGACGCACCCGACGTGATGGTAACGATCGAGCCGGAGAGGCTCATGTTTTCGGCCTTCACGGTGATCTTCTTGGTGCCGTCGGCGGAAGCCAGCGCCGTGATCTGGCTGGTCGAACCGTCGATCAGGTCGAAGCCGTTGAATACGGCGTTCGACACGATCGTCGAGATCTGATCGCGCAGAGCGGTGAAGTCTTCGTTGAGGGCGGCGCGGCTGGCCGTATCCATCGACGCATCGGAAGCCGCAATCGCCTTCTGCTTCATCTGAATGAGCAGGTCGGAGATCGACTGGCCGGCCGACATGGCGACGTCGACAGACGAAATACCGCGGTTAAGCGAGTCGGTGACGGCGGAGTAGCCGGCCACGTCGCCGCGCATGTCCTGCGCGATGGCGAAAGTCGAACCGTCGTCCTTGGCAGACGCAACTTTCAAACCGCTGTTGATGGCGGCCTGGGTCGTGGCGAGCGCAGCATTGGTTTTGTTGAGGTACTGCAGCGCGACCATCGCGCCTGTATTGGTATTGACGCTAAGCATTCTTGCCTCCGTTCTGGCGTGTGTCTGCGAGCTTTTTGCTCGAAGGGCGTTTTGCCCCCACCCGCTAAAGGCAAGCCTCATGCCGATGGTGGAGTAAGGATCGGCTAACTTTCTTTATGTCGCGCGAGACGGAAGTTTGATGTTGAACGATTCGTTGCCGAAGTAGCCCCAGCCCGGCAGAAATTGCCGGGCAAGGGGAAAAAATTGCCGACAGACGGGAAAACTTTGCCGCAAAAATAAAGGCGGCAGGTTGAGAACCTGCCGCCTGGAACTTCGGGATGTCCGGTTTCTGCTTACCGGAACAATGACATGATAATCTGCGGCGAAGAATTGGCGATCGACAGCGCCTGTACGCCGAGCTGCTGCTTGACCTGCAAGGACTGAAGCTTCGCGCTTTCCGTGGCCATGTCGGCGTCGACCAGGTTGCCGATACCCGCGGTGACGGTGTCCGACAATTTGGAGACGAAGTCGACCTGGACGGAATATTTACGTTCGCCACTGGAAAGCCTGGCCAACGCACTGTTGATGTTGGTCAGCGAGCTTTCCACCGTCTGGATCATCGCCGACGCGGCCGACTGGGTAGCAATCGAGCTTGTCGACGTGATGGTGATGATGGAGCCAGACAGGTTCATGTTTTCGGACTGGACGGTGATCTTGCGCGAACCGTCGGAAGAGGCTAGCGCGGTGATCTGGGCCGTCGAGCCGTCGATCAGGTTGAAGCCGTTGAAGACCGCGTTCGAGATGATCGATGTGATCTGATCGCGCAGAGCGGTGAAATCCTCGTTGAGGGCCTCGCGATTGGCAGTGTCCAGAGACTGGTCGGACGCGGCCAATGCCTTCTGCTTCATCTGAATGAGAAGATCCGAGATCGACTGACCCGCAGAAAGCGCGACGTCGACCGCGGAAATGGCGCGGTGCAGGCTGTCCGTAACGGCGGAGTAACCGGCAACGTCACCACGCATGTCCTGTGCAATGGCAAATGTCGCGCCGTCATCCTTGGCGGTCGCGACCTTCAGGCCCGAATTGATGGCGTTTTGGGTGGCCTGAAGTTGTGCATTGGTTTGATCGAGATACTGGAGCGCGACCATTGCGCCCATGTTGGTATTGACACTTAGCATGACGTTTTCTCCGAACCGTTCTGGTGAAGAGGACTGCTTTCTGCCTGCCCTCGGGGCACGATGCCCCGCAATGGGCTTCGCAACCGGTGTGCCAGCGCCTTAACTTCATAAGTCACTGTTTTATCTTATTTTTTCGAAGAGGTCATTTACCGGAATCCGGGCAGAAAATGCCTCTCGGCAACTCTGATCCGGCCAAAAAACAAAAAAACCGGCCAAGGCGGCCGGCTTTTTTTAGAGCAGGTGAAAGGGTTCAGGCGGCACCGCGAAGCCCTTCCATGATCGAACGGTTGATTTCGATCAGCGGTTCTACGGATGCGCCGTTGCGCATCACTTGCTTGGAATATTTGTTGATGAAGAGCGACAACGAAACGATCTTGGCGCGTACTTCGCGGGAAAGCTGGTTCGCGTCACTTCCGCAATCGGCTGCAAGCGCGCGCCACAATCTGCGATTCCAGTCGATGGCATCGACCAGCGAACCGCCGGACGCCTGGCTCTTATGCGCCTCTATCAAAGCGCCCGTCACCTGACCGAACAACCGGTATTCGATCTCGCGCGGTGTTTCAGCCGCGCGCTGCGTGTTTTGATACGCTTTCAGGGTCATAGTTCAACCGTTCCTGTTCGAACTCAAAGAGTTTCTTGCAGGCCATCAAGGCCTTGTAATAACTGCCGCTCATTACTTCGCGGCTGATTTCCAGACAGGTGGCAAGCGCCTGGCGATTGTGGATCGCTCCCATGAATTCGGTCATGCGCAGCGCAAAATCGTTGTAGTAAGCTTCACTGCCGTCCGGATCGAGATACATCATCATCACGGGAAAATAGATCCGACGAGCCGGGGTATTGGCCTCTTCGCTCTGCATGATATCTTTTTCGCGCAGGACGCAGGCTTTGTTCTGGAGCACCAAACTCGTCCGCTTATCGCCATTGGCGAGCACCGCGCCATTGAGCACGAATTTTTCGCCGGGCTTCAGGGAAAGCTTGAGCGGCATGTAACGACTCTTTGCTGATCTGGCACGAACGGACAATAGGACGGATTGGTTAACAATTGCCTTTCATCGTCCCCTCTTCACCGGAGCTTAATCATGTAAAGGCTTTCATTGCCGCGTCTTTACCAGGAGCACCCATGGCGCAGCTCGCCGTCGCCCAAAATATCGGATCGCTAGCAGGAGTGAGCGCGCACGCACAGGCGCTGGCCAAGATGGAAACGCTGGAAGAAGCCGCGGAAGCGATGCTGGCGCGAAAAAAATCCAACGGCATTCTGAGACGCAGCATCAAGGCGTGGAAGCGCGGCGACGTGGCGCGAGCCGGTCAGCTTTCTCTCGAGGCGACCAACGCCGACCCCACAAACGCACAGGCCTTTCACATCCTGGGTATGGCGCTGGAAAAGATGGGCCACTTGCACAAAGCCCTGGTGACATATGAACACGCGCACAAGCTCGATCCGGATGATCCCGAGTTGCTGATCAATCTCGGATTGACCGCGTGGAATCTGAAATTGAAGGAAGGGGCGGAGAAAATGTTTCGCCTCTTTATCGCTGCACGGCCGGATTCGCCGCTTGGATACAATAATCTCGGCAGTATCCAATGCGACATGGGCAGGCAGACGGTCGCGATCGAAACATTGCGCAGCGCGCTTATGCGGATGCCGACCGAGACGATCCTCTGGAATTCGCTGGCGACGGTTCTGGCTGAAGTGGGCCGCGCAGAAGAAAGCCTTATCTTCTATCAGGAATCGATTCGCCTCGATCCCGGATTTTCCCGGCCTTATCACAACATCGGCTATGCCTTTCAGCATCTGGGACGATTGGAAGAAGCACTTGAGGCGTACGATCACGCACTCGAGCGCGCGATCGACGAGACCGAACAGCGCGAAGCCCGGCATTCGCGCAGCATCTGCCTTATCGGCATGGGAAGGCTTGAAGAAGGTTGGCGCGAATACGAGATCCGCAACGATCAGCGTTTCCGCGCTTATGTTCACCACATGACAAAGGCGCCCGTGTGGAAAAACGAGCCGCTCGATGGAAAGCGCCTTCTGGTCGTGGGCGAGCAGGGCCTCGGCGACGAGTTCATGTTCGCAAATGTTTTGCCGGACCTCCAGGATGCGGTCGGCAAAGACGGAAAGCTTCAGATCGCGGTCGACAAGCGACTTGTTTCACTGTTTTCACGCTCGTTTCCAAAGGCGGAAGTGGGAGCCTATGACGACCGGCAACTCGCCGATCCCGACGGAAGGAAAGAATTGCGTTTCATTCCCTGGGCAACCGCGCAGGGAGAACCCGATTTCTTTGCCCCGATGGGCACCGCGCTTCAATATTTGAGAACGCGGCTTGAGCACTTTCCGCACCAGCCTTTTTTGAAGCCGGATCCGGAGCGGGTCTCTGGCTATCGCAAGTTGCTCGAAGCCATCGGCCCAGGCCCTTACATCGGCATCTGCTGGCGCTCGATGGTGTTGGAGCAAAAGCGCGGGAAGTATTATAGCGCGCTCGATTCTTGGGGGCCGATTCTCAAAATGCCGGGCGTCACCTTCGTCAATCTTCAATATGGGGATTGCCGCGATGAGATTGCGCGCGCCGAGGAACGGCATGGCGTCAAGCTCAACGTCATCGATGGGCTCAATCTCAAGGACGATATCGACGGGGCAGCAGCGCTTTCTGCGGCGGTCGACCTTGTGATTTCGGCACCAACCGCAGCAGCAGCGGTGGCCGGTGCAGTGGGCGCGGAGGTATGGTTTCTGACGGCGGGACGCACTTGGCCGCAGCTCGGGACCGATGAATTTCCCTGGTATCGCAAAAGCCGGGTCTTCAGTCCCGAAAAATTTGCCGACTGGACCCAGTTGATGCCGCAAGTCGGAGCGGCGCTTGCGGAATTCGCGAAAGCGGGCTGACGCCGTTTCGCTTTCCGCGCAAACAATCATTTACGCCAAGAAAAAACGGACGGCGTGCGCTTGCGCACACGCCGTCCGTCCGCTTCCGAGCACCGCCGGTTGCCGGGGGATGAACCGGTGAAGCCTGGGGCGGAGCGTCACCCGAAGTGAAGGTGTACTTCGTCGTGAATGCAATTATAGGTTGTACATACCAGGCGTAAATGCCAGGTTAACGCTCAAGAGCGTCGAGCATTTCGATTTCGGAGGGACGGGACGCGATACGCGTTTCGCGGAAAAGACCGGTCCTAAGTCTTCCGGCGGCAGCCTGACTGATGCAGACGGAAATGGTTTCTCGACAGGCAGATTGCAAGCCCGCAGCTTCGACACACCGCACAAAAGTTTGCGCACTGAGCGGAGAATACAACAGCACCGCATCGAGTTCGCGTTTGTGCAATGCCTCCGATGCAGCAACAGGCAAAACATCGGCGGGCATAACGTCGTAGAGAACTTCGCTGCGTAAAACAAATCCGTGCTGTGAGAGGCGCGTGGCGAGTTTGCCGGTCGCTTCGTTGCCGGCGACGTGCAGCAGGGCACCTTCGGTTCGATCCGCCCAGCCGGAAATCGCATCGGCCAACGCAATGGAATCGGCTTGCGAATTTTGCACGTTCGCAAATCCCGCAGCCCGTGCGGCGGCGGCCGTTTGAGGGCCAACGGCAAAAAGCCGGATGTCGCGTTTCTGCGTACGGCGCATGAGTGCCCGGATGCCGTTGGCGCTCGTTGCCACAACGGCTTGGATACCGCCGAATGAAAGATCGGGCCCGTGACGGAAACAGACTTCCAGAAGCGGGGCGATCACCGGCACATGACCGCGGTCGCGAAGGCGTGCTGCCGTTTCTTCCCCATCTTCAATAGGGCGGGTGACAAGCACTCGCATCACAAATCGAGCCAGCGTGCCGCGTCCGGGCGCAGCGCAAGTCCGGCCTCCCTGCCCCATTGGGCTGCGGTTTCGCGCGGAGTTGCGTCCAACCGCCTTTCGAAGCCGGTGTCGACGAATTCGCTGCCGTCCAGCGCCAGCACTTCCCCGCGGAATTTCAATATGTCGCCATCGATTGTCGCCAGCGCCGCGAGAGGCGTGCGGCACGACCCATCAAGAGCGGCCAGAAAAGCACGCTCGCAGGAAAGCGCGATGGACGTGGGCTCGTGATCGAGTTTGGCGATCGCTTCGCGCGTTTGCAGATCGTTTGTGCGCAACTCGATTCCAATGGCACCTTGGGCAGGCGAAGGCAGCCATTCGCTTGTGTCGAGAACTGTGGTTGCGCGGCTTTCGAAGCCGAGCCGTTTCAATCCGGCGAGCGCAAGTATTGCGGCATCAAACTCGCCCGCCTCCAGCTTGCTCAACCGTGTGTCGACATTGCCGCGCAGCGTTACAGGCTCGACATCCTTGCGCGCGCGCAAAAGCTGCGCGCGGCGGCGCACCGAGCTTGTTCCGACGATGGCAGATGCCGGCAAGGATGCAAGCGTGTGGTGCTGGTTGGAAAGCAGCACGTCGCGCGGATCTTCGCGTTGCAGGAACGCGCCGAGCATCAACCCGTCGGGCAAATGCGCCGGGACGTCTTTCATCGAATGGACGGCGATATCGGCTTCTTCGGCGTAGAGCGCTTCTTCGAGTTCCTTGGTGAAAAGACCTTTGCCGCCGGCATCTGCGAGCGGGCGGTCCTGAATGCGATCGCCGGAGGTTTTCACCACCACGATTTCGCTTGTATGGCCTTCACGCATCAGAAGATCGCGCACGATGCCTGCCTGCGTCAGCGCCAGGCGCGAGCCGCGCGTGCCGATGCGAATGGGTTTTCTTTGCGGCATCCTGTGGTTCGGGTTAAAGGCTGGGAGAAACTAACACGGCCTCTCCAGCGGATGCGCCCCTTTACCGTTCTGGGTCTCGAGACGAGCTGCGACGAAACCGCCGCTTCCGTGGTGCGCGGTTTGGCGCCGGGGCCGGGCGACATCCTGTCCAATGTCGTGTTCAGCCAATTCGATGCGCACAGGGCGTTCGGCGGCGTGGTGCCGGAAATCGCGGCGCGCGCCCATATCGAAATGCTGGACGCGGTGGTCGAGGAAGCCCTCGCGCGGGCCGATGTGAAGCTTTGCGATCTCGATGCCATCGCGGCGACGGCTGGTCCGGGGCTGATCGGCGGCGTAATGGTTGGGCTGACCACGGCCAAGGCATTGGCGCTGGCGAGCGGCAGACCTTTCGTGGGGATCAATCATCTGGAGGCGCATGCGCTGACGGCGCGGCTGACGGATGGCGTGGAATTTCCGTTTCTGCTGCTTCTCATTTCCGGCGGACATTGCCAGTTGCTTGGCGTCGAAGGCGTCGGGAAATTCCGGCTTTACGGCACGACCATCGACGATGCGGTGGGCGAGGCGTTCGACAAGACGGCGAAACTGCTCGGGCTTCCTTATCCCGGCGGGCCGGAGATCGAGAAGCTGGCGTTAAAGGGAAATGCGAAACACGTGACGCTGCCGCGGCCGATGATTGGACGCGATGGCGCCGATTTTTCCTTCTCGGGATTGAAGACGGCTGTGCGCCAAGCTGCGAGCACTGCAAAAAAGGCCGATTTGGCGGCCTCTTTTCAATCTGCGGTGATCGACATTCTCGTCGATCGGATTCGCGCGGCGATTGAAATGTTTCGGCGCGATTTTCCTCAAGCAAACGGAACGCTGGTCGTTGCGGGGGGCGTGGCGGCGAACGGTGCGATCCGCGATGCGCTGACAACACTTTGCGAGGAAGAGAATTTCGCAAAAAAAATACCCCCGCCCGGCCTCTGCACGGACAATGCCGCGATGGTGGCCTGGGCGGGGGTTGAACGAAGCCAGCTTGGCTTGTTCGATGCGTTAGGGGTCACACCGAAGGCACGCTGGCCGCTTCAGAGCATGGCGGGAGGGGGGAGCCCAGCCGTCGCCATGTCAGAGAAGCTCGTTGCGGGGTCTTAGACCGCCGCGAACTGGAGCATCGTCAGGAAGCCGGCGAGGATCACGGTGGCTGCGCCGAATACGTTGACGATGGCGTTGAAGAAACGGCTGGTTTCGCCGGTTTCGGATTTCAGGAAGTTGGTCATGGCTGCCTCTCTCTACTCTCACTCTTGGCCGTCAGGGCCGGGTCAAATTCGGTTGCCGGGTCATTCCGGCTACAGAGCGGATATAGATGAGGGCTGACCGGTATTCAATGAATGAAAATGGAAGTATTTAGTAATTATTGTGCGGTGCAGCAGGGAGTTCCGGGAAAAACTGAGCTTTCTCAACCACTTGCTCTTTCACTGCCGATCCACGCGAATCACGCAATGGTGCTATGCAACAAATGAAGCTCGCAACTTGGAACATAAATTCCGTCCGGCTGAGGCTGGGACTGGTCCAATCCTTCCTCAAGAAAGAGCAGCCGGACGTGCTCTGTCTTCAGGAGATCAAGGTCGTCAACGAGCTTTTCCCGGCCGAGGCCTTCAAAAAACTCGGCTATGTCCATCAGGCGGTCCACGGGCAGAAGGGCTATCACGGGGTTGCCACGCTTTCCCGGCTGCCGTTCCGGGAAATCCGCTCCGAAAGCTTCTGCAACAATGCCGATTGCCGGCATGTGCAAACCACTTTCGAAAGCGGACTCGAGCTGCACAATTTCTATGTGCCCGCCGGCGCCGATATCCCCGATCCGGTTGCGAACCCCAAATTCGCCCACAAGCTCGCCTTCCTGCGGGAGATGGCGGGGCATTTCGAGAAGCGCCGCGACACGGCCCGCACACCGGCCATTCTGGTGGGCGATCTGAATGTCGCGCCGCTTGAAAACGATGTCTGGAGCCACAAACAGCTTCTCACCGTCGTCAGCCACACACCGGTCGAAACGGACCTGTTGAAACGGGCGCAGGCCGCTTTCGACTGGATCGACGTCACCCGCGAATTCGTGCCGGAGACCGAGAAGATCTATTCCTGGTGGAGCTATCGGGCGGCAGACTGGAAGGCGTCGGATCGGGGACGCAGGCTCGACCACATCTGGACCAGCCAGGCCTTGAAGGGTCACGTCACTCAGCACGCCATTCATAAGAACGCCCGGGGCTGGAAGCAGCCTTCCGATCATGTGCCGGTGGTGGCGACCATCGAGATTTGAGGGTTCTCGACATTCGTTTTCAAATTTCCGGGGGGTGGGTACCCTCCCCCTGCCCAATTGAACCTCAGAGTCGGGCCCGTTTTAAAAAATCGCGATTTGCACCTCCTTCTGGATAAAGCTCCGCCTTTCGCCGGAAAAGGACTTTTTCCAACGTGACAGGATATCTATCTAATTATTTATAGGACTACTGTCAAGTCCTTTTGAGCGGCGCGATCATGATCGTGCTGCTGGAGGTGGCGATGACCTTGCCGTCTTCACGGGTGAGGGTGGCTTCGAGGAAGACGATCTGGCGGCCGCGCTTCGTCACGCGGGCTTCTGCGATGTGGCGCCCCGAATGGGCCTGGTTCAGATAGCTCACCTTCATTTCGAGGGTGGGCGCGATCTCGCCCCATTGCGCCTGAAGACCTGCGGCAGTGGAGAGCACATCGTCCATCACCGCGGCGATGGTGCCGCCATGGATCGCGCCGAAGCGATTGTGATGGGCTTCTGACAGATCGTAGGCGATCTTCACCCAGCCCGTTTCGGTGTCGATCTCCAGAAGCTGCTGCGCGAGCCATTCAGACGTCGGCGCACGGCGCTTGAGGATCGCCTGGATGTTGGGGGGATAATCTTTGGCGTTGGCGGGATCGATGGTGGTTCGCATGAGCACTTCTTACCTCCCCATTGTGGGGAGGTCGAACAAATCTGAGCGAAGCGAAGATTTTTCGGGTGGGGGTCGGTGCCCGCCACGATCTTCGGTCCCCCACGCGAAAAATGCTTCGCATTTTTCGACCTCCCCACAAAGGGGGAGGTAAGTAGGAGGCCCTAACGCCAGAACGGCTCGGCGTGGTCGAGCTTCTTCCACTTCTTCCGCGCTTTCTTTGACAGATCGACGGCGCGGGATTCGTGCCAGCCGGTGATGAGGCCGGACGCATAAGCGAGTTGGGCGGCACTTCTGGCGCTCGCCGGTTCTTCGGCGGTGAGGCGCATCAAGGTTTGGCGCGCGGCAGCGATATCGTGCATACCGCCCAGCACGTCCTGCAATTTGCGCAGGCGATCGAGATACGCGTCGAGGCGCTTCCTCTTGTAGAGACCTTCGAAAAACTCGGCGGTGTAGCGCAGCTTCTTGAGCGCGATGCGCAGGCGGTGGAAATCGCGGTCTTCGCCGCGACCGATGTGGCGGGCGCGTTTGCGGGCGCGCAGCAAACTTTCGTCGAGCGCGCGAGCGGAGGTTTCGAGAATCGGTTCCTTGCCTGCCTTTCCCCACGACTTGCTTTCGGCCGCGGCGGCGACTTCGTCGAGAAATCCCTGCAGGCCACCTTCATCGAGTTTGCCCAAGGCCTCGTCCCATTCTTTCGCGCGCGCGTCTTCGATGCGGTTCTTGAGGAAAGCGAGCGCCTCATTGCCCTTGGCGGATTGCGCGACAGGCGCAAAGACATCCTCAAGGAAAACATCGAGATCGCGCGCCGGGCCAAAAATATCCGCCAGCCCCTTGGTGCGGCGGCGCAGGCGTTTGATGGTGGCGGTGCGAAACGGATCGCCGAACGCGAACAGCGCTGTGTGCAACCGGCGCAGACCCACGCGCAACTGATGCACGCCTTCGACTTCGCGTGCCCGCACGGCGGGGATGTTGGCGGAGATTTGCGCGAGGCATTCGAGCACCGCGATACGGAAACCATCTTCTGCATTCATGTCGCGATTGAGCCGGACGGGACGGGCTTTCACGGGGCGCGGAAGATGCGGCGCGGAGCCGCCGCGTTCGCGCACGGGACGAATGATTTCGACGTTGCTGTCCATGGTGGAATGGCTAGCAAGAAAGAGGTCGGGTTTCTATCGCGAAGGGCCCCACCCGCCATCGCTACGCGATGTCGACCTCCCCGCGTAGGGGGAGGTAAGAATGAGGCGCGATGTTCTGCTTACCTCCCCCTACGCGGGGAGGTCGGCGCGCGACAGCGCGGCGGGTGGGGGCTTAGGGGCGGACGGGCAATCCCGCTTTGGCAAGCGCGTTTTTCGCATCGGCAATCGTGGCTTCGCCGAAATGGAAGATGCTGGCGGCCAAGACTGCGCTGGCGTGGCCGTCGCGGATGCCTTCTACCAGATGGGTGAGGTTACCGACGCCGCCGCTGGCGATGACCGGGACTGTTACCGCATCGGAGACCGCGCGTGTCAGTGCGAGATCATAACCGGATTTGGTGCCGTCGCGATCCATCGAGGTGAGCAGGATTTCGCCTGCGCCATACGCGACCAGTTTCCTGGCGTGTTCGATTGCGTCGATGCCGGTGCGCTCCCGGCCGCCATGGGTGAAGACTTCGAATTTGCCGGGGGACACCTGTTTGGCGTCGATGGCGGCGACGATGCATTGGCTGCCGAATTTTTCCGCGCCTTCGCGGATGAATTCGGGACGGCGGACCGCTTCGGTGTTCACGCCCACCTTGTCGGCACCGGCGAGCAGAAGCGCGCGAATGTCATCCAGCGTGCGCACCCCGCCGCCGACGGTGAGCGGCATGAAGCAGACTTCGGCTGTGCGGCGCACGACATCCAACAGAATCCCGCGCTTTTCGTGGCTTGCGACGATATCGAGGAAACACAATTCGTCTGCGCCCGCCGCGTCATAGACCATCGCCTGTTCGACGGGATCGCCCGCGTCGCGCAGGTTGACGAAGTTCACGCCTTTGACGACGCGGCCGTCTTTCACGTCGAGACAGGGAATGATGCGAACCTTGAGCATCAGCGAGCCATGGCCGCGATGTTGAGAAGCGCGCGACCGCAGGCGGCTTCGGCGGGCACGCCGGTTGTTTTGCATAAGGCTTCGGTTTCGAGAAGCATGTCGAGGGCCGCAAGCAGTTTGGGCTCCGTCCAGCGATTGGCCTGGGCCTTGAACGAATTGACCCGGCTGAAATGGATGGGCGGGCGGAATTTTCGCATCGCGTTGTCGATGCTTTCGCCGCGATTCTTTTCGGCCACGGCCTGCGCCAGACGCTGGAAATGGCCGAGCGCGGTTCGCACCACCGCGATGGGTGAGGTTTCGGCGACCCAGAGACGTTCGAGTGCGATGTCGAGGCGGCGGAAATCGCCTTCGCCTGCGGCATCGCACATTTCTTCGCTGCGGGCCTCGGCTTCGTCGCCCATAATGGCGCGGATGTCTTCGAGTTCGATCTTCTTTTTGTCTTTTGCGTAAAGGATCAGCTTGTCGAGTTCGCGCCGCGTGACGCCGCGATCAGAGCCAAGACGCGATACTGCGTCGTCCAGCGCTTCGGCGCTGATGGCGAGATTTTCGGCTTTCAACGCGCTTCGCACGACGTCTGCTAGATCGCGCGGGGTGTCGGGATAGCAGGCGATTGCCGCGGCGTTGTCGGCCTCGGTGAAGAGTTTGCGCAAGGACGAGCTTTTGTTGAGATCGCCGCCTTCGGCCACGATTAAGGCATCGCCCACCGGTTGATCGAGCACGGCTTCGAAAATGGACGTGTGGCTGTTGGTGGCGCCGCGCACGCGCACAACGCGGCGTCCGCCGGTCATCGACAGGGCTTGCGCTTCATCGGCAAGGCGTGCGGGATCGGAATCGAGCGTGCCCTCGTCGAGATCGGCGACGCGGAACGGGTCGGTGAGATCGGGCACCACGGATTTCGCCAGACGATTGGCGCGTTCGGTGACAAGGCCGCGATCCGGGCCGAACACCAGGACCGCGATGATCGAGGACGGCGGACGTTCGACGAAACGTTCGATATCGGCGGGGCGGGGCGCGGTCATTGCTTGCGCCTTGCGAAGAAGACGCCGAGATCGAGCTGGATGCGCTGGGCCAGATCCTGGGCGGCGCGTTTCTGCGCGTCCTGTTGGGCGGCCAAGGTGGCGTAAGGCGATGACACCACGTTGTAGGCAGTGAGCGTGGACTGGTGCCCGCTGGTGACGATTTTGCCGGTGGAATCGAAGAGTTCGTAATCGGCATCGAGCAGGTAGTTGTAGCGCGTGATGGTGGCGTCGTTCTGCAATGCGATGCCTTTGCGTTGGTCGGCAAGGCGGACCTTCAAACGATATTGTTTGGAACCGCCGCCGCCCGCGTTGAACAGATCCATCAGGCTGTTTCTGAGTTCGTAACCGGTGCGATCCTGAATCGGATCGACATAGATGGACGCCATGATAGCGGGGCTTGCGCCGCCGCGGCCATAGAGCGGATGGAAGCCGCAAGCGGCGAGCATCATTGCGCAGAAAACGATAGCTACTTTTCTTACCGCCCCCCACGCGGGGCGGTCGACGCGCGCAGCGCGGCGGGTGGGGGGACGCGCAACGAAGACGGTGTTCCAGAATTCACCACCGCGGCCCCCACCCGCCGCGCGCTCGCGCGCGCGTCGACCTCCCCGCGAGGGGGAGGTAAGTGGGAGGGGCGTTTCGAAATTCATGCCACCACGTTCACGATGCGGCCGGGCACGACGATCACGCGGCGCGGGGTTTTGCCTTCCAGCACTCGGGTGACGCCGTCGAGCGCGAGCGCCATTTGTTTGATCGCGTCTTCGCTCATGTCTTTCGTCACCTCGATGGTGCCGCGCAGCTTGCCGTTCACCTGTACCGCGATGGTGACGGAGGTGGATTCGGTGAGTGCGGCGTCCGCTTTCGGGAACGGCGTGTCGACGACAAGCGTCTTGTGGCCGAGCGATTCCCAGGCGCTTTCGGCCAGATGCGGCATCATCGGGCCGATCAGCAATACCAGCGCTTCGAGCGCTTCGCGGCGCGCCGCACCGTCGGCCTTGTCGGCGGCGCCGATGGCGTTCGCAAGTTCGTAGATGCGGGCCACCGCGCGGTTGAACCGCAAGGCCGCCAGATCGTCCGTCACCGCGGCGATGGCGCGGTGGGTGGCGCGGCGCAGATCGAGCGAAGCGCCTTGCGCGTTTTCGATCTTGGTGCCGGGCGGGGCGATGTTTTCGCTTTCGGTGACCAGGCGCCAGATGCGTTGCACGAAACGCCAGCAGCCTTCCGCACCTTCTTCCGTCCATTCGATGTCGCGTTCGGGCGGGGTGTCGGAGAGCATGAACCAGCGAATGGTGTCGGCGCCGTAGACATCGATGATCGTTTCGGGGGCGATCACGTTCTTCTTCGACTTCGACATCTTTTCGGAGGAGCCGATGGTCGCTTCGACGTTGGTGCCTTTGAGGAAGGCCTTGCCGTCGCGCTTTTCGATCTCTTCCGGCAGAACCCATTCGCCGTTCTGGTTCTTGTAGGTCTCGTGGCAGACCATGCCTTGCGTGAACAATCCGGCAAACGGTTCGTCCAAGCCGACATGGCCGAGCTTGTGCAAGCCCCGCGTGAAGAAGCGCGAATAGAGCAGATGCAGGATCGCGTGTTCGATGCCGCCGATATATTGATCGACCGGCAACCAATAATCGCATGCCGCGCGGGTGAGCGGTTCGCTCGCGTGTGGGTCGGTGAAGCGCGCGAAATACCACGACGAGTCCACGAAAGTGTCGAGCGTGTCGGTGTCGCGCACGGCCTTGCCCCCGCATTTCGGGCAGGTGGTGTGTTTCCAGACGGGATCGTGATCGAGCGGGTTGCCGCGCGTGTCGAAGACGAGTTTCTCCGGCAGCTTCACCGGCAGATCGGTGGCGGGCACGACGCCGCATTTTTCACAATGCACCATCGGGATCGGACAACCCCATGGGCGCTGGCGCGAGACGAGCCAGTCGCGCAGGCGGTAATTCACCGTGCGTTCGCCAATGCCTTGCGCTTCGAGGCGCGTGGCGACTTCGCGTTTGGCGCTTTCGACATCGAGCCCATCGAGGAAGCGCGAATTGGCGAGCTTGCCGGGGCCGGTATAGGCCTCGTCGCCGACGGCGAAGGTTTTCGGATCGGCGTCTTCGGGGACGACGACGGGCGTGACGCTGAGATTGTATTTGCGCGCGAAATCGAGGTCGCGCTGGTCGTGCGCGGGGCAGCCGAAAATTGCGCCGGTGCCATAGCCCATCAGCACGAAATTCGCGACATAGACGGGAAGCTTCCAGTTCGCATCGAAGGGATGCGTGGCTGTGAGGCCCGTGTCGAAGCCTTTCTTTTCGGCTTTTTCGATGGCTTCTTCGGCGGTGCCGACTCTGCGGCATTCTTCGACGAAGGCTTTCAGTTTCGGATCGCGCGCCGACAATTCTTCGGTCAGCGGGTGATCGGGCGAGAGGGCGACGAAACTCGCGCCGAACAAGGTATCGGGGCGGGTGGTGAAGACTTCGAGCTTGCGCGCATCGATGAGCGTGAAGGTGAAGCGCAAACCTTCCGAACGGCCGATCCAGTTCTTCTGCATCAGCCGGACTTTTTCCGGCCAGCGGTCGAGCGTGTCCAAGCCCTTCAAGAGATCGTCGGAGAAGGCGGTGATCTTGAAGAACCATTGCGAGAGCTTGCGCCGTTCCACCAACGCGCCGGAACGCCAGCCGCGGCCCTCGATCACCTGTTCGTTGGCGAGCACGGTCTGATCGACCGGATCCCAGTTCACATCGGCTTCGGAGCGGTAGACGAGGCCTGCGTTGTAGAATTCGATAAACAGCTTTTGCTGCTGGGCGTAATATTCCGGATCGCAGGTCGCGAATTCGCGCGACCAGTCGATGGCCAGGCCCATCATCTTCAACTGGTCGCGCATCGCCGCGATGTTGGCGTAGGTCCATTCGCGCGGATCGACGCCTTTTTCGCGGGCGGCGTTTTCGGCCGGCAAGCCAAACGCATCCCATCCCATCGGATGGAGCACATTGAAGCCTTGCGCGCGGCGGAAGCGGGCGATGACGTCGCCCATTGTGTAGTTGCGGACATGGCCCATATGGATCTTCCCCGACGGGTAGGGGAACATCTCCAGCACATAGGCCTTCGGCTTGTCGGATGTGTTGGGCGCGGCGAAGCAATTGCGGCGGGTCCACTCCGCCTGCCAGCGCTGCTCTGTTTCCTTGGCGTTGTAACGCGCCATGCTGTGTCTCCAATTGCCGGCGCGGGGTCCGCCGGAACCGGAGGCTTTAGCGCGCGGGCTGTTTAACTTCCAGAATTTTGGCTGGCGAGCCTGAGTTCGCGGGCCCGGGTCAGGATCGCGTCTTCCAGCTTGTTGGCCGTGTCCGGATTGGTGGCGGCGTCGGCCCAGGTGCCGGCGGCCGTCTTGGTCTGGCGGAAGACGGCGAGCTTGATGCCATCGGCCCGCAGGCGGCGGTCGAGGATGTAGACGGTCACCTTCAGCCGCTCATTGGGGCTCTGCGGCGCGGTGTACCAGTCGGTGATGATGACGCCGCCGAACGGATCGGCCGAGGCGAGCGGCATGAAGCGCAACGTGTCGAGGCTCGCATGCCAGAGGTAGGAGTTGACCCCTAAGGTCACCTTGCCGCTGGTCGACGAGATCGCGGTGGCGCCCGTATCGGCATCCTGGGCATCGTTGCCGCCGCAGGCGGAAAGCGCCAGGGCGCAGAACAACAAAGGCAGAAGTCGCATCGGGTGTTTCATTTTTATCCTTCCGGCGCAGAATCACGCGCCGTCGCTAGCCCCCGAATGACGGCTGCGGCTTATACTTAACCGTGGTTCCGTGTGCAACGCGACGCGTTAGTTCGGTGAATTGGCGGAACCGGGCATCCGCTGGCCGTGGCGGATGGCTTCCTGCGAATATTTTTCGATCTTCTGCCACTCGGCCCAGGTGTGGCAGACCTTCTGGTCTTGCGAGATGTGGCTGCCGGTGGGCGGCGGCAGTTGACGGCAGACGATGCGGTCGGGATTGGTCGAATGCGGGTCGCTGTCGTTGAGCACTATGGGAGGCGAATCCGGCTTGCCCGCACAGCCAGCCAGAAGAACAAGGGCAAACGTGGCCAAGGCGGCCGGTGTGAGAAGACGATTCATGGAAGCCTCAGATGATTTCCGTTACGAAACCGCAACGCTAGCGGGCGGGCAACCCCTTATCCGCAACTCAAGGAAATGTGAAATGCCGCATGGGCGTGCTGGAAGAGCCATCTGTCTCGCTGCGATGCTTTCGGGGGCTCTTTGGTTAGCGCCTGCGGCATCTCGCGCCGAGATTTTTCCGGTGGAACCTCTCGTCACCGAGCTGGGCCCGGCCACATTAAATCTTGGTGGGATTGCGGATGGCGCGCTGTTCACCACCGACCGCGACAGCAACACGGCGGCGGGGCTGTTGCGGCTGAATCCTTCCATCGTGCGCAGTTACGACACCGGCATGGTGATCTCGCTGGAGGCGTCGATCCTGGCGGCGCACGACGCACTGGCGCTCGACCGTTACGGAA
>DASZYI010000120.1:0-4309 GCA_035545475.1 Rhizomicrobium sp.
GACGGCAGGTCGCGCTGTTCGCGCGCCACAATGTCGAGCCAGCCGAGCCACTTGTCTTCGTCGGCGCCGGTCCAGAGCGATTTGTCCTTCGCCCACAATTTGGGAAATTCTGCGCGCCACGCCGCCGACGCCGCTTTCACATCGGCGCCGGCACTGCCCAGACGCATCTTGACCGAGATCATCGTCGCAATCCTCTACGCATGCGTGCTATTGCACAAGAACGCATGATTGCGAAGATGGCTTCGTTAATATTCCAGCAAGCTTGCGTAGCGGTCCCGGTGATAGGCAGCACTTCCGAACGTCGCCTCTGCGGCACGCGCGCGCTTGAGATAGAGGCCGGCATCGTGCGCGTCCGTCATGCCGATGCCGCCATGCATCTGCACCATCTCGTTCGAGACGAGATGATAGACTTCGTTCGCCTTCGCCTTGGCGAGCGAAACCAATTGCGCCACATCGTTGGAATTGTTGTCGATGGCCGAAAGCGCCGCCTCCACGCAGGAACGCGTCAATTCGAGGTCGGTGTACATCTTGGCCGCGCGATGCTGCAGCGACTGGAACGTGCCGATCACCTGCCCGAACTGCACGCGCGTCTTGAGATAGTCGAGCGTTGTTTCGAACGCTTGCGTGGCGCTGCCGAGCATTTCCGCCGCCAGTCCTGCGCGCGCGCGATCCAGAGTCGCTTCCAGAATGCCGAAACCATGATCCACCGATCCCAGCACCGCATCTGCGCCGGCTTCGACATTATCGAAGGAAAGATTGGCGACCCCACGGCTGTCCACGCTTTTCAGCTTTTGCCGCGAAAGCCCCTTGGCGTTGCCGTCCACGAGGAACAAGGTGATGCCGCTTGTATCGCCGCTTTTGCCGCTGGTGCGTGCCGCTACGATCACCAGATCGGCCGCGCCGCCGTCGAGAACGAAGGTCTTCTTGCCCGAAAGCACCCAGCCCGTGCCGGATTTCGTCGCCTTCAAGGCGATCCTGGCGGGCGCATGATGAGCGGCTTCGTCCACCGCAAGCGTTGCGATTGCCTTTCCTTCCGCGATCTTCGGCAACCAGGCTTTCTTCTGTGCGTCGTTGCCGCCGAGCAGAAGCGCGGTCGCGGCCGTCAACGCCGTCGAGACGAGCGGCGAGGCCGTGAGCGTGCGCCCGGTTTCTTCCAGCACCAATCCCAAGGTCAGATAACCGAGCCCCGATCCGCCGAATTCTTCGGGAATCAGAATGCCGGCCCAACCCATTTGCGCCATTTCACTCCACGCGGTGCGGTCGAATCCGTCCGCATTGCCACTATCGCGCAGTTTGCGAAAGGCGGTCACGGGCGATTTCTCGCTCACCCAGGATTTCGCCGCATCGCGCAGCATCGTCTGTTCTTCGCTGAGGACAGCCATTGATCGTCTCTTCTTTTCTTATTGGTGATCGAGAAGGCCGAGCACGCGCTTGGCCACGACGTTGAGGTTCACTTCGCTGGTGCCGCCCTCGATGGAATTGCCCTTGGCGCGCAACCAACCGCGCGTCGCCGCAATCTCGTCCGCCGAGAAGCCTTCGCCCTCCCAGCCGAGGCCTTGATGCCCCAGCGCTTCCACCAGCAATTCGGTGCGATCCTGGTTCACCTTTGCCGCTGCATATTTGACGATGGAGACGGCGGGGCTCGGCCCCTTCTTGGCCTTGGCCTCTTCCTCCAGCCGCCGCACGGTCAGCGCGAAGGCGCGCGCTTCCATCTTGTGCTGCGTGATACGCGCGCGCAGATCGCCGTCCGCGAGCTTTCCGTTCTCGGTGCCGACATGATCCTTGGCTGCATGTTCGAGATCGTAACCGCTGCCGCCGCCGAAACCGCCCGCCGAGATGTTCTGGCGCTCATATTGCAGCAGGCGTTTGGCGATTTCCCAGCCGCCATTCAATTTCCCGACCAAATTGGCTTTGGGCACTTTCACATCGGTGAAGAAGGTTTCGCAGAAGGGCGAATTGCCCGAGATCAGTTTGATCGGACGGGCTTCCACGCCCGGAGTGGTCATGTCGAACAGAATGAAGGAAATGCCTTCGTGCTTCTTCGACGTGTCGGTACGCACCAGACAGAAAATCCAATCGGCATAATTCGCATAGGACGTCCAGATCTTCTGACCGTTGATCAGGAAATGATCGCCCTTGTCCTCGCATTTCGTGCGCAAGCTTGCGAGGTCGGAGCCCGCACCCGGCTCGGAATAGCCCTGACACCAGCGGATTTCCCCGCGTGCGATCTTGGGCAAATGTTCGCGTTTCTGTTCCTCATTGGCATATTCGAGAAGCACCGGCCCCAACATCCAGATGCCGAACGAGAGCAATGGCGGCCGCGCCTTGATGCGGTTCAACTCCTGCTGCAGCACGCGCGCTTCGGCGGACGAAAGTCCCCCGCCGCCATACTCCTTGGGCCAGGTCGGCGCGGTCCAACCCTTCCCGGCCATCCGGTCGAGCCAAAGCTTTCCATCTGGATTGGTCCATTTCGCGCGTCGGCCGCCCCAGATGGGGGAGTCGCCCTCCTCGGCAATTGCCGATGCGCCCGAGCCGCGCATGGAGGGCGGACAGTTCGCCTCCAGCCAGGCCCTTGTTTCGCTGCGAAAAGTCTCAAGATCGCTCATAGGCGCATCCTCCGGCCGTATCGAAATTTCGTATGTCCGGTATTGTGGCGCGCAGCCCTTGGGTCCTGCAAGCGGTGTCCGGTAAGCATCTGTCCAGAAAAAGGCTGTAAACCCAGAGGATGACGGATTTCCGCCTTGCCCCGCTGGAAGACCTCGACCAACTCGAACGCGAGTGGCGCGAACTCGAAACGCGCGCCGACATCGACTTCTATATGTCGTGGGGCTGGATCGGCACCTTGCTGCGCCAATCCGGATTGAAGCCTTTGATCCTGCGCGCCACCGACAACGGCAAACTCGTCGCGCTGGGATTTCTGTGCGCCAGCGGCGAAACGCGCCACGGCGGGCTAAGAACGCGCAAGCTCTATCTCAACGAAACCGGCGAACGCGAAATCGACATCCTGTGCATCGAGCATAACGGTTTCCTGTGCGACCGCGCATACGGAACCGAATTGCCCGCACGCTGCATCGACCATGTTCTATCGTCGGAAGAAGCCAAACGCGTTCTCGGTTCATGGGACGAATGGCGCTTCACCGGTATCGACGAAACCTATCTCAAGCTGCTTGAGGCAACCGGCCTTCGCGTTCACCTGCATTCGGTCAAACAGAGCGGCGTCATCGACCTCAACGCGTTGCGACAGAGCAACCAGGATTATCTCGGCACGCTCAGCTCGAACACGCGTTATCAGATCCGCCGTGCGTTGAAACTCTATGGCGAACGCGGTCCGGTCACCCTCACGGCAGCGAAAACCGAAAAAGAATTCGCACAGTATTTCGATGCCTTGCGCAACCTGCATCAGAAATACTGGATCTCGCGCGGCGACCGCGGCGCCTTCGGTTACAAATTCCTCAACGACTTCCACGAAGAGATCGCCCTCACCCGCGGACCTCTGGGCGAGGTCGAACTCCTGCGCATCGCGGCGGGCGATTTCGAGATCGGCTATCTCTACAATTTCACCTATCGGGGCCAGGTCGGCGCTTATCTCTCGGGCTTTGCCTATGAAGACGATTCAAAACTGAAGCCCGGTCTCGTCTCGCATTATCTCGCCGTCGAACGTCATCTGAAAGGCGATGCCCGCGTCTACGATCTCCTGGCGGGCGACATGCAATACAAGCGCAGCCTCGCGATGAGCACCCCGCCGATGTATTGGGCCGATCTGCAGCAGCCTCGCCTGAAACTGCGGCTGGAAGATATGCTGCGCGCGGTGAAGAACCGGCTTAAGCCGTCTCCTCCAGAGTCACCCGGTCCGGATAAAACGCCAGCCGATTCTTGATCTCGGCCACCGCCGCGTAAGGCGCTTCGTAACTCCACACCGCATTGCGCGCCTGCTCGCCTCCGACGGGAATGGAGAAATAGGAGCACTCGCCCTTATACGGACAATAGGTCGAATGATCGCTGCGTTCGAGCAAGGCCATGTCGACATCTTCGCATGGAATATAGTTCACCGCCGGATACGAGGCCTCCCGCAACGACAACGCACGCCGCGTATCGGCAATCACACGGCCTCCCACCTTCACCGTCACACGCTTGGGATTGGGCGCGATGGTGATCGGATGATCGGGACCGGGAATTTTCGCGGGCTTGGTCATGTCCCGATCCTAGTCCTCGCGGCGCGCAAACAAAAACGCCGCCGAAACCTAAGTTCCAGCGGCGTCCTTTTGGTTGCGGGGCTAGGATTTGAACCTAGGACCTTCAGGTTATGAGC
>DASZYI010000121.1:0-5914 GCA_035545475.1 Rhizomicrobium sp.
GCGCAACGACGAATTCCTCAGTTCCTATGAAGCGGCCATCGACGCCGTGCCCGGCGTTCCGGCGCTGGAGTTCGACCGGGCCAGTCTGCTCTTGCGCGCCGAACGCTTCGAGGAAGCCAAGACCGGTTTCGAAAAAGGCAATGCCATCGGCAGCAACACCATTGTCGGACATGACGGACTTGGCCGCGCGCTGATCCGGCTGGGCGATGTCGAAGGCGCCATTGCGGCGCACGAGCGCGCGGTCGCCGGGGAACCGGACAATGCGGCGGCCTGGTGCAATTTCGCCGAGACTCTTTTGCGGGCGGGCGATGCGAAGCGTGCGCTTGAGGCGAGCGAAAAATCGCTGGCGCTGCAGCTGGGCAATCCTCTCGGTGTGGCGCTTGCCACGCTTGCCATGCGCAAGCTCGGCGACGAACGCGAAGCGGCGATCAACGATTATGCGCGGCTGGTGCAGACCTTCGATCTGGAAGCACCCGATGGTTTCTCCGATATGGAGAGCTTCAACCGGGCGCTTAACGAGGCGCTCAATCCGCTGCACGCGGTCGGCCGCGAATATGTCGATCAGAATGTGCGCGGCGGCACACAGACCATCGACGATCTGTTCGCAACCAACCACCCGTTGATCGCGGGCTTGCGCGCCCGTTTCGACGATGCGGTGAATGCCTACATCGCGCGGATGAAGGACGATCCCGACCATCCGCTGTTCGCGCGCAAAGGTAATGGCTTCGGTTATCTCGGCGGCTGGACCACGCGGCTGAAGAGCGGCGGTCTGCATCTCAGCCACGTCCACAAAACGGGCTGGATCAGCTCGGCCTATTATGTGGCGCTGCCCAAGGCGACTGGCGAAGAGGGCTGGCTGACATTCGGTGCGCCGCCGTTCGACATGGGCTTTGCCGATGCCATACGGCGCAAGGTCGAACCGAAGGTCGGACGCCTGGTGCTGTTCCCCTCTTACATGTGGCATGGCACGACGCCGTTCCAATCGGACGAGACCCGCACGACCATCGCCTTCGACGTTCGGCCCCGGGCTTAAGGTCAAAGTCCGTCGCAGACGGCGCGCTTCGCGACAATCCGCGACAACCCGCGATTGCATAGATCGGCAAACCACCCGCTAATCCCCGCACGGGGATGACACGATGACGGTCGCTCATATCTATACGGTCGCCTTTCAGGGGATCGAGGCGCGCGAGGTGGACGTCCAGGTCCATATCGGCAGCCATGCGCAAGCCGGAAACAACTTCAACATCGTGGGATTGGCCGACAAGGCGGTGGGCGAAAGCCGCGAGCGGGTGCGCGCGGCCCTTGCGGCCATCGGGCTTGCCATGCCGTTCGAGAAAGTGACGGTCAATCTGGCGCCCGCCGATCTGCCGAAAGAAGGAAGCCATTACGATCTTCCCATTGCGCTGGGATTGCTCGCCGCCATGGGTGTGCTGCCGGCAAGCGAGATGGCACGTTACACCGCGCTCGGCGAGCTGTCGCTCGATGCGCAGGTGACGGCGGTGGCAGGCGTGCTTCCGACCGCAATCGCCGCGAGCGAAGCGGGGCGCGGCCTGATCTGCCCGGCATCGTGCGGCGCGGAGGCGGCATGGGCGGGCGATGTGGAGATCATCGCGACGCCTTCGTTGATCGGTCTGGTCAATCACATGAAGGGCGCGCAGGTTCTCAATCCGCCGAGTGCGAGACTGGCGAAGGATGCGGGCCATCTTCCGGACCTGAAAGACGTAAAGGGACAGGAAAGCGCCAAACGCGCGCTCGAAATCGCAGCCGCCGGCGGACACAACATGCTGATGATCGGGCCGCCGGGCGCGGGCAAATCGATGCTGGCTGCACGCCTGCCCGGCTTGCTGCCCCCGCTCGATGCGCGCGAGGCATTGGAGATTTCCATGGTGCAATCGCTTGCGGGCGAATTGCGCGATGGCGCCATTTCGCGGCGGCGCCCGTTTCGCAGCCCGCATCATTCGGCGTCGATGGCCGCACTCATCGGCGGCGGATTGAAGGTGAAGCCCGGGGAGGTGAGCCTTGCCCATCTGGGCGTGCTGTTCCTCGATGAGCTTCCCGAATTCCAGCGGCAAGTTCTGGATTCGCTGCGCCAGCCCATCGAAACGGGCGAAGCCGTGATCGCGCGCGCCAATGCGCATGTACGATTTCCGGCGCGCTTTCAGCTTGTGGCAGCGATGAATCCGTGCAGGTGCGGATATCTGACCGATCCCGCGCAAGCTTGCGGACGCGCGCCCAAATGCGGCGTCGATTACCAGGCACGGCTTTCGGGACCGCTGCTCGACCGCATCGACATCGCCATCGAAGTGGCCAATGTCTCCGCGCAGGATTTGGCGCTTCCCCCGCCTTCGGAAGGAACGGCGCAGGTAGCGAGCCGCGTGGCAGCCGCGCGTGCCATTCAGCGAAGCCGCTACGAAAACGAAAACATCCGCACCAATGCGGAAATCGAAGGCGCCCTGCTCGACCGGGTGGCGTCGCCCGACGAACGTGGTGCCGCCCTCCTCTCCGCCGCGGCGGAAAGCATGAAACTGACGGCGCGCGGTTATCACCGGACCCTGCGCGTGGCGCGCACCATTGCCGACCTGGAAGGGGTGGAGCATGTGCGCCGCCCGCATATCGCGGAAGCGCTTTCCTATCGCCGGCGGATCGCCGCGCAGTGAAGCGGGAACCATCGGAACTTCCAGCCGTTGTTTCGTGCGGAAACCCGAAGGAGCGCGTTCATGCGTGGCACCGCACTTGTCGGCATCGTTTTGATTGTTCTCGGTATTGCCGGACTGCTGTTTGAAAATTTCAGCTACACAGAGACCAAGCCGGTTCTGAAGGCGGGTCCGGTGGAAGTGAATGCCCAGGAAGAGCACCACGTCTCGATCCCAACCGTCGCGGGCGTCGTGGTTCTTCTGGCCGGTGTGGCACTCGTTTTCGTCGGACGGCGTTCTGCCTGAGCCATGTTACCCAATCAGGAAAGAGCCAGCCCTGCCTTCCGTACCACGGCCGAGTTGCATCACCTGGGCGGACAAACCGGCTTTGCCAATTTCGCCAACTGGACGGCGCGCGCGGCGGGAAAACCGCTCACCTTTGCCTTGTGTTGCCTCATCATTCTGGGATGGGCGGTGACGGGGCCGATCTTCCACTATTCCGATACGTGGCAGCTCATCATCAATACCGGCACGACCATCATCACCTTCCTGATGGTGTTCCTGATTCAAAATACCCAGAATCGGGACGGCGCGGCGTTGCAAGCAAAACTCGATGAACTGATCCGCGCCACGGACGATGCGCGCAACGCCTTTATGCAGGTCGAAAAACTGCCGGAGGAAGAACTCGACAAGCTGCGCGAGGATTGCGAGCGCGAGGCGAAGCGCTAAATCGCTTCTTTCCTGCGCAACATCGCCGCGATCACCAATCCTGCCGCCAGATAGCCCACCACCTGAATGATGACGTTTCCCAGCGTGTAATCGGCAGGGAAGCCATACCAGATGTGATAGGAAACATTGGTACCGATGCCGACCGCGACGCCAACGGCGGTCACAAATATAACGCGGCGCGCATAAGTGGCGATGATCATTTGCGCCACGAGCCAGGCTGCGATCAATGATTGCACCAATTCGCTGACGAACTCGTAGACCAGGGGCTGCGCCATGGAAACGCTGGCCGTACCGGGCGCACGATAGACGATCAGGCCCGCACCATTCGCATCGAGGCGGGCCTGCTGCGCCTTCATTCCCTCGGCGCTCACATCTTCGCTCCAGGGATATAGATAGAAGCCCGATTTGCTTCCGAGATCGGTGTGGATCGCATCCATTACGGGCTGCTCGCTATTGAGGTGGCTCACGCCCATCATGGCGAGCGGTGTCGCCATATGCGCAACCGACATCCAGACATACATCGCAATCGCGCCGAGAAAACCGGCGAGCAGAATTCGCATGGCATGCCCCATTCCCTGATCCCAGGCGGACGCTAGCAGTTTGCCCACAAGCCGCCGAGACGGATTCGGCGCTGCGCTGCGGAAATTCGATGACGCTTGCGCCAGATTCAAAGCTGCGCATGATGCGGCCAACAAGAGGGGCGGACATGGCGCAATCCAAACGACACGGGGCACGGCTGCGCGCCGTTCATCTGCTTCTGCTATTGCCCTTCATCGCAATGCTTTGGGTCGGGTTCTACAACCGCGCCGAGCCCAGCATCGCGGGCATTCCGTTCTTCTACTGGTTTCAGCTTTTGTGGATTCCGTTGGGGGCGGTGCTGCTCTGGCCCGTCTACCGCGCGGAAGACCGCGACAATGACGGCCGCCGCCAATGAATGTCGTGGCGCTGTCGGTTTTCGTTCTGCTGTTCGCTTCCGTCACGGTCCTGGGTTTCGTCGCGGCGCGGTGGCGCAGGGGCGACCTCACGCAACTGGCCGAATGGGGGCTGGGCGGGCGGCGCTTCGGCACCATCGTCACGTGGTTTCTGTTGGGCGGCGATCTTTATACGGCCTACACGTTCGTCGCCGTGCCTGCGCTGATGTTCGGGGCGGGCGCGACCGGCTTCTTCGCCGTGCCCTATACGATCCTTGTCTATCCGATCCTCTTCCTCTGCTATCCGCGGCTTTGGTCGGTGGCGCATGCCAAAGGCTATGTCACGGCGGCGGATTTCGTGCGCGGCCGCTTCGGCAATCGCGCATTGGCATTGGCCGTGGCCCTCACCGGCATCGTTGCGACCATGCCCTATATCGCGCTGCAGCTTGTCGGCATGGAAGTGGTGATCGCAGCGCTTGGCGTGCAAGGCGAATGGGCGCTGTTCGTGGCGTTCGGAATTCTTGCCGCCTACACCTATACGAGTGGCCTGCGGGCGCCAGCGATGATCGCGGTGGTGAAAGACGTATTGATATATGTGACGGTTATCGCGGCGGTCATCATTATCCCGGCGCAGCTCGGCGGGTACGCCCACATTTTCGCAAGCGTCGGCACCGACAAATTGCTGCTGGCACCCGCCACGCACACCAATTGGGGTGCGGAAAGCGCCTATGCGACGCTGGCGTTGGGATCGGCGCTGGCGCTTTTCCTCTATCCGCATGCGATGACGGGAATACTGAGTTCGTCGAGCCGTCATGTGATCCGGCGAAACGCGGTGGTGCTGCCCGCCTATTCTTTTGCACTCGGTTTGATTGCGCTGCTCGGATTCATGGCGATTGCGGCGGGCGTGAAGGACAATCCGGCATTCGCAGGCGGGTTCAAGGATTACGGCAACAATTTCGCCGTGCCCGCGCTATTCCTGCAGAGTTTTCCGTCGTGGTTCGTGGGCGTGGCGTTCGCGGCCATCGCCATCGGCGCGCTGGTGCCCGCCGCGATCATGTCCATCGCCACCGCAAACCTCTTTACGCGCAATATCTATCGCGAATATCTCGCGCCCGATTGCGAACCCGCGCGCGAAAGCCAGGTCGCAAAGATCGCCTCCCTTGTGGTGAAGGTGGGCGCGCTGTTCTTCATCGTGGCACTGCCGCAATCCTATGCAATCCAGCTCCAGCTTCTGGGCGGCATCTGGATCATCCAGACCTTGCCTGCCGTGCTGATTGGGCTTTACACCCGCTGGCTCAACCCCTGGGCGCTTCTGATCGGATGGGGCGCAGGTATCGCCTCAGGCACGGCAATGGCGGCCAGTCTGAATTTCGCCAAGTCCATCTATGCCGTGACGATCTTCGGCGTGACGATTCCCTGCTACGCCGCGCTCAGTTCGCTTATTCTGAATTTGATTGTGAGCGTGGTGCTGAGCGCGATCTTCAATGCGCTTTCGCAGACGCGCGCGGATGCGACACGTGCCGAGGATTATCTCTAACCGAAGCGTCCGGTGATGTAGTCTTCGGTGCGCTTGTTTTCGGGCGTGGTGAACATCTTTTCGGTCTCGCCATATTCGACGAGTTCGCCCAGATACATGAACGC
>DASZYI010000122.1:0-27107 GCA_035545475.1 Rhizomicrobium sp.
GCGCAAACGGCGCTGCATCGCGGCTTCGGCATTGGCAAGTTCGGCGCGGCTGTTCACGCCCATCACTTCCTCTTCGCCGGTGCGGGCCACCGCACACGCCACGCGATCCGCACGCGCAAGAAGCGGAATGTCGGTGAGATAGTATTCTTTCTGCGCGTTGTCGTTTTTCAAGTTCGCGGCCCATTTAAAAAACGACTTGGCATCCGCCGCGAGAAGCCCAGCGTTGCAAAGCGTGACCGCGCGTTCCTTTTCGCTGGCGTCCTTGAACTCCACGATGCGATCCAACATTCCGTCGCGATCCAAGATCACGCGGCCGTAAGCGGACGGATCTTTCGCGTCGAAGGCGACGATGGCCATGCCCGCGGTCTTTTGCGCTTCGTAGGATGCTTCGAATGTCTTCGATGTCAGCAAAGGCATGTCGCCATAGGTGACGGCGACGACACCCGCAAAATCCTTCAGCGCGCCTGCCGCGCAATTCGCGGCGTGTCCGGTGCCGAGCTGCTGTTCCTGAATGACGGCATCCGCGCCCTCTTTCGCCGCGTAATCGCGCACGGCCTGGCCATCCGGCGACGTGACGACCACGATCTTGGTGGCGCCTGCACCGCGCGCGGCTGCAATCACATGACCGAGAATGGGCCTGCCCGCCACCTTGTGCAGGACTTTGGGCGTCGCCGATTTCATGCGGGTGCCCATACCCGCAGCCAATATGACTGCCGCCTTGCCCAACGCTTTACGCTCGCTTCCGTCTTAACCTTTGTACGCCCCCGCCCGGCCCGCGATAAACAGGGCAGAAATGGCGGTAAAGTGACGTTTTGCGACGGCATATTGCCATGGGAAAGCAACCTGTGGGTTAACTGGGCCCATGGATTCGCTGCCCTCGCCCGCTCTCGTTTTCGATCTCGATGGAACTTTGGTGGACACCGCCCCCGACCTTCTGGGGGCGATGAATGCCATCCTGATTCAAGAGGGCCGGCCGCCGGTGAACCACGCCGATCTTCGGCATCTGGTGGGGCACGGTTCCCGGACCATGCTGGTCGAAGCCTTCAAAATGACGGGCCAGGCCATGGACGAAGCGCGGATGCCCAGCCTCGTGGATGCCTATATCGCCCATTATAAGAAGCATATCGCGGTGGGGAGCCGCCCCTTTCCGGGCGTGGAGGCCACACTTGGGCGGCTGAAAGCCGAGGGCGCGCGGCTGGCCGTGCTGACCAACAAGCCCCAGGAACTGACCGACCTGCTGCTTCCCGCCCTCGACCTGACCGGGTTCTTCGGCGCCATTCACGGCGCGGGGCGGCTGGACGTCAGCAAGCCCGACGCGCGGGTGTTCCATGCGGTGGTCGAGGAACTGGGCGGACCGGGCGCAGGCGCCGTGATGATCGGCGACAGCATCACCGACGTGAACACGGCACGCGCCGCGGGCGTTCCCGTGATCGTGGTCGACTACGGCTACACGCCGGAGCCCGCCCATATGCTGGGTGCGGATGCCGTGACAGGAGATTTTTCGGAAATTCCGGCGCTGGCGCGGCGGCTTCTGTCCTGAAATCGAGGCAGCTCCGCCAACTTGACGGCGCTTGGGCCCGCCCCTTATAGGGCGGGTCCGCTTTCGCGAGCGGGCGCGTAGCTCAGCGGGAGAGCACTCCCTTCACACGGGAGGGGTCATAGGTTCAATCCCTATCGCGCCCACCATTTGCAATCGACGACGCCGCTAATTGTGCTTTGCCGGCCGGATATAAAACGGCGACAGCGCGGCGTAGAGCGCATCGGTGTCGATGACGCGCCATGCGGCGTCGACATATTGGCGAGGCAATGCTGCGGGATCGACAAACACCACTTTGAGTTCGGTCTGGTAGCCGTCCGGGTCCTTGCGCACCGGCACCATGTATCCCGTTTCGGTGGTGACGGTGTAGCGGACATCCATCCGATGCAGCACGATCATGCCCTTCTTGCCGGCTTTGCGCGCAACATCGGCGGCGCAGAGCAATGCCATTTCCTCAACGGTGGAATCTCCGGCTCTGATACCGCGATAGCTGACAGTGACGATGCCTTGCGCATCCGGGTCCGAGATACGATAGCCCTCGGTATCGATATCGGCGCGCGAACCTTCCATAGCCAGAAGCGGCGTCGAAGCTTCCTCATAGGGCGGAATGCGCGACGCCGTTTCGGGTTCGGGCAGGCTCTTGAACAATGCGCTCGGCTGGACCTGCAGCGCCTCGACACGCTCCTTGGCGAGCTTTTCGCGCATCGCCTTGGTGGGCGAATTGGCGGGGCGTTCCTTTTCGGGAAGCTTGGCGATGATGGATTCCAGAAGGTCCACGGCGGCAAAACTATGGACCAGCGGCTGAGTTTGCAGCGTGGCCATCACCTCTTTCAGCTTGCCATCCGAAACCATGATGCGGCGTTCGACCATCGAAGACCATTCATCGAGAATCTTCCCGGCTTGCGCAGCGGCTTGCAGGCGAATGTCGATCGCACCCCTATGCAACGCTTGCGCTTCGGTATCTTTTTCGTCGGCGGCAGAGAGCGGCGGCGGGGGCTGGGTGGTGAGCGCAAGGCGCGAGCGCGCTGCATCGAGCGACACGCGCGCTTCGGCGTTGCGGCCGAGAGCGGCCAGCGCATAGGCATTCGCGCCGCCGCGCCAGGCCCAGAATTCCTGCGCATTCTCGAAATCGCGCCACTCGCGTTCGGCTCTTTCCGAGGACGACAGGTTGATGTTGCCGATCTCTTCGGGCGGGGCGAGTTGCGGGTAAAGCGCCAACGCTTCGGCGAAACGTCCGCTGTCGAAGGCATCGAGGAAAAGCGCGTCGACCTCGGTGGGGACAAGGCGCGCAATGGCGCGGCGAACCGTATCGGCATCGGCCGGATCGACACCCGGCCCCATCGCGATCAGCGCGGAAAGCTGCACCTGGCGGCTGTAAGGCCGCGCGCCGGCCGCCTGCATCGCGACCGTTTCGGCGTCGTGCTGTTTGGCGTTGATGCGCAGCGCATAAGCCCGCACGATATCCAGACCGAGGCCCAGGCTGCGTGCGAAATATGCATCGTCATGGCCCTTCGCCACGGCTGCAGCGAGATCGACATCTTCCAACGCCCCAAGGGCATCGTAATTTTCGAGCCGGTGCATCGCTCGCGCGCGCAACAGGCTGAATTTGCGCATCCAATGCTTTTCCGGAAGATCGGCCAGCGCGGCGTCGCAATCGGCAACGCCATCTTCTCCGACGCTGGTGCTGGATTTGCCCGTGTTGCCGTAGCCGATCGGATTGAAGATCAACAAAACGCTGGCGATTTCCGTCATGCCGTCGCCTTCGCCGGATGCGGCGCCATAACCGTCGCAGCCGCGATATTGAGCCGACGAGGCATCGGCATAAGCGACACCCGTCGCCCCCAGAAGAACGCCGATGGCTGCGATCGCTGCAAGCGTGCGCGACCGCGCAGAGAATACGTTCATTGATTGTCCCCCCGGCCCCCATTACCACTCTGCCGTGCAGACAAGCGACTTACAAGCCTTGGCGACGTCAGGAGCGGAGCGAAGGGCGGAGATAGCTGTGAACATGCGGACACACATTGCCGCCGCACAACGGACCCTTGACCAACGGTTCGAGCGCAGCCTTCAACGCGGCGGCATCGAATATCCTGGGCGGATTGGCGAAGACAGGTGCCTTCAGCATGCGGATGTGGCCCCGGAGATAGGGCTTGCCTTCCGGCGGAAGCGTCTCGGGCACGAAGGTGGCGCGATCGGAGATCTCATAAAGGCGCGCCCCGTCAGCGCGCGCATCGCCGGAAATCAGCGACATGTCCGATATGATTTCAAAACCCGCATAGCCATGCTGCAACGTCAATTCGGCGGCGCGATAAAGCCAGAACGTCTGCACCGTTTCCGCCGTGGTGTAGCCGTTGCCCGCGAACAGCAAGCTCCAAATGCCCGGACCGAGTTCTCGTTCGTCATAACCGCCTGTCAGATCTTGGGAGCCGTATTGGGTGGCACAAGCCGAAAGCCCAAGCGCTATTGCGAACGCGGCAAAACGCAAAACCCGTTTCATGTGCCCCCCAGCCAAACAGTCCGGCGAAATGGTTAGGCAACATGTCAGACCGGCGCAACCCTCAACCGCCGAGACCTATGGATATGGTGGCGAAGGGACCGTAGAAATTGCGGTCGTAGGTCTTGCGCGCGTCGATGCCGCCATCCATCGCGCCAAAGAAGAAATCGGCGCGGTAGCCGAAGCTCACCTTGGCGGCATCGTATTTGAACGACAGGCCCGCGAAGGCGCCAAGATTGGGAACGACGACGCTTCGCGAACGCGTGCTGGGCGCGTGGGCATGTTGGTAGACGGTCTGAAGTTCGCCGAACGGCGGCAAGCCCAGCAAGAGAGAATATCGCGGCCCTATCCCGCCGTCATTGTATTGCACCTTCGCGTCGTCCTGTACGCTGGCCTTTTGACGTCCGAAGAGAACCGCTGCGTTGATACCCCAATCGAAGTCCAGTTCGGCGCCGCGGCTGCTGCCCGCAAACGGAACGGCGCCTGACCAGGACACTTTCGGACCAAGGCCGTGGAAGCTTCTGTTGGCGTCGAGATGGGCGGAATTGTAGTGATAGGGCTGAATGACGGATTGGTAGTGATAGCCGTAATACATTCGCGTGAGCGTGTGAAAATGCCAATCCGGATTTGATTTCAGGCTGATCCTGGATTTTTCCGTGAACTGCGCAAACCGCACACCAAGGCTGACGAGGGACGACGCGTTCCGCCCAAACAAGCCGAGACCGACATCCTTTCCGGCTTCGAAATCAACGACAAGATGCTGTTCGCTGTTCCTTACGGACGTATCCGCGCGCCTGACGGTGTGCGGATATTTCTGGAAAGCATGGGGAAACTCCAGCGTGCCGACATATGAGATCGGCGGAGGCGAGCTTTGCTCGTGCACCCGCTTGTTCTTCGATGTGCGGCCGTACTGGATGGAGGCTGACATGACCCAATCCGAGCCCGTCGGCTGAACGGAAATCCTGCCGTATTCGTCGAAACCGAAGCGCGATTGTTTCTCGAACCCATCCGACTGCGAAAAATAGGATGGCCGCATGGCCGTGAAGGCAGGCGACAGCAATTCGGAGTCCACGCCGCGCTGGCTGAACTGTCCGCCAAGCTCCACCCAGACGGTCGGACGATCTTCGCTCTGCGCCTCGCCGAACGCAGCCGAAGGCAACAGCGCCATTGCCGAAACGCCGGCCAAAAGGGCCCAGCGCATATCAACCGGACGGCGATTGTTCTGTATCAATTCGCTCATTTTCTATTTCCCCCTCACCAGTTCTTCGTGACGCGGACGCCGAACAGGCGCGGGTCGGTCAGGAAGACGTTTGTCGTCAGGCCGCTGTCGTCGCTGTTGAGGAACGTGCCGGTGATGTCTGTCACGTCGAAGATGTTCTTGACGTAACCCATGATCTGCCAGCCGTCCTGGTTCGTGAGGATCAGCGCGAGATTGACGTTGGTGTAGCCACGCAGGCGATCGTAGGGATTGTCGTTGAAGATGCGCGCCCAGGAATAATCCTGCCAGTAATAGTCGACGTGAAGCGTGGCCGCCCAGTCCGGTGTAACGGGAATGGTGTAATCGCCCGCGAGCGACACGGTGAACGGCGGGGCATTCGGCAATTCATGTCCGCCGAGATTCTTCGAAAATCCTTCGCCGCCGTTGGGCGCCGTCGCGGGATCGAAACCGGCATAGGGACCGGGATCGAGCAGGATAAGACCTCTGTTGGTGTTGTAGTCGTCCGGGAAAACGGGACTTGCCTTGTAAGGATTGAGCGTTACCGGATCGAGGCCCTCGTTGTAAGCGCTCGCGCAAACGCCCGGAACGCTGGCCGTGCCGTTGGCTTGGGCAACCGGCGGCCGGGCCTTCAACACCGCGGCCACAACATCGATCGGCAGGACGCAATTTGATGCCTGGCTGACGAACGGTTTGACGACCATCCAGTCCGGATGATTGGCAGCGTCTGCACGGTCCATAAGATCGATCGAGCTTTGTCCGTTCGCGACGCGGGTGTGCTCATAACCGCCGGCGAAGCGGAACCGCAGGCCGGGCAGAGGTTCGTAAGTCGCCTCTACTTCTGCGCCGCGCACGGTGGCATCGAAATTGTCGTTGATGGCAGTACGGTCGACGATCCGCGAGATCTGATAGTCCTTGTAGTCATAGAAGAAGATGCTGCCATTGAACGTCACTGTACCGTCTAGCAGCGTATTCTTGGTTCCTAGCTCGTACGCGTTGATGAATTCAGGCTTGAACGAAACGGGATGGATGGGATTGGTGATTCCCACGTTACCAAAGGTCAGAAGCACTGCGCCCGGCGGATTGGCACCGCCCGCTTTGTAACCATGTGCGAATGACGCGAAGATCAAGGTCTGATCGGTGAAATCGAGTTTGGGCGTCCAGTTCGCGGCGAAGCGACCGGTGAACTCCTTCCATTCCTGATCGACCACGCCGGTGATGGGGTAGCCGTAGCCGCCCACCAGAAGCTGGCTCGGAATATCGACGAAATGCTTCTGGTCGTCCGTCCAGCGCAAGCCGCCGATGAATTTCAAATCCTGCGTCGCGTTGTAATAGACCTCTCCGAAGCCGGCGTAGGAATTAAGCGTGTAGGGATTCTGGCTAAGGAAATAGTTGTGACCCTGATTGTCGAGACTTGTGAGCGGATTGGGGTCGATGTAGCCGCAAGGAAATTCGCCTTCTGTGCCCAAGGAGACCGGCCGCCGTGGATCGACAACTTTCAGCCCGCCCGTAAGGCAGTTCGCGTTATCGGAAACGCCCGGATTCCAGGGCTGCGTCTGTTGCAAGTCGGTATGATTTGCGGTGTACGAGGCCAAGGTCAGAGAATTGATGAAGACGTAGTAGTTTTCCTCGGTTTCATAGTGAAGATAGTTGCCGCCGACGCTGAAATTGAGCGGCCCGCTGAAATTCGAAGCGAGGCGAAATTCCTGACTGAGTTGCCAAGAATGTTCGTCGTTCAAATCCTGCGCGACAAGGCGGTCGCTGCAGCCAAGCTGCGGATCGCAGAATGTGCCGACAGCCACACAGCCTCCGAACCCTCCGGTAACAGCCGGCGCACAAGGATCATACAACGCCTTGCCGTCGCAAATTCCGCCAAGCTCAGTGCAAATTCCGTCGTTAGGGTCGACAGGCGAGGTGCTGCCGAACCGTCCCCCCGCCTGAAAGGCGCCTCGCCTGGTGTTGAAGCGGTTGTAGTCTTCGGTGGACCACAGGAAATCCTGATTGTACGCGGTCTGTGAGGTGAAGGTCAGAGAGGGCGTGATGCTGTAGTCGACGTTCAATTCCAGTGTGTCGTTCTTTGCCTTGTAGATGGGATCGATCGTGGATTCGATCACCCGCAGATTGGTTGATTGCGTGGTGCTGGCATACGGATCGAAGAAATTGTTCACCGCCATTGTCGGCACGCCTTCGAAACCTACAGGTTCGTAATAGGGCAGCGATATTCCGTTGGGCACCTGAAACGCGTCCGGCGAATAGAGCGACGTCATCCGGCAGCCCTGGCTGAGATAGGGCTGCGCCGCATAAGCAATCGCGGTGTTGGTGAGGTTGACAGGCACGCCGCCCACTTCCGTTGGCGTCGGGTCGGTTTTGCACAACTGCTTTGCCGTGCGCATGCGATCGTCATTCTCGGAGAAATGTTCCCAGAGAAGCGTGACCTGCACATCGTCAACCGGCTTCCAACCAACAGTAAGACGCGAAGACCACAAATCGCGGCCATCAATGGGATTGCCGGTCAGCGCGTTGACCGAATAGCCATTGCGTTTGGTCCATTCCCCAGCAAGGCGCAAATCAAGCCGATCGTCGACCAACGGCAGATTGAGCATTGCTTCGAAACGGCGGTTCTTATAGTTGCCTATATCGGCCGATGCCATCGCTTCGAATTGGTCGGTCGGCTTCGCCGAAATGATGTTCACCACGCCCGCTGTGGCGTTGCGTCCATAGAGCGTGCCTTGCGGGCCGCGCAACACTTCTGCCTGACTAAGGTCGTAGAATTCCTGCTCGAAGAAATGGTTGCGGATGAAGGGAATATCGTTCAACGCCACCGCAACGGCAGGATCAGTGGCAACCGAAATGGCTTGCGTGCCGATACCGCGAATCTGGATGGAATAGCCGCTGAAGTTCGTCTTCGTGAAGGTGAGGTTCGGCACCTGCTTCACAAGATCGGGGCCGCCTGCGGTTTGCGTGGCAGTCAACTGCTCTTGCGAAAGTGCGGTGATGGCAATCGGAATACTCTGCACATCCGCCCCGCCCAGTTTCGACGATGTCACCGTCACCGTTTCCACCGCTGCGCGCGAAGGCGTCGCCTGGGCGAGTTGCATTGGTTGCACGTCGCTGGAGTGCATTTCGGGCACGATCGTGATCGCGCTGGCCGTGTGCCGGTTGATGGTGAAGCCGGTGCCGTTGAGGAGGCGCACAAGGGCTGCGTCGGTGGAAAGTTCGCCTTTTACGCCGCTTGTGCGTACACCTTTGATGGCTTCGCCGGAGACGACGAGCGAGACGCCGGTTTGTTTTGTGTAGGTTTCGAGCGCGGTTTTGAGATCGCCCGACGGGATGTTGAAATCCTCGGCGAACGCGCCGTTTGCGATGCAGAGGAGACCTGCTGCGGCGGCTCCGGTTTTCAGATATGCGGACAGTTTCACAAATCCCCCCTTCTCTGCCGGATTGGCCGGCGATGCATGCGTTCAGCGCGAAATCACGATGCGGCCGTTTTCCTGTCTGGCTTGCAGGCCGAAAACTTCGCGTGCGGTGTTGATGATGGCTTCCTCGTCGTTCGCCGGGAACGTGCCCACGATGGTCAGGCGCGCCACTTTCGGATCGGAGATGACGATCTTCTGGCGGTTGTAACGGTTGAATTCGGCGGCGACATCGCCGAGCGCGGTGTTGTCGAAGACGAGATTGCCGTGACGCCAGGCCAATTCCTTGGCGAGCGCGGGCGCGGTTTTCTTGGTCACCGAAATCGAATTGGCGGTAGCGATGGCAACGTCGCCCGGTTTCAACAGCGCGGAATGGCCCGAGCCATTGCTACCGGAATCCACTCGCGCCGCACCTTCTACCAACGCGACTTCGACGCGGTTGGGCGCACTTTTCACCACGAATTTGGTGCCGAGATCGACGATGCGGTGGCCTGAGGCATAGACCATGAAGGGATGGGCGGCATCGTGCTTGATCTGGAAATAGGCTTCGCCCTTCATGAGCACAACCTTGCGTTTGCTCGCGCGCAGAACCGTGTCGGTGTTCATCTCGATCTGCGAACCGTCGGCGAGCGCCAGCGTTTTGTGTTCGCCGACGACTGTCGAATAGGTGAATTCGGAGGGTTGCGGCGTTTCGCCGAGATAATTTGCAGCGACTGCGCCGGTAATTGCGACGATGGCCGCTACCGCTGCGCGCCGTGCCCAAACCATTGGCGTGCGGTCCGGATTTTGCCGCGTCTGCGGACGAAAGGAACGCAAGGCCCCCAGAAGTTCGGTGCGCTTCCAGCCGTCTTCGGCGCGCCAATAGGCGAGCAGATGTTCGTTGGATTCGGCAAGCCAGGCATCGAGCGATGCCTGATCTTCTTCGCTCCAGCTTTCGGCCGTCTGGCGCTGGACAATCCATTCGACGGCGCGGGCTTGCACGGCTTTGGCGTCGATCATGCGGCGCCGCCTTCTTGGTGCTGCATGTCGAGCAGCAGGTTCATCGCATCGCAGAGATGACGGTTGACCGTTTTCTCCGAGATGCCCATGCGCTGTGCGATCTCCTTGCGCGTGAGGCCTTCGACCTGGCGCAGCACGATGGCTTCGCGGCAGCGCGGCGGCAGGCGGTCGAGCGCCGATTGCAGGTGGCGCAATTCATCGCGCGCGATGGCGCGGCGATCGGGGCCGGGCTCAGGCGTTGCCACTGCGATGCTTTCGAGATCCGCGACGCCCTCTATCGGGATAATGCGCTCGCGGCGGTAACGGTCGATCAGGATGTTGCGCGCAACCGTGAACAGGAACGGACGCGTGGGATGGGGGATTTCGCGTTTGGCGGCCTCGAACAGGCGCAAGTAAATGTCCTGCCGCATGTCGGCGATGTCTTCGGCGCGCCGCCAGTTGCTCTGCAGAAACTGCATCAAAGCCTGCTCCAGCGGCAGCACTTCGGAAACAAACCATGCCTTGAGATCGTCCATGACCGTTGCCGCGCCTGGAGGGCGCAGGTCATCGCGTTCCCGACTGGTTTCCGGCGTGTCCACCATCCCCTGCCCGCTGACCGCGGACGCCGCGGCCTTCACTACCTACCAACGAAGCAGCGCGCGGAAATGCCCAGTCGGGCAAGAGCGAAATGACGAGCAGATGCGAAAAGAGCCGGAGCGGCGATGCCAGTCCGGCTCTCTTGTTATTATATGTCGCGGATTACAGGCCGAGGCTGACGTTCAGATAGGGGCCGTAGAAGCCGCGGCTGTAACTTTTGGCGGTCTGTTCTCCGCCGTCCATCGCGTCGAAGAACGTATCGGCGCGATAGCCGAGGCTGACCTTGCCGTTGTGATACCGCATCGAGGCACCGAGATAGCCGCCGATATTCGGCACCGTGACGGTGCGGGAACGATCGATGTCGTCCGCCGGTTCGACGATCTCGGTGTTGTCGCCGAAGATGCTGCCGCCGTCGCAGGCTGCAAGTTCGCCGAATCCGGTATGGCGGCAATGCCGAATCGTGTGGTGCAGAAGCGCTTTCTGTTTGCCGAACAGGACACTGAGGTTCACGCCCCAATCAAGCGTGATCTGACCCTCGTCCACGTCACCCCAGACCGGATGGCTTGCGTCCCACGTGACTTGCGGGCCGATACCATGGAAGCTGCGCCGTTCATTTGACGTGAACTCCCACGTCTCGTGATACTTCTGAAAGACGTCCGCGACCAAGTGATAGTTGGGATCGGCGCCGAGATCCAGGGTGGATTGCGATTCAAATTGCGCGATTCGAATGCCGGCACCGATCACACCTGTGCTGCCTTCGCCGAAAGTGCCAAGCCCCACATCCTTTCCGAGCGTGAAATCAAGCATTGTGTGCTGCTCGCCCGAAGTGTTGTGAGAGTCATCGAATTCGTTCCAATAACCGTGATAGCAAGCAGCTGCCGACTGCGGATAGTAGGCAGCGATGAAGCTGCAAGGATAATAACGTCCAAAGAAACTTATTCCTTGCTTGGTTCCTGCTGGAACGCTCTTGTGGAAATGCTTGTTGCGCGAGGATCGACCGTACCGGATTCCAGCCTTCAAAACCCAGTCGCTGTCTTCAGGCTGGAAGAACAAGACGCCTTGCCAATCGAAACCGGAGTCCGGCGTCTTCTGAAGTTGAGCTGGCGTTGGCAATCCGGCAGGCCAATTCGGCGTTGGCCCGCCGCCGTTGGGGAAGAATTGCGCACCAGTGGGGTCGTAAGGATTGGTTCTATCATCCAGCGAGGCGTTGAAATTCCCGCCCAGCTGCATCCACAATTGCGGTTTGGTATCGCTATCCAGGAAAGGTAGCGCCCCCGACGGCAAGCCGCTTCCATCGAAATGCTTGGTCAAACGCACACCGAACAGACGAGGGTCGGTGAGAAAGATGTTAGTAGTCAGGCCGCTATCGTCGCTGTTCAGGAAGTCGCCGGTGATGGCGGTCGTGTCAAAAACATTCTTTACATATCCCATGAATTGCCAGCCACTGGCATCCGTTACGATCAGAGCGAGGTTGAGATTGGTGTAACCATGGATGCGGTCGTATGGATTATCGTTGAACACACGTGCCCAGGAGTCCGCTTGCCAATAGAAATCGCCGTGCAGCGTGGCAGCCCAATCGGACGATACAGGAAGCGTGTAATCGGCCGACAATGACATCGTGTAATGCGGCGCATTGGGAAGCTCGTTGCCACCGAGGTTCTTTGTGAAGCCCTCGCCGTTGTTCGGCGCGCTTGCGGGATCGAATCCCGGATAAATGATCGTCGGCAGATCGGGGTAAAAGTCGCGATGAACGGTATAAGGATACAGCCCATTGCTCACGCCGTATTGATAGGTCTGCAGCGTTATCGGATCCAGCCCGGCATTGTAGGCAATGCCGCAAGTCTGGGGGCCCTGATTGCCCTCTCCATATTGGTAGTATTGTACAACAAGCGCTGCGGCAACATAGGTGGGCACTATGCAGTTTGACGACTGACCCACGAAAGGCTTCATGACAACCCAGTCGGAATGTCCCGCAGTACGATCTATCAAGTCGATGGCCTGCTGACCGTCATTGATCCGTGTTGTTTCATAGCCGCCGGCAAAAGACAGTTTGAACCCAGGCAATGGTTCCCATGTCGCTTCGAGCTCCGCACCTTTAATGCTTGCGTCGAAATTCAGGTTGATCGCGCTGCGGTCGACGATTTGAGAAATCTGATAGCCTTTGTAATCATAGTAAAATACATCGCCATTCAGTGTCACCGCGCCGTCCAGCAACGTGTTCTTCGTGCCGGCTTCGTAAGCGTTCACGTATTCCGGTTTGAATGTCAGAGGGTGAACAGGGAATGCTATGGTATCGGTGTATTGCAGCAACACCGGGCCTGGCGGATTGGCACCACCAGCTTTGTAGCCGTGCGCAAAAGACGCATAAACGAGCGTTTGATCCGTGAAATCGAGTTTTGGGGTCCAGTTCGCCACGGCCCGGCCAGTGAACTTCTTCCACGATTGATTGACGGCGCCAGTGGACGGATAGCCGTAGCCACGGGTGAGCAACTGGCTGGGAATTTCCGGGAATCGTTTCTGATCGTCGGTCCAACGCAGTCCGCCAGTAAGTTTCAAATCGTCCGTCAGCTTGTAATACGCTTCGCCGAAGGCGGCATAAGAGTTCAAAGTGTAGGGATTCTGGCTGAGGAAATAGTTATGTCCTTCGTTGTTCAGGGAGCTGATCGGATTTGGATCGAGATATTGGGGCGATTCCGTTGGTATGCCGCCGCCTGCCTCGGGAGCGAAATAACCCTTGCCGTTGCTGAGACAGTAAAGATGATCGGTCACGTTCTGCGTATAATCGTTGCTGCAATTGACCTGATTGAGCGAAATCATCGTGAAAGTATTCGAAAAAACGTAGTAATTCTCTTCCGTTTCGTAATGTAGGTAATTGCCGCCAACGCTGAAATTGAGCGGACCCTGGAAGTCCGATGCCAGGCGCAGTTCCTGGCTGAACTGCCATGCATGTTCGGTTGAGAGGTCCTGGACCACGAGACGGTCGCTGCAGCCGAGTTGATGATCGCAGAAGGTCGCTGCGGGAATCGCGCCCTGATCGACACATTGGGCTGGATCAGTGACGTACTCACCGCTCAAATAGCAAGTGTAATGGCCATTGGGCTGAAGAAAGCCCTTAGAGCCTGCAACGAAGATGCCCGGTGCGGTGTCGAAGCGGTTGTAATCTTCCGTCGACCAGAGGAAATCGCTGTTATAGCCGGTGTCTGCGTATAGCGTAAGCGATGGCACAATATTCCATGTCGTGTTGAACTCGATCGTATCGTTCTTGGCTAGGTATTTTGGATCGATCTCCGATTGGATATTTCGCAGATTGGTCGACTGAAACGTCTGCAGATATGGATCGCGCTGGCTGTTGATCAATCCCTCGAAAGCCGCTCCGGAGATGAACGGAAGCGAGAAACCGTTCGGCACTTCAAATGCCTCCGGGGCGTAAAGCGAACTCGGCAGGCAACCTTGGCTGAAGGTCGCACTGGTGATGTCGAACACGCTTTCACGCGGGGAATCAACATGGACCGTACCGTTCGGTATCGAGAACTCGCTGATACCCGGATCGTTCTTGCAAAGTTGCTTGGCGCTGCGGATGCGGTCGTCGTTCTCGTTGAAATGTTCCCAGATGAGATAGGTCTGGATGGTGGATGTCGGCTTCCAGCCCAAGGTCACGCGCGTCGACCACAGATCGCGGCCATCGGTCTGGGAATTGTTCGTTTCGTTGTAGGTGTAACCGTCGCGCTTGGTCCATTCGCCCGCGATGCGCAGGTCGAGCTTGTCGCTGACGAAGGGGATATTGATCATGCCTTCGAAGCGGCGGTTCTTGTAATTGCCGATGTCGGCGGAGGCCATCGCTTCGAACTGATCGGTTGGCTTGGCGCTGGTGATGTTCACCACGCCTGCGGTGGCATTGCGGCCATAGAGGGTGCCTTGCGGCCCGCGCAAAACTTCGACCTGGCTGAGATCGTAGAATTCCTGTTCGAAGAAGTGATTGCGGATGAAGGGCGTGTCGTTGAAGGCGACAGCGACGGCAGGATCGGTGGCAACCGAAATCGCTTGCGTGCCGATGCCGCGCACCTGAATGCTGTAGCCGGTGAAATTTGTTTTCGTGAACGTCAGGTTCGGCACCTGTTTCACGAGATCGGGGCCTCCTGCGGTTTGCGTGGCGGTCAACTGTTCTTGGCTCAGCGCGGTGATGGCGATCGGAATGCTCTGCACATCCGCGCCGCCCAATTTCGATGAGGTGACCGTCACCGTTTCGACGCTTGCGCGCGGCGCGGGCGTGGCCTGCGCAAGCTGGATGGCAGGAACCGATTGCGTCTCAGTGGACGAATGCTGCTGGCGCACGATCTCGATCACGCCGGACGGATTGCGGCTTGGCACGAAACCGGTGCCGCGCAGGATGCGCCACAACGCATCGGGCGACGACAGATTGCCCTTGGCACCCGACGAACGGATGCCGCGCACGGCATCGTTGGACACCACCAGCGGCACGCCGGATTGCGCGGTGTATGCCTCAAGCGCGGTGTCGAGATCGCCGGACGGGATGTTGAAACTTTCGGCGAAAGCCGATTGCGTCAACGCAATGAGGCTAGCGCTTGCGAGCAGCGCGCCGATTTTTGTCGTGTTGTTCATCAAATCCCCCCTTGGGCGGCGTTAAGCCAGGAATGTTCAGCGTGTGATGACGATTTGCTTGCCTTTGTCTTCGACCCGGAGGTCGAAGAAGGTTTTGACCATGTGCGTGAAAGCGTTGAGATCGTTGGTCGGCAACACGCCGCTGATGGTGAGCTTTCCGGCTTCCGCATCGGCGATCACGATCTTGCGCGCGTTGTAACGGTTGTATTCCTGGGCTGCTTGCGCGAGCGATGTGTGGCTGAAGATCAGAAGACCGTCGCGCCAGGAAAGATTGTTGGCGATTGCGCGCACCGGTTCGGAGGTGACGGATATTCCCTTCGCCGTCGCCACCAGCACCTGCCCCGGCGACATCAGCGCCGATTGTCCGTGTTTGCGGCTGGCTTCCGTATCGAACCAGATGCGTCCGTCGAGGAGGGCCACTTCCACCTTGCCGGGCGCATCCAGCACGCGGAATTTCGTGCCCAGCACGGTGATGCGGTGATTGCCGACCTTCACGGTGAACGGCCTGCTCGCATCATGTGCGATTTCGAAATAGGCCTCGCCCTTTTCGAGCGACGCCATGCGCCGGCCCGACGACAGATCGACATTCACCGCCGTATCAGTGTTCAGTTCGATGCGCGAACCATCTTTGAGCGTGATGATTTCATGCTCGCCCACGGCGGTCTTGAACAGGCGACCTTCCGGCTGGTTCAGATAGTAAGTGCTGCCCGCCACAAGCGCTGCTGCGGCGACCACACCGGCCGCGATCTTCACCGATGTTGCGCGCAAAACCCCGAACCGCGAGCCGCCGGCGGCGGGACGGCGCAACGCGACAAGACGTTCGGCCTCTTTCCAGGCTTGCGCCACGCGATGAAACGCCAGCAGATGGGCGGGCGATGCGGCGAGCCAGGCGTCGAGTTCGCGCTGATCGGCTTCGCTGAAGCCCGCGCGGTCGCGGCGTTCCAGCCATTCGCCCGCTTCCTTCTTTATATCGGCGGCGCTCATCGCGGCGCCTCCTTGCCGCGCGGCTGGCCGTAAAGCGCATCCGCGAGCGCCGTCATGCCTTCGCTGAGATAGACCGAGACGGTAGGCTCGCTGAGGTTGAGCCGCACGGCGATTTCGCGGCGCGAAAGATTTTCGATCCGGCGCAGGATCACCACATCGCGGTAGCGCGCGGGCAATGCTTGAATCGCATCCTGCAGGCGGCGCAATTCATCGCGCGCAATCGCGGTGCGGTCCGGGCCCGGCATGTCGATGGCGACATCGAGCGCATCGAGATCGGCCACCGCTTCGATGGGCACGATCTGCTGTTCGCGCACCCGGCTGATCAGAAGATTGCGGGCGGTGGTGAAAACGAAAGGCTTGGTCTTTTCGGGGATCTGGGTTTGGGCAGCTTCGAAGACGCGGATGTAAACATCCTGCAGGAGGTCATCCACGCCGCTTCTATCGCGCCAGTTGTGTCTCAAATATTGCATCAGCGTCGATTCCAGCGGCAGGACTTCGCGTAAAAACCACGCCAGCGCTTCGGGCGAACTCATCGGCGCGCTCGGACGTGCGTTTCCAGCGCAATCACGTTCGGTGTCCGATGCTTTCGTCATCCCTCGGGAACTTCCCCGCGTTCGAGGGTTAGCGCCTGGCCTTACATCTATTCAGACGCGTGGGCGCGACGAAGCTTAATGGATTTTTCTCGCGAAATTTTGTTGCGGCCCTTGATCGGATCGGTGGGTGCGATAGCGTCGGGCCCGGAAAAATCAGGAAGGCAAAACATGGCGAAAACAATCACCAAAACATCGATTTCGGCGGAAACCGCGAAGCTTCTGATCGGCGCGGCCGAGACCGCCGCCAAGGAGATCGGCGTGCCGATGGTCATTGCCATCGTCGACGAGGCGGGCGTGCTGAAGGCATTCAGCCGGATGGATGGGGCTGCGCAACTGAGCGTCGATATCGCGCAGGACAAAGCCTACACCGCGATTTCGTTCGGCATCGCGACGCATGAATGGTTCGAATTCGTGAAAAACGATCCGCCGCTGCTGCACGGCATCGTCAAGACGCCGAGGCTGGTGGTGTTCGGCGGCGGATACCCGATCAAGATCGACGGCGCCATCGTCGGCGGCATCGGCGTGAGCGGCGGACACTACGAACAGGATATGAAGGTGGCAGAGGCGGCGCTGAAGGCGCTGGGATAACCAGGAACAAGGGCGGCGGATCGCTCCGCCGCCTTTTCTCGGCACCACTGGGCGAAAAGAATTTTTTGACCCGGAGAAAACTGGGCTGGCCGCGGCGAAGCTCAGCCTCGAAACTGTCCCCTGCCTCACCGTCGACCACGCGCCGCGTGGTTATTATCAGGAAGGTGAATGCGAGCGGCAACGCAACAACTGGAACGATTTTCGGCGCGCTTGCGGGTGGATTAATTGGAGGTGCAGCAAGCCACAGAAACGGGGACTATGGTGCGTTCCGTTCCACTCGAGAATTTCGTCGGGGAGGATATATCTGTCGCGACTTCCACGAAGTGAGCTATCACAGCGGCCGCAAGTACGAGCGAAATGGAACGGCATGCCGTCAGACGGATGGCAATTGGCATTTCGACGACTAACACACTCCCTCGACTTAAGAGTCGACGGTAGCCTGCCATCTACGGAATCGCCAGTTATTGGCCCGTAGCATCGGAACGATCGTGCCGGCGGCTGTATCGCGCAGACCGACGCCATACCTGGGTAGAAGCCAGGGATTGCAACTGGCATCCAGCGTTCCTGGAATTGCTGTAAAGGCGTGGCTGTATCCGGCATCGCGCACTGCGTGCCATGCCGGGGTCGAGCAATCTGACCGCCGGCCAAAGGGATATGCAAAATAATTGCAGGAACCTACTTCGGCTTCGATTCGCGATTTGGAGCGCACAGCTTGCTCCCGCAAATAGGGTTCGGGTTGCGCCTGATGCATCGGCCAATGGATGCTGGCGTGGCTTCCGATTTCCGCCCCCCGATCTCGCAAACAACGCACCTGCTCCCATGACAGGAATTTTTTGGAAGGGGTCTTTGCGACGAGTTCAGCCAATTTCTCCTGTCCCAACTTCTCCTTCATTGCAGCTAAGCACTCCTCGGCGCGCGTTGCGTCGAGTCTCTTAAGCTCAACGATGCCATGCTCCATCATTCGCTTTCGCTGTCGGAGCGAGGCCAAATTCACGTGGAAGTTAAAGTGCGGCAAGGCATACGAACCCGGAAGGGCATGCATGAAAAACAGGCGCGCTAGAAAGACGGGATCTGGCTCTGCCTTTTCCACGTGATCCGTACTTACAAACAATGTCCAAGGAATTCGCAGCCCCTCCAATACGTCTGCCGCAAGGAGGTTGTTTGCATAGCCATCGTCGAATGTGAGAAATAGGCAGTTCCGATGTCGATCAGGTTGCTTGAGGACATCGCTTAGCGCCTGCATTGGCAAGAGAACATAAGACTGGTTCAGCGCCGTTATGATTTGTTCGAACACATCCGTCTGGTGATGTATCTGTTCGAGCTCTGTATAAGATCCCCCGGGCTCAACTCCGTGAAAGTAGACGACAGCTGGCTGGGCGAAAGGCCTCACAAGTCCGAGCGGAATGAGTTTGGCAACTTGCCGGGCGATGGGTTTGATTATGCTCATAAAGGGAATGCTTCCCCGTTCCGTACAATTTCTGCGCTGGGTAGTTCTCCGTCATCCACCTCAAATGGGGACTTGGTAGCAAACCTACGCTCAAGGAAACGTTGGATCATTGCGGTAATGGCAACAGGAGGTGCCTCGCCCCAATTGTCGTTTAAGCAGGTGGTTTTTGGTCTCATGACATTTATCAGATTCAATCCTATCCAAATCCATGGCCTCAGGTATTCAAGCCCGTGATAGTGGGCTTCAATGTAGGTTTTCCACCGGGATACGACCTTGGCTCGGCCGGTATTCAAAAGGAAATGCCGATACAGATAGACCGGTACAACGTCGTTTGGTGAGCGGAACCGGTTCGCTTTGGTCGCAGCGATTTCGGCTGGCCATCGCCGAACAAGCTCGTTCCAAAACTCGATATCAACCAATAGAGGTGCGTGGGTATGAGTGGGTCTTCTATGCCTTCCAAATGCCGCGTCGAGAAGGCCATTGTTGTAGGCCCAGGTTGGGTTCACGAGAAGTGCACTTTCGTCGAATTGAGCGTCAGCGTCTGGCGTGTACCCAAATCGCTGATGAATTCGTAATCGACCGTCGCTGTCTACGAAGTGTGAAAGCGAGGTGGGCGCAGTCCAGAGAATGTCATCTTCGCAATAGATAAAGCGTCGCGAGAGTTCGGGTATCTGATTCAAAAAGCAAAATATCGAATTGGAATTGTATAGAGGCAAGACGCTCTGCTCGATGAACTGATCGTGATAGATGAGACGAATCCTTTCATTTCGAGCGAGCCAAGCGGGTCTCTGGGGGCGACAGGTGACGATATAGATGTTGCGTACCCAGGGAAGATATTTCGAAAGGCCTCGCAAACTGTACTTTAGCAAATCTAGATTGTCGCGATAACGAGCGGGGTCACGATCGCGCGCCTCGGTCGCATACTTATCTCGCTCCTCGCGAAACCCCGGATGGTTCCCATCGACCCACAAATAGACAATGTCGATGGGCTCTTGCATCGGCGAAACGACACCAGCGGTAGGTGGAACGGGGGAAATACCATAAAATTCGCCGGTGTGGCATTGCAATTTTATGAGCAACGCCGGCCCAAACCCTGAGCAGGAGAAATGGCCGGGGCCCCCGTGGGAAAGACCCCGGCCGGGAGTTATACCCTAAAATTGACGCTTAAGCTGCTCGGCTTCACTGCCGATTCTTTGCCGGTTGCCGCTTCCCTGGCTTTGGTGGCCATGGATTCGGTGCGCTCATCGTCGATCTTTGCCTTCGGCGTCGTGGGCACTTGGTACTGCGAGACCGCTGGCGATATGGAAGAGATTGACACGACATCCTCGTTCTTAGGACGTGAGCACCTTATGCGCCGGGGATAAATGTGGGCTTTAAAAACACGCTTAAACTGACGAAACGGACTATACAAATTCCCAACGGCTTACGAATGGCTTGCTTGTGCATTCGCCTCTTCGCCGCGCGACGGTTTTGGCATAAGCGCCCTATTCCGCCGGTGCCGAACCAACATCACGATCGTATTTCGAAATTGTCATTGAGTGCAGATTGACTGTCGATGAATCGTTGCGCTGTGGCGTGCGCAGTCCTTGTCGAACGGGTCTCGGTAGAAAAGGCCAAAATTGCGGAAAAATTTGTCACTGGCAGGGAATTTTCGCATTTTCCGTTCATGTTGCGGTCCGCAAATTCGCCGGTTTGCCAGCCAGATATTTCACTTCCTGCACCCAGCCGCGCTTATGTTTGGTCACCGCCATTTCTTGCTGAAAAGGTTATGAGCAATCAAAATCATTGGTTGCTTTGTCATTCGAATGGCGACGACACCGGCGCGCCTGAAAAGAACGGAACCTAGAATTTATCGATGCAGCAACGCCCCAAGCGACGACGGCTGCAGGGCAGGATGCTGTCGCGCCGGTAAACTGGCGGGGCGCGACAGCATCGCGCGAGTCACGCGGCCTCTTTTACCTCGACCTTTTGCGGCTCGGGGCGCGCCGGTCTCGGAATGGTGATCTTGAGGACACCTTTGGCCATTGTGGCGTTGATCGAGGACACGTCAACGCCCTGTGGCAATGGGATGGCGCGGTAGAACACGCCGTAACTTCGCTCGGACACGTGAAAGTTCTTGTCCTTGCGTTCTGCTTCGGCCTTCTTCTCGCCGCGGATCGTGAGGGTGCCATCGTCGATCGAGATCTCGATGTCGCTGCGCTCAAGGCCCGGCAGCTCCATCGTGATCTCGATTTCCTTGTCGGTCTCCATGACGTCCATGCTCGGGACGAGCGCCGTGACCGCCCCGCCGGAGGGCGCTGTTGCCGCGCGTGCGAAGTCCTCGAACAAGCGATCGACCTCGCGTTGAAGCGAGCTGAATGCGAAATCCGGGGGCGCCAACATGCCGCCGTTGCTGCGGGGGATGAGTGCTCTGAGATTCATGTGCTCCTCCTGAAGTTGGTCCTAAGAGCGACGGCAGAAACGTGGGTGCATTTCTGCCGTGCCAATGACTTTACGGGCTGATCGTAATGCGGTCGTCGACCTTGGTGACACCGGGCGCCGCCCAGGCGGCGTGTTCCGCCTCTTCGCGCTCAATCCACGAGCGCACCGCCCCTTTCAGCACGACCTCGCCGCCATGGGCCTCGACTGTGATGCGGTTGGCGTCGATTTCCGCGCTGCGCTTAAACGCATCCTCAATTTTGCGCTTGACGTCGGTGGGCTCCACCCGCGGCTTGATCGTGATTAAATTCGACACGCCCTTGATCCCTTTGACCTGTCGCACGGCGGTCTCTGCGGTTTGCCGCTGGTACTGCCACTCCACGGCGCCCTCGAGCGTGACCCAGCCGTTCTTGGCCACGACCTTTATCTTTTCATAGGAGATCGGCAGTTGGGTCTTGATGGCGGCGACTGCCGCGCGGGCGATTTCGGGATCAGGCACCTCGTCGATGCTGCGCAGGCGGACCTCGATATCGTTGGCCACGCCGACGACGCCGGCAACGCGCTTGACTGCTTTTTCTGCATCATATTTGTCGGAATAGGAGTGCACGAACCCGCTTAAGGCAACGACGCCGTTCTTCACGCTCACTCCGATATCGGTGGAGTCGAGTCCAGGTTCCCAGCGCAGTTCTTCTTTCACGTCGCGTTCGATGTCACTATCGGATTTCATGAGGACCTCCGTTGGTTGTGCGGAGACGTTGGTGTCGCCGACTGCCGCAACACTCGTTGCTACAAGATGCGCGCGCCCTGACGCTTGTCAGTTGCGATGATCTTGCGCAAAGAAAATCAAGATCGCGCAGACGTTCTCTGCCGAGGCGTGAATCCTCAGCGGCGATATGCGGCATCCCTGAGAGCCACATAAATCAATCAGATATTCGGGCGAATTGCAGCGACCGCAGAACCGTTGGGATAACCATATCTACAAGACGATCAACATCGGCCCGGCCGAAGCCATTGTCGATTGGATCGCCGGTGGCGGCGTTGGCGTCAGAGGGTTCGCGGAAAACTGTTCGTCAAATTCGCAATTCCGTCAGGTATCGAGGAGGGTTTCGCATGCCGGACCTCATTGCCTTGCTGCCGATAGCATCAATGGATCGCGCAGACGTATGATTTGCTGTGCACCTTCGCGATCGACAATTTCGATGCTCGATACGATTGGCCAGTCACATTCCACCGCCAAGCTTACAGGATTTCGGATCAGATGATCCACGCCCTCCAGCGCAATCTCTATCAGGTCATTTTTTGGATCGTACGCAATGCCGAACAGCGGCAGCCAATCTGCTTCGATCTGATCACCTATTTCCAGCGACGCGATCTCGATCTCGGCTCGCTTACCGACGAGCTCGCGCGATAGGCGTTCCAGGAACCGTGGCCACGCGGCCTTTGAGAGGGTTTGCGCCATATCGGGTACCTCGGATCAAATTGGACCGGCCTTCGAGTCGATGCCAGAGTGGCGAAGCGAGCAACGGCGGGAACGAGGGTCTTAATATTTGAATTCGACAAGCGCACCCAAGGCTTCTTTGGAACCGCCACGCAGTATGATCGTGTTACCGGCGTCCTTTATGACGAGGCTCTTGTACGGCACGGCCACGAGCTTGCCGCCCAGCCCAAGAAAGCTACCTACTTGCAGGATGGCGAACATGGCGTTTCCGTCTTTGCTGATCATGAGGTCGTCGATTGAACCGATTTTGTCGTGCTTGTCGTTGCGAACGCTGCGGCCGATTAAACCGGTGGCTCGGTAACCACTCGCAACGAGTGTCACATCGACTCGTACCAGAGCAATCGCTGGCTCCGCGTGCACCACCTCAAAGGGTGTTGCGATGGAGGCCGCTATAAGTGTGAGCGCGGGAATCAGAACGGCTATAGGTCTCATTTCATTCTCCTGTCCTCTGTTTTGTCTTCATAGGCGGTCGCAGGACCTGCGGCCCTGACGCCGATCAGCTCTACCGGTGAAAAAAGCTGCCTTCCGCCTCCACAAGAGCGAAATCTATCGCTGTTGCCAAAGTGCCGAAGTCGTAGGACGCTTCGTGACGCGCACCGTTGATAAAAAACGTGGGTGTCCCGTGAACACCGCTACGTACGCCGCCCAAGAAGTCGCCCTGTACTTTTGCAGCGCAGAGTCCTGCTGCCAGCGCATCGTGCAATGTGGTCTGCGGCAGATCGAGTACGCCCGCCATCGCGAACAACAAGGGCATCCCAAGCTGATCCTGGTTGATGAAGAGCGCATCGTGCATTTGCCAGAACTTGCCATAGAGGCCTGCGAACTCCGCCGTTTCCGCGGCGCTTTCCGCCAGCGGATGGACCTGGGTCAAAGGAAAGTGACGAAAGACAAAGAGCAACTTGCTTCCAAAATGCCCGCGAAGACGCTCGACAATTGGAAAGGCCCGTCCGCATTGAACGCACTCATAATCGCCGTACTCGACCAAGGTCACCGGCGCGTGATGATTTCCGCGGGTGTGGTCACTCTCCGATACAGGTACCCGCAAATTGGTCATGGCTCGCCTCTAAGGTTTCATCATCTCGAGAGCATCCAGGATTCCGTCCGCGCCGGGATTGACGGCAATGGGCGAACAAAAGCTCCAGAAGATCGAACCTCCTTTGTCGATCACGAAGAGTGCGCGTTCGGCCACGCCTTCGCTATCGCGATAGGCGCCGTATTTTTTTGCAACTGCGCCTTTGGGTTCGAAGTCGGCGAGCAGCGGAAACCGCAGGTGGCGGCTCTGGGCAAACGCGCCGTGACACCATACGCCGTCGACCGAGATGCCTAAAAGTTCCGCGCCATGCTTGCGAAATTCCGGCAGGATCTCGTTGTATAGCGTCATCTGGTCGCCGCACACTGGACTCCAGTCGGCTGGATAAAACGCAAGGACGACAGGCTTTCCCTCCAGATCGCTGAGCGCGAGCTTTTGATCCGGCGTGGCATTGAGAGCGAAATTCGGTGCGGCAGTGCCGGCTTGAAGGATTGGTGACATCGCGGATGGGCCTCGCAGCGCTAAGCGGCCTCACACTGGGCGATGCAGGAATATCGCGCCCTGACACCGGTCAGCCGCCCGCTGGCTATGTCCGATGCGTAGTTCTACCCGGGTAGCTTTGCCGGATGGACCGAACGTCGGCGCTCCCCCACCTTTCTCCCATAGGGGCCCCACAGCTTGGAGGGTCAAGACGATGGCGGTGCAAAACACAGGTTCGGCTCGGGACCTCAGCAAACAATTGAGCGCACTCGCAATGACTTCACGGTACGATAAAGACGAAGAAGTTTGCGGTCAGGGAGAACCGGCGGACACTTGGTACCAAGTGGTGAAGGGGGCCGCGCGGAGATGCATGGTATGCGCCGACGGACGCCGCCGCATCGTAGGTCTTCTTCTGCCCGGCGATTGTTTCGGCTTCACCGTCAATCGTGGGTGCGATTGCTCCGTGGAATCGGTGATGGATGGAACTATCGTAGCGTCCATACCGCGTCGTAGGGCTGAGATGCTCGCCGATAGCGATCCCATCGTAGCGCGTGAGATTCGCGAATTCGCCTTCACCGTGATCGCGCAGCTTCAGACGCAACTCCTCGTAGTCGGACGCACGACGGCGCGGGAGAAGGTTGGATCGTTCCTGTTCGAGATGAGTCACCGCCTTGAGCGAGACGATGGGGGGCGCGTGGTTCTGCCGGTTTCGCGCTACGACATTGCCGACTATCTTGCGATCTCGGCGGAAACGGTGAGCCGCTCGCTATCTCGCCTGAGGGGCCTCGGACTGATCAACCTGGCAGAGCCGCGGCATGTGCGTATCTTGAACAACAGCGGGCTGCGCAACTACCAGCACCACGTTCACCCGCGAGCCTCTACGTAATTCTCAGTCCGCAAGCTTTGCGATGACTGCGAGACTGACGGCTTCGGCAAGTCGATGAACGCCAAGTCGCTCCATCATGCGTGCGCGATGACCTTCGACAGTGCGCACGCTGATACTTAACTCGTAAGCGATGATTTTGTTCGATTGCCCGGCGACCAAGCCGTTGAGGATATCGCGCTCACGGGGACTGAGCTTGCCGATTCGTCTCATGGCATTATTTATCTTGGCCTCCAAATCGGCACGCGATCTCAGTGCCAGGGCTTTGTTTATCGTGTCGAGGAGCACCACGTCGTCGTAGGGCTTTTTGAGAATCTCTAACGCACCCGCTTTTGTCATGCGAGTGGCCGCTGAAACGTGGTCCAGAGCGGTGATGACGATGATAGGCAACGTCACCCCCAACTGGAGAAGTCGTGCTTGGATTTCGAAGCCATCTGTCTCGGGAAGCACGATGTCCAGCAGGATGCAGCCTCCCGCAAGCGCCGGTGCGGCGGCCAGAATTTCCATAGGCGATTCGTAGAAGATCGATCCAAGCCCCACAGACGACAGAAGGACGTCCAGCGCATCACGGACGAGTGCATCGCTAGCCAGGATGTGGACTACTGGTTTGAAGAGACTTGCGCTCATCTATCGTGCCAAAGTTTTTGCACGCATGGAAGAAACCTCATGCCAGTCTAAACAGTGCTTTTCTCCTCATAGACATAGGCAGTTCCAGGCGATCCTCTGCGAATTGCCTGAGGGCCGGACGAGATAATCCCAAGAAGTGGACACCTTAAATCGCTTGGAAGCAATGCATCTCAATGAACAAAGCCGGTTGGATGAGAGCACTTGGTTGTCATGAGATGATGACAGCGATTGCTGGCACTACGAGCACAATTTCGGCGCCTCGTACCCACTTGGGTGCCCGTCAGTCGCCGATCCGGTCCTCGCCATCGCGATCCGGCACGCCGATACCCCTCACCGGCGTAGGGGTCGGCGGATCGCTGGCCGGAAAGCTCTTCTCTAATACCTCATCGATTGCTGGGTCGTCCCCGATCTTGGAACATTTGCGGGACGGCTTGGCCGCGGCGGGCTTGGGGCGTTATCCACGGCATTAGGCATTTGCGCGGCTCGTGCCTTCATTGAGGAGGGCTTTGCCCTTGCGCAGATTGAAGGCCAGAACGATCAGCGACATGCCGAAAACGAACGCGTACGCAGCGATCCACCAGATGAGGACCAAAACGCCAATTGGTGGAAGGATTGCCATCAACACTCCATAGATGAGCGACCCGATACCGCCAACCGCAAGCCACCAGCGGCCTTTTTCGTGCATCGCGTAAGATCCAGCCAGCATGAGGCACCCCGAAACGATTGCCCAGGCCGCAGTCAGGAGCACGAAGACCAGCACCGAGATGCCCGGCCAGGCGATCACCACTGCCGCCGCCGCGACACTGGCAATCGATTGCACCAATAACCACCCCCACTGCTTGTGCTCCTGCACGGCACGATAGGTCGCAACAGCCGAAGATGCGCCGTCAAGCAGCATGTACGCGGCGAATATGATGACCAGGGAGAGCACGGTCGGAACTGGAAACAGGAGCGCCAACAACCCGAATGCGACGCCAAGCAACCCGCGAAGCAAAACAAGGTACCAACTTTGAGCCAGCATGCGACCGGCCGGGCTCGCTGCTGCAGCCGAATCGAGACTTGTCATGGCGTTACCCCTCGGTCGAGGACACGCCAGCAAAGAAGTATCTCTCAGCAGACGCCCTGACATTGGTCAAGGCGTCTTATAAAATAACGTATGCCAGTGCAGCGCAGTGTGCTTCAAAAAGAAGGAGAGCCCACATGGCGTCCGAGCTTCCCACCACTGCCCGTATCGAGTCGTTCAGCGACGCGGTGATCGCCATTGTCATCACAATTATGGTGCTGGATTTGAAATTTCCGGATGATGTGTACGCGACGCATTCCCTGATCGGCATGATTGACCTGGCCACGCCGAAAGTCCTTGTTTACCTGCTTAGCTTCGTGACGATTGCAATCCTGCTTGTCAACCATCACGCGCTGATGCGCCACGCGCCGCATGCCACCGCGCCCTTGTATTGGTGGAACGCCCACCTGTTGTTCTGGCTGTCGCTCATTCCATTTTCGACCGCTACCATGGGAACGAACCCGTTCGAGCCTTCGGCCGTCGCGTTCTACGGCGCCGTCCTGGGTCTAAACGGCTTCGCATTCATGATGCTGCACATCTACGTTTCGCGCCGCGGCGTGGCCGGTGGCCTTTCGTCGCTCCGGACGCGCTCCGTCATCGTGAAGGACGCCGTCTCCACGGTGCTCTACGCAGCGTCCATA
>DASZYI010000123.1:0-5190 GCA_035545475.1 Rhizomicrobium sp.
GCACGTTCCATGGCGGCGCGCGCTTCCGGGCGCAAAGGCGATGTGGCGTTGTGATCGAGGTAATGCATGACGGAACTCAACGGCGGACTACGCGGCCTCCAGGTTTTCGTTTGCGGAGCCGCAAGGCTGGGCGCGGCCAAGCACACGCTTTTCGATCACATCGGCGAGACTGACCGAAGCGAGGAAGACGTGGATCTGGCGGCCGAGTTCTTCCCACAAATCATGCGTCACGCAGCGCGCGCCGGTTCCCGTGCAGCCTTTGGTGCTGCCGGGGCGGCAGCGGGTGGCGGCGATGGGTTCGTCCACGGCGAGAATGATGTCGGCCACGCGGGTTTCGGTGGCGGGCTGAGCCAGGCGATAACCGCCACCCGGTCCGCGCACGGATTTGACCAGACCGCCACGGCGCAACTTGGCGAACAATTGTTCGAGATAGGACAGGCTGATTTCCTGACGGCCGGAGATTTCGGCCAGTGGAACCGCGCGGCCTTCCTTGCTGTGGCCCGCGAGATCGGCCATCGCCATCACCGCGTAACGTCCCTTGGTGCTTAATTTCATGGCCGAACTCCTCGATTTTCTTGGCTCTTTGGAACGGGGTTGGTGTACAAGGCCCCGCCCTCGGACCAGCCGGTTCGTGGGTTGGATATAGATTTCCTGACTACACTGGTCAAGAATTGAGCGTTGCCGCACCTGCATACCGCCTAAGACCCTGATGGGTTTGTGGATTTCCGGCTTTCAAAGGCAAGGAAAATCCGAGTGGAATAGCGGGATGTGGCAGGTTCCGAGGGTGAACCGGTGCGGAGAAACGATGCCTGATATAATCCTTCCCGGCCCTGCCGGCCGAATCGAAGTTCGCTACCAGCGCCAGAAGGCGCCGAACGCGCCGATGGCCCTCATCCTGCACCCGCACCCGCAGTTCGGCGGCACGATGAACAATCCGCTCGTCTACGACCTTTTCCACATGTACCACCGGCTGGGCTGCACCACGGTGCGGTTCAATTTCCGCGGCGTGGGCAGAAGCCAGGGCACGTTCGATTCCGGCATCGGCGAATTGTCGGATGCGGCGGCGGTGCTGGACTGGATGAACACGCTTTATCCCAACCCGTCTTTCGTCTGGGTGTGCGGGATTTCGTTCGGCGCGTGGATCGGGATGCAGTTGCTGATGCGGCGGCCGGAGATCACCGGATTCATTTCGATTGCGCCGCCCGCCAGCATGTATGATTTCGCGTTCCTCGCGCCGTGCCCGGCTTCTGGAATTATGATTCACGGCACGAAGGACCAGGTGGTGCCGGAAGCCGATGTGCTGAAGCTGGTGGATCGCCTGCGCGCGCAGAAGGGCATCAAGATCGACTATCACAGGATCGAAGGCGCCAATCACTTCTTCGACAAGCACGAGCAGGATGTGGTGGACGCGGTCGAAGAATATTCGCAGCGGCGGATGAACGATCCGAATAGGGGTAGGTAGTCTATTTACCTCCCCCTTGTGGGGGGATTTGTATACTTGACTTCACAGCGTTCGTGCTTATCTCTCTGATATCAGAGGGTTAAGGCAATGAATACGATATCCGATCCGGTTTTCCAGAACGAGGACAAAGCCCGTTCGTTTCTGGAGGCACAGCGCTGGCCGGACGGGCCTGTGTGCCCGTTCTGCGGCCAGCAAGAGACCGTTGCTGCCCTGCCGCCCAAGGGCTCGCTGGGCAAGGGCTGGTATCATTGCCGCGAGTGCCGCAAGAAATTCACGGTGCGTGTCGGCACGCTCTATGAGCGTTCCCATATCCCTCTGCACAAGTGGCTTCTTGCAACCCATCTGCTTTGCGCCAGCAAGAAGGGCATGTCGGCCCATCAACTCTCCCGCATGCTCGGTATCACCTACAAGTCCGCATGGTTCATGGCCCATCGTATTCGTGAGGGCATGGCACCAACAAAACCTGCCGCGCTTGGTGGCGAAGGCAAGATTGTTGAAGCCGACACGACCTATGTGGGCGGCAAGGAAAAGAACAAGCACAGGAACAAACGCAACGCCAAGAACATCGGCGGCATGGGCAAGCAGATCGTCCATACCCTTGTGGAACGTGGCGGACGTGCCCGCTCCAATCACATTGCCAACGTTAGCGGCAAGACGCTGCGTCCCGTTGTGATGAAACAGGTTGACCGCGCTTCAACGCTCATGACCGACACCGCTGGCGGGTACATGGCGATGGGCAAGGAATTTGCCCGCCACGAAATGGTTGACCACGGCATTGGCGAGTACGTTCGCGGCGAGGCTCACAGCAACACGGTCGAAAGCTATTTCGCGACATTCAAGCGCGGCGTTGTCGGCACCTACCACAACATCAGTCAGGCCCATCTCAAGCGCTATCTCGCGGAATTCGATTTTCGCTATAACGAACGCAGCGCCCTTGGCGTTGACGACGCACATCGCATGGAACAGGCGATCAAGGGTATCGAAGGCAAGCGCCTCACCTATCGGCGGACTGACAAAGCCACGCACACCTAGGCAAAGGGCCAAGGCTTTTCAACTTTGGCGCGCAAAGCACGAATCGGACATATAATTGGGGGCGGCGAGTGCGAATCGCCGCCCCACATCGTCCCGTGATCCTGTCAGAGCCGACACGAGACGCATTCCAGAAAATTCGGGCTTTCGGCTCCCCGACGCATGGGAGCACGAATTCAATGTCGCGAGATACCCAGCCGATCAAATGCGCGCGCTGCAAGGTGGCCGTCGAGACCGTCACGAAGCCGAACTGCGAGAGCATAGTGACCTGTCCGCGATGCGGGCTCAGTGACAAACTCAAAAACGTTGAGCGGGAAGTTGCGGATTTCGCCGCGGAGCACGTCGCGCAACAACTCGATGCGGCCTTCAAAGGGATCGCCCGCCGCAACAAGGCGCTCACATATACGGCAGGCAGCCGCACAAAGCGCCGCTATCGATTCATTGTCGATCTTTAGCTGTTGCCCGTTGCCTACGAGTCGCGCTTTTGCCGCTCCCGCCCTTTGGCTTCCTGTCTGCATCTTTCCCTGCGTCACGGGGTTTCGCCGGTGTCTCCAGAAAATGCTTCACGACCCGCTGAAACTCGGGATCAGCCTTAGGGTCGGAACGCGCCGTTTTTTTTCGAGGTTTAGTCATGGCAATGGATACTAGTTCAAAAAAGAAGCCGCCACCAAGCGGACCTAAATCGGACAATTTTGTCGTCGGACTTCCTCCCGAGGGCTGCACCATAGAAGGCGTCTTAGGGCGGTATTTCGCGGCGACTTCCTACATAGAGTTTGCTCTCATAACCTGTCTCAGCGCCGCTCTTGGGCACGGCACCAACTTTGACACGGCGGCGACCATATTCGGATCAATCATGAGTGTTTCGACCAAGATCGATATCTTGGAGGGCGTCGCGAAACAGTCAAAATTGGATAACTATCGCAAGAACGTTATCGCTGCCGCATGCGACACGCTCAGAAAGGTGAATTCTCGCCGAAACGCATACGCGCATGGAGTTTTCGAGCACAATAAGGCAGGGAAAGTCCGCCTTACATCATGGGCACTGCAGTCAAATCGCAAATCTTCGCCAGAGATTTTATCGGAGGCAGGAATCAAAGGGGATATTTTCGGGTTGGAGTTTTTACTCCATATGGCGTTGTTTATCTCCGGGGTGAACACTCGCGAGCAATTTCAGCCATGGATCGATAAATTTCAGTCAATACGCGTTCGGGGGAGCCATGGAATGTGATGTCGTACTTTTCCGCGACTTCCCAGCCCGCTGCGATCATCGCCGTTGTCACAGCAATAACGGCTGATGAGCGGCGCTCAGGCTGACTTTCCGCGCAATTTTCTTGCTCGGCACGTTCTTGTGCAGTCATGTATATAATTCCCCTTGTGGGGAGGTCGGAGAGCGAAGCGATCCGGGTGGGGGACCGGGTTCGCCGTCGGTCCCCCACCCGAAAAATCTTTCGCTTCGCTTCAGATTTTTCGACCTCCCCACAAGGGGGAGGTAAGACAGAGCCATCATGCTTTGTGTAATTTCCCGCCCGTCATCGGCTCTGGCACGCCTGTTGTTGTCGGCAGGCTGAGCGGCAATCCGTTCACGCTGCGCACGGCCAGATAAGCAAACGCTTCGGCTTCAATGAAATCGCCGCGCCAGTTTTCGTGTTCGGCAGGAACGACGGGCACGTTCAATCGCGCGCGCAATTCGTTCATCAGGGTTTTGTTGTGACGGCCGCCGCCGCAGACGATCCAGGTTTCGGCGCTGTCGGGAAAATGTTCGCGGGCGCGGGCGATGGTGGCGGCGGTGAAGGCGGTAAGCGTGGCTGCGCCGTCTTCTGGAGACAAATGTTCGACATCGGCCATGCCAAAATCGAGACGGTCGAGCGATTTGGGGCCTGACCTGGTGAAGAAGTCGTATTGCAACATGCGCTCCAAGACTTCGCTGTCGACTTTGCCTTTGGCAGCCAGCGCGCCGTCTTCATCGACGGGTTTGCCGGCGTGGCGTTGGGCCCAATCGTCTATCGGGGCGTTTCCGGGGCCGGTGTCGAAGGCGAGGATTGTTTCGCCGTCGACATAGGTGACGTTGGCGACGCCGCCGATGTTCACGATTGCCGCGGGTTGTTTCAGTTTCGCACTGCGGATCAAGGCTGCGTGATAGAGCGGCACCAGGGGGGCGCCCTGCCCGCCGGCTTTCACATCGGCGCTGCGGAAATCGTTCACCGTGTCGATGCCGGTCGCGCGCGCAAGCAGCGCGCCGTCGCCGATCTGCCAGGTCCAGCGGTCTTGCGGACGGTGCAGGATCGTCTGGCCGTGGAAGCCGATGAGCGTGACATCGCGCGGGGCCAGCCGCGCTTTTTCGAGCAACGCCTGGACGGCGCTTGCATGGGCTTCGGTGAGGCGGCGTTCGGCATCGCGGATCGACCATGGGATCGGCGCCCCTTCGGCCACGTTGCGGGCTTCGGAGAGGGCCTCGCGCAGCATGGCGCGGGTGTCGGCGTCGTAAGCGATGGTTAGCGCGGGGCCCGGACGGGCCACATCCTCGCCATCGGTTTCGAGCACCGCGGCGTCGATGCCGTCGAGCGAGGTGCCGCTCATCAACCCTATGGCTTTAAGGATTTTCGGCATGTGTGCTAAAGCCTCGCGCCTCGAAACACCTAAGTAGCATTCCACGGGTATCATTCAATGACCGGCGCGCCCAACTTCAAATCCGAATTCCT
>DASZYI010000124.1:0-20779 GCA_035545475.1 Rhizomicrobium sp.
TTGAGCGGCTTTCCGATCAGCTTGAATTGATCGGGTGTCTTCAATGGAGGATCGGCGGGACGTTGTTCTTTTGCCGCCGCATTGGCGAGCGCGCCGTAAGACAGTTTGCGTCCGCTCGGGCTATGGATCACCTGACCGTTCTCGGCAGTGCAGCTTGCCGGATCGACTTTCCATTGCTTCGCGGCGGCGGCGATCAGCATCATGCGTGCGGCCGCCGCCGTCCGGCGCAGCGGTTTCCAGAACGCGCGAACGGAATTGGAATTTCCCGTCGCCTGAACGGTCAACAGCGGATTGGCGTAGAGCTTGGTATCGGGAGGAGCGGCTTCGACCGACACCGATTGCCAATCGGCATCAAGTTCTTCGGCCACCACCATGGCATGGGCGGTGTAGACGCCCTGCCCCATCTCCACTTGCGGCATGATGATGGTGGTCTTGCCCGCGGTGTCGATGCGGATGAACGCATCGGGCGAAAAGGCGGCGCTGGTTTGTGCCAGCCCGCGCGAAAGCGACATCGGGACGACGAGCAGCAAGCCGCCCGCCGCGCCCGCCTTCAAAACAGTGCGGCGTGAGGGAGCGGAAACGGTATCGATATTGTCGAACACCATCGTTGTCTTTCTCACGCCGGTCCGGCCTTGGCCGCGCGCTTGATGGCTTCGCGGATGCGCACATAGGTGCCGCAACGGCAGATGTTGCCCGCCATCGCCGCGTCGATGTCCGCGTCGTCGGGATTGGGATTCGATGCAAGAAGCGCTGCCGCCGACATGATCTGGCCCGACTGGCAATAGCCGCATTGCACGACTTCGACATCGAGCCATGCCTTCTGCGCTTTCTCTCCTGCCGGTGTCGCGCCGATGCCTTCGATGGTTGTTATGGCGCGCTTTCCGACTGTTCCCACCGGCAGCAGACAGGATCGCAACGGCTTACCGTCCACATGCACCGTGCAGGCGCCGCATTGCGCGATGCCGCAACCGAATTTCGTGCCGGTCATGCCGAGCAGATCCCGCAACACCCAGAGGAGCGGCATGTCCTCGGGCGCCTCGACGCTATGAGCTTCACCGTTGATCTGAAGTTCGATCATCGTGCACGTCCCCAGGCGAATACGGCACTGTTCCAAATCTACGCCTTCCCAATGCAAAACGACAACGGCGAAAACTAAGCGCAAGCAACATAGCTGTGCCCAATTTGACTCGACCCCACCGTCATTTAGCTTTATGAAGATAGCAAGATATCCGGCGGCCTATGTCGTTGAGATCGCAAAGCAAATCCCCCCTCCGCCGCGCCATTCGCGCGGCTTTTCATGGATGGTGCATCATGAAATTGGGTTCCCCCATTGTCGCCTTTGCGGCGTTCGCACTGTTGCTTCCGTCAGCGTTCGCCAAGGACTTCGCAAAAAATCGTAACGACACGGACGCCGCAAACGACATCAAACAGGCGCCGAAGATCACCTATTTTCATCCGGAAGAAAGCGTCAGCCACGGCTCGGTGACCGTCGGCGGCAACAACGTCGATTACGACGCGATCGCAGGCACATTGGTGGTGCATCCCAAGGGCTGGGATGACGCGCCGCAAACGCAGGCCGAACAGGAAGAAACCGCGCAAAGCGAAAGAAACAGCGACGAGAAGGACGACAAAAATCCGTCCGCCGAAGCATCGATGTTCTACGTCGCCTATTTCAAGCGCGGCGCCAAAGGACCGCGGCCGATCACCTTCCTGTACAATGGCGGCCCCGGTTCCTCGACGGTGTGGCTGCACATGGGCGCATTCGGGCCGCGCCGCGTGGTGACCTCGGATGACTCCCATACGCCGCCCGCGCCTTACGCCATCATCAACAACGGACAGAGCCTGCTCGACGTAACGGATCTAGTCTTCATCGACGCGCCGGGTACGGGCTTCAGCCGCATCGCCGGGCCCGACAAGGAGAAGATGTTCTACGGCGTCGATCCCGACGCCCATGCCTTCGCGGATTTCATCATCCAATTCCTTTCGAAATACGGCCGCTGGAATTCGCCCAAATACCTGTTCGGCGAAAGCTACGGCACCACGCGCTCCGCCGTTCTCGTGAACCTGCTGGAAACGCAATACGACACCGATTTCAACGGCGTGATCCTGCTGTCGCAAATCCTGAACTTCGATCTGAGCCCCGACAGTCCGCTCGACAATCCCGGCGTGAACATTCCCTATCAGCTTGCGTTGCCGAGCTATGCGGCGACTGCCTGGTATCATCACAAGCTGCCCGGCAATCCGCCCGATCTGGAGGCGCTGGTTTCGGAGGTCGAGCATTTCGCGATGAACGATTATGCCCATGCGCTGAACGAAGGTGCCGCGCTTTCCGATGCCGAACGCGATGCCGTCGCGGACAAGCTGCACCAATATACGGGCCTGCCGGTCGCCTATATCAAGAAAGCCAATCTGCGGATCGACGGCGGCATGTTCGAACAGAACCTGCAGGGCGATACCGGCACGGCGACGGGCCGTCTCGACTCGCGTTTCTCCGGCCCGTCGATGGACCCCTTGAGCAAGGAAACCGATTACGATCCGCAAGGGGCTGCGATCAGCTCGGCTTATGTGTCGGCGTTCAACGACTATGTCCGCCGCGATCTGCACTACGGCCGCGACAAGCAGTTCAAGCCGGAACTCGATTTGTGGAAGGATTGGGACAACAAACACACGCTGCCCGGCTCGGACGCGCCCTCGCAAGGCGCCGCCAATGTGATGCCGGACCTCGCCTCGGCCATGAAATACAACCCCGATCTCAAAGTGCAGCTAAATGCGGGCTATTTCGACCTCGGCACGCCCTTCTTCGAGGGCCAATACGAGATGCGTCACCTGGATATCCCCGCCAAATTGCAGGACAATATCCAGTTCCGGCTTTATAAGTCGGGCCACATGGTCTACGCCCACCAGGACTCGCTCAGAGAGCTGCACGACAATGTTGCGGCATTCATTCGCGAGACGGACAACCTGCCCTCCAAGTAAGGTCGGCCGGTTTGGGATAGGCCAACCTGCCGGAGAAAAAGTGTGTCGAACGTCGCGGTGATCGGCGCCCAATGGGGCGACGAGGGCAAGGGGAAGATCGTCGATTGGCTGAGCGCGCGCGCCGATGTGGTGGTGCGCTTTCAGGGCGGTCACAATGCCGGGCATACGCTCGTCATCGACGGCGTGACTTACAAATTGAGCCTGCTGCCCTCCGGCGTGGTGCGGCAGGGCAAGCTGGCTGTCATCGGCAATGGCGTGGTCATCGACCCGTGGGCGTTTTCGGACGAGGTGGCGAAGCTGCGCGGGCTGGGCGTGGACATCACGCCGGAAAACCTCGTCATTGCGGAAAATGCGGTGCTCATTCTGCCGCTGCATCGCGAGCTGGATGTGCAGCGCGAGACCTCCAACAGCGTGCAGGCGCTTGGCACGACCAAGCGCGGCATAGGACCTGCTTACGAAGACAAGGTGGGACGGCGCGCATTGCGCGTGATCGACCTGAAAGACATGAAAACGCTGCCCGCGAAGATCGACCGGCTGCTGGCGCATCACAATGCGCTGCGCCGTGGCATCGGTGCGGAAGAGATCGAAGCCGCGGCCGTTTTGGCCTCATTGAAGGAGATCGCGCCGAAGATCCTGCCCTTTGCGGGCTCGGCGTGGCGCCGGCTCGACGAGGCACGGCGCGAAGGAAAGCGCATTCTTTTCGAAGGCGCGCAGGCCGTTCTACTCGATATCGACCACGGCACTTATCCTTATGTCACCTCGTCGAACACCGTTGCAGGACAGGCGGCGGCAGGTGCTGGCGTGGCGCCGCGGGACATCGGCACGGTGCTCGGCATCGTGAAAGCCTATACGACCCGCGTCGGCGAAGGCCCTTTCCCCACCGAATTGACCGACGAGATCGGCGAAACGCTGGGCACGCGCGGCGCGGAATTCGGCACGGTGACAGGGCGCAAGCGGCGCTGCGGCTGGTTCGATTCCGTGCTGGTTCGCCAGACCGTGGTGACCGGCGGCATCGACGGCATCGCGCTGACCAAGCTGGACGTTCTGGACGGCTTTGAGGAAGTGAAGCTCTGCACCGGCTATCGCCTTGACGGCCGCGAGATCGACTATCTGCCGGCGGATGCCGGCGAACAGGCCCGCTGCGAGCCCATATATGAAGTGATGGAGGGCTGGGCCGAATCCACCCGCGGCGCCCGAAGCTGGGCCGAACTGCCCGCCCAGGCCGTGAAATATGTCCGCCGGGTGGAGGAACTGACCGGGGCGACCGTGGCGCTTCTTTCCACCAGCCCGGAGCGGGAGGACACGATTTTGGTTAAAGACCCATTCATTGACCGGTAAAAGGGTCTGGTGTAGAATTCTACCATAATTAGGTAGAATGGTAGACCATGGGACTCAATATCAAGGCGGATGAAGCCCAGCGGCTGGCGAGAGAGCTGGCCGAGAGGACCGGTGAGAGCCTGACCGCAGCCATAACCCAGGCGTTGCGCGAAAGGCTGGAACGCATCGAGCGCCAAGGACTTGCCGAACGGCTGATGGAAATCGGCCGGCAATCTGCTGCTGCCATGACCGAAGAAGAACGCACATTTGACTATGACGCTTTCCTTTATGACGAGGAAACGGGTCTGCCGAAATGATCGTGGATACGTCTGCACTGATCGCCATTCTCAGGCAGGAAGACGAAGCGGGAATAATCTCGGAAGCCATCGGCAAATCGGCAAACGTCTCCATTTCAGCCGCCACGTGGTTCGAGGCAGCGATTGTCGCTGACCGTTTCCAGGATCGGACGGTAGGACGGCGGTTCGATACGCTTTGCCGTGAAATGAAACTCGCAATCGTGCCGATGGACGAAACCCAAGCCCGCATCGCGCGCGAAGCCTATCGCGATTTCGGCAAGGGCAGCGGACACAAGGCGCAGCTCAATTTCGGCGATTGTTTTGCCTATGCGCTGGCGAAGGCCATGAACGAGCCGCTGCTCTACAAGGGCACGGATTTCTCGCACACCGACGTCCGCCCCGCCCTTTAGGCCGCACTTGCGCGCGCGCGGCTTCCCCGGCAGGCTTGGGGCAATCGCTATCCAAAACTCGAAGGGACAAACGCCATGTTGAAGACCCGTTTCACCGAAATGTTCGGGGTGGAAGCCCCCATCACCTGCGGCGGCATGACCCGCGTGGGCAAGGCCGAACTGATTGCGGCCGTGGCCAATGCCGGCGCGCTCGGCTTCATCACCGCACATTCCGCCGGCAAGCCGGAAGACCTGGCCAAGGAACTGAAAAAATGCCGGGACATGACCGACAAACCGTTCGGCGTGAACCTGACCATCCTGCCCTCCATCACGCCCATCCCTTACGACGAATATCGCGAGGCGATCATCGAAGGCGGCATCAAGATCGTGGAGACGGCGGGCAACAATCCGCAGCCGCACCTGCCGCGCTTCAAGGAAGCGGGCGTGAAGGTGATCCACAAATGCACCAGCGTGCGCCACGCCGTGAAAGCCGAGAAGATCGGCGTCGATTGCGTGTCGATCGACGGATTGGAATGCGCGGGCCACCCCGGCGAGGATGACGTGGGCGGGATGATCCTGTTCCCGGCGACGGCGGACAAGCTTTCGATCCCGATCATCGCGAGCGGCGGCATTGCGGACGCGCGCGGGCTTGTGGCGGCGTTGGCGCTCGGCTGCGACGGCGTGAACATGGGCACGCGCTTCATGGCCACGAAGGAAGCGCCGATCCACCAGAACGTGAAGGAACAGATCGTCGCCAATGACGAACGCGGCACGAACCTGATCTTCCGCACCCTGCACAACACCGCGCGCGTGGCGAAAAACGCCATCAGCGACGAAGTGGTGGCCATCGAAAAACGCGGCAACGCGACGTTCGAAGACGTGAAACACCTGGTGGCCGGCATCCGCGGCAGCGTGGTGCTCGACAAAGGCGAAATGGACGCCGGCATCTGGTCAGCGGGACAGACGCAAGGCCTGATCCACGACATACCGAGCTGCAAAGAATTGGTGGCGCGGATCGTGAGCGAAGCCGAAGGGATTATCCGCAATAGGTTGGACAAGGTTTTGGCGTAAGAGCTGGAAAGCAAAAAGCGAAAGGCGGCGGATTTCTCCGCCGCCTTTTTGTTTGCCAGTCTCTACGAGAGCTACTCTCCCAGGCCGATGCTCACAGACGCAAAGGGGCCGTAGAAATTGCGGTCAGAACTCTTCCGCGCATTGATGCCGCCGTCCATCGCGCCGAAGAAGAAGTCGGCGCGATAGCCGAAGCTGACCTTCGCCGCATCGTAGCGGAAGGAAAGTCCCGCAAATGCTCCGACATTGGGCACGGTGACCGATTTACTGCGCACCGCATTGACCGGCGGAGGCTGGTAGATGAGTTGCCGCGGCGGGATATTCGAAAAATCGAAGAAGCCGCCGTATTGATACCATCCGGTTGCCTGGTGATGGATGCGGGCCTTCTGTTTTCCGAACAGCATCGCGGCATTGAGGCCCCAATCGACCGTCAATTCGGAATCTTGTCCGTTACCTGCAACAGGAATGGTGGATTTGAAGGATAGCGACGGACCGAGACCATGGAAGCTCCGCTTGGCGGCCAGATTGGCGAAGTTGCTGTGATAGGGCTGCCCGATCACATATTGAACATTGCCATAGGTATAATATTTGAAGTGCCAGTCGGGATTCGATTGCAGCGCAACATCCGACTTCGAGGTGAATTGCGCGAAGCGAATGCCGAGACTGACCGTGGATGTGCGTTCTTGCGAGTTGAAGAGGCCAATTCCGACGTCCTTGCCCACCTGAAAGTCCACTATGAGGCGCTGTTCGGCTTCGCGTGACACGGTATCTGCAAAACGCGCTGCCCTCGGATATTCAGTGAACTGGCCTGTACCGACATATTTGACGTGCGGATTCGGATAGGTTTGCTGGCGGACATGGCGATTGCTCGAAGCGCGCCCGAACCGAACGGAAGCCGCAAAGCTCCATTCCGAATTGTTCGGCTGGAAGGTGAGCTGTCCGAATTCATCAAAGCTGTGCCGTGGACCTCTCTCGAACAGGACCGAAGGCGAAAACATCTCCGGCCTGTCCGACATAAGATCGGGTGAGAATCGTTCGTTGCCGCCATCCAGTCGATTGAGCTGACCGCCCAGTTCGATCCATACCTGAGGACGATCTGCATCTGCCGCAATTGCGACCGATGCCGTGCCCGCTGCCAATGCCAAAGCAGACGCGCTTGTAAGAAGCAACCAGCGAGCATTTGCGTGGTTGTCGTTTTTTTGGACCAATTCGCTCATTTGTGTCTCCCCCTCACCAATTCTTCGTCACGCGTACGCCGAACAGACGCGGGTCGGTGAGAAACACATTGGTGGTCAAACCGCTGTCGTCGCTGTTCAGGAAGGTACCGGTGATGTCGGTAACGTCGAACACGTTCTTGACGTACCCCATCACCTGCCAACCTGCTTGATTGGTAAAGATCAACGCGAGATTGACATTGGTGTAACCGCGCAAACGATCATAGGGATCGTCGTTGAAGACACGCGCCCAGGAGTAATCCTGCCAGTAATAATCGACATGGAGGGTTCCTGCCCAATCCAGTGTCAGCGGCGTTGTGTAGTCGGTAGACATCGAGACAGTGAAGGGCGGTGCATTGGGCAATTCGTGTCCGCTCAAATCCTTCGCAAATCCCTGACCGTTATTGGGGGCGGGACCATAATCCACACCATTGAACGTGTTCTGCCCGGTGTAAGGATGGCCGGGCGTGCCCGCTATAGGATCGAAACCTGGATATCCGGGCATCATGGGTGCAGGCCCAGCAAATGTCGTTGGATTGGGCACATAAGAGTTTTGTGTCAGCGGATCGACATGATGCAGATAAGCACTGGAGCAGATTCCGCTCATGCCACCTTGATCTGGAAACAGGCCGTTGGGGTTAGCCCTATGCTCAGTCGCATAGAGAATGCCCGCCACGACATAATCGGGGACGACGCAGTTCGAGGCCTGGGTCACGAATGGCTTCACAACCATCCAGCCCGGATGATTGGCCTTGTCGGCGCGATCCATGAGGTCCACCGAACTTTCCCCATCTTTGATACGCGAATTCTCGTACCCGCCCGCAAATCTGAAGCGGAGACCCGGAAGGGGTTCGTAGGACGCCTCGACTTCGACACCCTTTACCGTGGCGTCGAAATTGTCGTTGATGGCCGTGCGATCGACGATGCGGGAGATTTGATAGCCCGTGTAATCGTAGAAAAATGCGCTGCCGTTGAACGTAAGCGCACCGTCCAGCAACGTGTTCTTGGTGCCCAACTCGTAGGCGTTGACGAATTCAGGTTCGAAGGTCAGAGGATGGATAGGGTTGATTATGCCCGAAGTGCCGTAGTTGAGGAGCGTGGCACCAGGCGGGTTGGCGCCGCCCGCCTTGTAACCATGCGCAAACGAACCATAGACCAGCGTTTGATCCGTGAAATCGAGTTTCGGCGTCCAGTTCGCGGCGAACCGGCCCGTGAATTTCTGCCATTCCTGATCGACAACACCGGTAATGGGATAGCCATAGCCAAAAACCAAAAGCTGGCTCGGAATGTTAACAAAGTGTTTCTGATCGTCCGTCCAGCGCAACCCGCCGGTAAGTTTCAGATCGGGCGTCACATTGTAATAGGCCTCGCCGAAGCCGGCATATGAGTTCAGAACATAGGGATTCTGGCTCAGGAAATAATTGTGGCCCTGGTTGTTCAAACTGGAAATGGGATTGGGGTCGATATACATGCATGTCGATGCGCCATAGACATCCAGATTGCTCGGGTTGCCGGGATTTGCAATCGCATGCCCGCCAATGATGCAGTTGGAATTGTCGGATACCCCGGGAACCCATGGCTCGTTCTGCCTCATACCGTAGTGAAGCCAGGTATAAGAGGCCAAGGTAAGCGTGTTGATGAAGACGTAGTAGTTTTCATACGTTTCATAATGCAGGTAGTTGCCGCCAATGCTGAAGTTGAAGGGGCCGCTGAAACTGGAGGCAAGACGAATCTCCTGATTCAATTGCCAGGAGCGTTCATTGTTCAGATCCTGCGCAACAAGACGGTCGCTGCACCCAAGCTGCGGGTCGCAATATATGCCAACCGGTGAGCAATAGAAGTTCAGCGCACCCACCTCGCAGGTATCGAAAATGGCTTTACCCTCACACGAGCCGGAAGTTGCAGTTGCCGCGCAAACACCGTTACTCGGATCGACAGGTGAAGTGCTATTAAGCCGGCCGTCAGCCTTGAATATACCCCGTTGGGTATTGAACCGGTTGTAATCCTGTGTCGACCAGAGGAAATCGCTGCTGTATCCCGTTTGAGATGTGAGTGTCAGCTCAGGCGTTACCTGGTAATCGACATTCAATTCGATAGTATCGTTCTTGGCTTTGTAGGCGGGGTCGATAGTAGATTCGATGACGCGCGGATTTGTTGACTGTGCTGTATTCGCATAAGGGTTGAAAACACCGGTTCCAAGGCCAATGAGCGGAACGCCCTGGAAACCCAGTGGTGCGAAATAAGGAAGCGTCACGCCGTTCGGCACCCCAAAGGCACCGTAATCGCCATTGGCAGGGTTGCCCTTGTCATAGAGCCCGACAGGCTGACAACCCTGGCCTAAATAAACCAGAGGACTGAGTGCGGATACGCCAGCGGACACGGAACCGACAGGCTGCCCGAGCACGCCATCGGGCGTGGGGTCGGTCTTGCACAGCTGTTTGCTGGTGCGCAGCCGATCATCGTCTTCCTGGAAATGTTCCCAGACCAGCCAGGTTTGCACTTTCTCAATGGGCTTCCAGGCGAGCGAAACGCGGCTCGACCACAGATTGCGGCCATCAATGGGATTGCCTGTGAGCTGATTGACCGAATAACCGTCGCGCTTGGTCCACTCTCCCGCCACGCGCAAATCCAGCCGATCGTCCACCAGGGGCAGATTGATCATGCCCTCGAAGCGGCGGTTCTTGTAATTGCCGATATCACCTGAAGCCATCGCTTCGAATTGGTCTGTCGGTTTGGCAGTAATAAGGTTCACCACGCCTGCAGTGGCGTTACGGCCGTAAAGCGTGCCTTGGGGGCCACGCAAAACTTCGGCCTGGCTGAGATCGAAGAATTCCTGCTCGAAAAAATGATTTCTGATGAACGGCATATCGTTCAGTGCGACAGCCACGGCAGGATCGGTTGTTACGGAGATGGCTTGCGTGCCGATACCGCGGATTTGGATGCTGTATCCGCTGAAATTTGTTTTGGTAAAAGTCAGGTTCGGTACCTGCTTCACCAGATCCGGCCCACCTGCCGTCTGCGTTGCCGTCAACTGTTCCTGGCTCAACGCCGTGATCGCAATCGGGATGCTTTGCACATCCGCGCCGCCCAGTTTCGACGACGTAACCGTAACCGTCTCCACCGCGGCACGTGCCGGCGTTGCTTGCGCGAGAGTTAGAGAAAGATTGGCTGCGGGTGCGGCATCCGACGAACGGTCGTCGCGCACGATGGAGACGGCGCCGCTGGCGTGGCGGCGGGCGACGAAGCCGGTGCCGGAGAGAATGCGGGAGAGCGCGGCATCGGCGGAGATGTCGCCGGCGGCGCCTTTGCTGCGTATGCCCGCAACCGCATCTTCGCGATAGGCGAGTGCGACACCGGCTTGCTGTGCATAGGCATCGAGCGCGGTCTTGAGATCGCCTGCGGCCACGCTGAAACCTGCTGCGTGGGCGAGCGATGCGAGGCCGGTGAAAGCCGTTGAGAGCGCAAGCGCTGCTTTGAGATTGTTTCGTTTCTTCATAATCCCCCCTTAAGGATTCAAATACGGACGATCACCGCGAGATGATCACTTCGTCTCCGCGGTCTTTGACGTTCAAGTTGAAAAGATCGCGCGCCACATCGACCAATTGTTGGGTGCCGTTGACCGGGAATGTGCCGCCGATCTTCACCTTCGCGGCCACGGGATCGGCGATGACGATTTTCCTGGCGTTGTAACGGTTGAGTTCGGCGGCGGCCTGGGCCAAGGCCGTGTGATCGAACACGATCACGTCGCGCCGCCAGCCGAGCTGATCGGAAAGCCTTTCGCTTGTGCGCTTCTTGAGCGAAACGCCGTGCGCGGTCGCCACCATCACGTCGCCGGGCGCCAGAAGTGTGGACTTCGGCGCATCCGCGCTTGTCGCTTCCACCCGCGCCTTGCCTTCGATCAGAGCGACTTCCAGCCGGTCTTTTTCCTTGCGGATATCGAACTTTGTGCCGAGATCGATCACGCGGTGCTCGCCCACCGTCACGATGAACGGCCGCGTCTCGTCATGCACGATCTGGAAGAACGCTTCGCCGCGTTCGAGCGTCACCGCGCGGCCGCTTTGGGCGATGCGCACTTCGGTGTTGGTGTTGAGTTCGATGCGCGAACCATCGGACAGGCGCAACGTCTGGTGTTCGCCGAGCGCCGTGGCATAAACACGATCCGCCGGCCGTTCCAGGACAAACACTCCGGCACCGGCAACCGCCAGGAGAAGCACCGCAGCGGCGATCTTGATGGCAGGCGAGCTGCTTGACCGGCCGACGCGCGGACGGGGCTGCGTTGGCTGCGGGCGCAACGCCATCAATTTTTCCGACCGCTGCCAGGAATCGCGCATGCGATGATACGCGATGAGATGCGCCGTCGATTGCGCAAGCCACGCTTCGAGGCCGGTTTGATCGGCGGCGGTCCAATCGCGGTCCTGGCGTTCCACCCAGGCGGCGGCTTCCATGCCGATGGTCTTTGCATCGCGCGCGTTCATTTGCGCACCCGTGGATCGGCCGGATCGGTATTGAGCAGATGCGACAGCGCGTAGATCGCTTCCGTCAGATAGGACGAGACGGTGGTTTCGGCGATGTTGAGGCGCTGCGCGATTTCGGAACGCGAGAGATTTTCGATCCGGCGCAGCACGATCACATCGCGGCAATGCGGCGGCAGGCGGTCGATGGCTTCGCTCAACCGGCGCAGTTCATCGCGCGCGGCCGCCGTGCGATCGGGGCCCGGCATGTCCATCGCTACGTTCAGCGCATCGAGATCGGCCACCGCCTCTATCGGCACCACGGCGCTGTCGCGCACGCGGTTGATCAGAAGATTGCGCGCGGTTGTGAAGACGAAAGGTTTGGCCTTATCCGGAATCTGACGCTTTGCCGCCTCATAAACGCGGATGTAGACATCCTGCAGCAGATCTTCGATGTCGCTCTGGTCCCGCCAATTCTGGCGCAGATATCGAACAAGAACCGCTTCCAAGGGCAACACCTCGCGCAGGAACCACCGCATGGCGTCAGGCACGCCAACATCCATCGCCGGAATCGCATGTCCGGCGCCTTCCAGATTTGCTTTGGGCGTTTCAGCCATCCCCCGCCTCTTTCGAGGGCCTGAGCCTTCAGACCACATCTATTGAGACACGGCGGCGGGCGGTTTCTATGTGCCGGGACAAAAAATAAATCCCGCGGGCAATTTTCTTGCCCGCGGGATGGGAACGAGAGACTTAAGTCGAAATCAGAGGCCGAGACTGACGTTCAGATAAGGGCCATAGAACCCGCGGTTGGTGCTTTCGTGCGTTTCTTGGCCGCCATCCATCGCGTTGAAGAACGTATCGGCGCGATAACCAAGGCTGACCTTGGAATTGTGGTAGCGCATCGAAGCCCCCACATAGCCGCCGAGATTGGGAACGGTGACGTTGCGCGAGCGGTTCACATCGTCCGGCGGTTCGGGAATGCGTGGATCCTCGACGCCGCTGATCGTTCCGCCTTCGCAAACCGCCAGGCTCCCGAACCCATCCACGCGGCAATGTTTGACCGCGTGATGGAGGATGGCGCTCTGCCGGCCGAACAGAACGGCGGCGTTGATGCCCCAATCGAAGGTAAGTTGGCCGTCTTCGGCATCGCCCAGGATCGGGGTGCTGCCATCCCATTTCGCCTCCGGGCCGACGCCGTGGAAGGTGCGCGTTTCTTGGGAGCTGAATTCCCAGATTTCGTGATATTTCTGGGAAACATTCACCACGAAATTGTAATGGGGATCGGCACCCATCGTAAGGCTCGCCTGCGAATGGAATTGCGCGATGCGAACGCCTGCCGAAAGCTTTCCGCTCATGCTCCCAAGGCCGAAATCCTTGCCGAGCGTGAAGTCGAGCATGGTGTGCTGCTCGCCGGAATCGTTCTGCGAGTCGTCGAACAATTGCGAGCGGCCATGCTTGCACACCTCGGCGATGCTGCCGTAACCACCGAACTGATCGCAGGTGAAATAATTTCCATAGAACGAGAATCCGTTCTTGGTATCCGTGATCGGCGCGCTCTTGTGGTAGTGCTTGTTCCGCGACGAACGGCCATAGCGAATGCCCGCCTCGAACGTCCAATCGCTCTGGTCCGGTTGGAAGAACAGCGCACCTTCCCAATTGAAGCTTGTCTGCGGCACCTTTTGCAGTTGCGCAGGCGTGGGGAGAACGGACGGCCAGGCCGGCGTTGCGCTTCCCCCGTTGGGAAAGAATTTCATGCCTGTCGGATCGTAAGGATGGCTTCCGTCCGAAAGCATGTTGAAGCTTCCGCCAAGCTGCACCCACACTTGCGGGCGATGATCTCCCGAAAGGAAGTCGAGTCCGCCGTCGCCGGATGAACCGCCGTCGAAATGCTTCGTCACGCGCACGCCGAACAGGCGGGGATCGGTGAGGAAGATGTTGGTGGTGAGGCCCGAATCGTCGCTGTTCAAGAAGTCGCCGGTGATGGCGGTCGTGTCGAACACGTTCTTCACATAGCCCATCACCTGCCAGCCCGATTGATCGGTCAGGATCAATGCTAGGTTCAGGTTGGTGTAACCGCGGATGCGATCGTAAGGATCGTCATTGAACACGCGCGCCCAGGATTTGTCCTGCCAGTAGAAATCGGTGTGCAGCGTCGCGGCCCAATCCGGCGTGACGGGAATGGTGTAGTCCGCGCCCAGAGACAGGGTGAAATGCGGTGCGTTGGGCAATTCGTTGCCGCTCAGGTCTTTTGTGAAGCCTTCGCCGTTGTTGGGCGGCAGGCCAAGACCGTTGTTGACGTCGGCGGGCGCGTTCGGATCGACACTGAGCGGATCGTAGCCCGGATAACCTGCCGGGATGGGGCCGCTCGCAGGCTGCCCATAATAGTTGGTCGTTATCGGATCGAGATGCGCCGAATAGGCCATGCCGCAGGCCGTCACGCCGAGATTGCCCTCGCCGCCGCCGGAATATTGCTGCAGCAACGCAGCCGCCACATATTCCGGGAAGATGCAGTTGGACGACTGGCCGACCGATGGCTTCATCACGACCCATCCGGCGTGGCCCGCCGTGCGGTCGATCAGGTCGATGGCCTGTTGGCCATCCTTGATGCGGGTCGCTTCGTAACCTCCCGCGAAGGTGAATTTCAATCCGGGCACAGGTTCCCACGTCGCTTCCAGTTCGGCGCCTTTCACGGTGGCGTCGAAGTTCAGATTGATCGCCGTGCGGTCGACGATCTGAGAAATCTGGTAGCCTTTGTAATCGTAGAAGAAGATGTCGCCGTTGAGCGTCAGCGCGCCGTCGATGGCCGTGTTCTTCGTTCCGAGTTCGACCGCATCGACATATTCGGGTTTGAACGTCAGCGGATGTACCGGGAAAGCGACGTTGACGTCTCCCGCGGCACATCCCGCGGTCGTGAAGCCGCAACTCGTATCGGCGTTGATCAGCACCGGGCCGGGGGGATTGGCGCCACCCGCCTTGTAGCCGTGTGCATAAGAGGCATAGAACAGACTCTGGTCGGTGAAGGACAGCTTGGGAGTCCAGTTGACCACGGCGCGCCCGGTGAATTTCTGCCACGATTGGTCGACATAACCCGTGGACGGATAGCCATAGCCGAAGACAAGAAGTTCGCTCGGAATTTCGGTGAAATGCTTCTGGTCGTCGGTCCAGCGCAAGCCCGCGGTGATCTTAAGATCGGGCGTGACGTTGTAATAGGCTTCGCCGAACACGGCATAGGAATTCAGATTGTAGGGGTTCTGACTAAGGAAATAGTTGTGGCCCTGATTGTCGAGCGACTCGATCGGATTGGGATCGAGATATTGCGGCGATTCCGTCGGGATGCTGTCGATGGTTGTGATATCGGGCCAATAGCCCCGCCCGTTGAACAAACAATAGAGATGATCGGTCACGCCCGGCGTATAGGCCTTGCTGCAATTGACCTGGTTGAGCGAGATCATCGTGAACGTATTGGAGAAGACGTAGTAGTTCTCCTCGGTCTCGTAGTGCAGGTAATTGCCGCCTGCGCTGAAATTGAACGGCCCGGAGAAATTCGACGCCAAACGGAATTCCTGGTTTATCTGCCAGGAATGTTCGGTGGCCAGATCCTGCACGACAAGGCGATCGCTGCAGCCAAGCTGGTGATCGCAGAACACCCCTTTCTCATCGACATAGGGGTTTCCGAAGAACCCGCCGGAACCGAACACGCCCGGCGAGGTATCGAAGCGATTGTAGTCTTCGCTCGACCAGAGCCAGTCGCGGTTGTAGCCCGTATCGGAATAAAGGGTGAGCGCCGGATTGATGTTCCAACTGGCGTTGAACTCGATCGTGTCGTTTTTCGCCAGATATTTCGGCTGAAGCGTGGATTGTATGTCACGCAAATTGGTGGATTGCGTAGTCTCCGCATAAGGATCGATATTGGTGTTGAGCAAGCCTTCGAACGATGCACCGTTGACGAAGGGCAGCGAGAAACCGTTCGGAACGCCGTAGGATTCCTTCGCGTAGAGCGAAGCCGGCAGACAGCCCTGGCTGAAGAACGCCTCGTTGAGGGAGAACGCGCCGCCTTGCGCGGGTCCGATGGGAACAGGCGTACCGTCCGCGGCGACAAACGTGCCGCCGGTGGTAAGACTCGTTGCACCCGGACCGTAATCGGTTTTGCAAAGCTGCTTGCCACTGCGCAACCGGTCGTCGTTTTCGTTGAAATGCTCCCAAATCAGATAGGTTTGGATCGTGGAGGTTGGTTTCCAGCCCAATGTCACGCGCGTCGACCACAAATCGCGGCCGTCGGTCTGTTCGCCGGTGGTTTCGTTGAATGTATAGCCGTCGCGCTTGGTCCATTCGCCCGCGATGCGCAGGTCGAGCTTGTCGCTGACGAAGGGGATATTGATCATGCCTTCGAAACGGCGATTCTTGTAATTGCCGATATCGGCGCTCGCCATTGCTTCGAACTGATCGGTCGGTTTGGCGCTAGTGATGTTCACCACGCCTGCGGTGGCGTTACGTCCGTAGAGGGTTCCTTGCGGCCCGCGCAGCACTTCGACTTGGCTGAGATCGTAGAATTCCTGTTCGAAGAAATGGTTGCGGATGAAGGGCGTGTCGTTGAAGGCGACCGCCACGGCCGGATCGGTGGCGACCGAGATCGCCTGTGTGCCGATGCCGCGCACCTGGATGGAATAGCCGGTGAAGTTTGTCTTCGTGAACGTCAGGTTCGGCACCTGCTTCACGAGATCGGGGCCGCCCGCGGTTTGCGTGGCGGTCAACTGTTCTTGCGAAAGCGCGGTGATGGCAATCGGGATCGATTGTACATCGGCGCCGCCAAGTTTGGACGACGTTACCGTCACCGTTTCAACTGCCGCGCGCGGCGGGCCGGCTTGCGCCAGTTGCATCGACTGCAGCGCGATGTTGTCGACCTTGATGCTGGAGGAGCGCTCGCGGTCGCGCTTGACGACGATGCCGCCGGATTCGTCGTGGCGTCCCACGAAACCGGTGCCGGAGAGAATACGCACCAGTGCATCGTCGGCGGAGAGATCGCCCTTCACGCCTTGTGTGCGCACATGGCGCACGGCGTCTCCCGAATAGATGAGTTGCACGCCGCTCTGCTTTGCGTAGGCATTCAGCGCTGCGTTGAGATCGCCGCCCGGCACGTCGAAACCGTGCGCGTGAGCGCCCGTCGTGCAGACAGCGGCGATGAAGGCAAGCGCCGTGCTGTTCTTGAAATGCTGTTTCTGCTTTTCCACTTTAATCCCCCCTATGGCAGCGCCAGGATGTCGATTGGCCGGCTATTGCGAAATTACGGTGTCGTTTCCTTGGCGTTCCACTTTCACGCCCAGAAGATTGCGAACGAGATGGGCGAAGGCATCCACATTGTCGGCCTCGAACGTGCCGCCGATGGTCAGGCGAGCCGCTTTCGGATCGGTAATGCGGATTTTCGCAGTGTTGTAACGGTTGAATTCGGCGGCGGCTTCGGCAAGCGTTGCGTGCGTGAACACGATCACGCCGCGGCGCCAGCCAAGCTCGTTGGCCAATGCCGTCTCCGGCTTACGTTCGATGACAAGCGCGCGGTCCTTTTCCTTCACCACGTCTCCGGGCGACAACATGACGGGATGCGCAATGGTGCCGTCCGGCGCGTCGAGCTGTGCGCGGCCTTCGACAAGCGCCACTTCGAAACGGCGTTCGTCGCGGCGCACGAAAAATTTCGTTCCGATGTCCGTGACCCGGCGATTGCCGGCCAGAACGGTGAACGGACGGCTTGCGTCATGCTTGACCTGGAAGAACGCCTCGCCCTTCTCCAGCACGACGCTGCGTTCGTTCTTGGACAGCCGCACGCGCAGCGACGTGTTGGTGTTGAGTTCGATCTTCGAACCGTCGGAAAGCGCGATGACCTCGCGCCCGCCCACGCCGGTGGCGTAGGCCGTTTCGTTGGGGCGCGATGCCAGGAACGCCGTCCCCGTTCCGGCCACCGCCACAAGCACGACCGCCGCGGCGATGCGCGCGAAAAAGGGGTTGAAACGCCGTGTCCTCTCGTCTTTCGCGACACCGCCCACGGGCGTGCGCAAAACATGCAGGCGTTGCGCGCGATCCCATGCACTTTTTACGCGCCAATAGGCCATGCGATGCGCGGGCGATTCCGAAAGCCACCGCTCCAACTGCGCGTCGTCTTCTGCGCTCCAGTCGCTGCGGTCTGCGCGCTCCAGCCAGTCCGCGGCGCGATCCTTGATCGCGCGGGCCGCTGGAGGGTCTGGGAAATGTTCGGCGCTCATGACTCTGTTCCCTGCGGGCCGCCATAAAGCCGGTCGGCCAACGCGCTCATGCCGTTCTTCAGATAGGACGCGACCGTGTGTTCGGAGAGGCCGAGACGAAGCGCGATCTCGGCGCGCGACAGCCCGTCGATGCGCCGCATCATCACCACCTTGCGGGCCTGCGGCGGCAGCCGGTCGATGGCTTCCTGCAAGCGGCGCAGTTCGTCGCGCGCGGCGATGGTCTGTTCCGGGTTGGGCGTTTCGGCGGCCAGCCCCATCGCTTCGAAATCGGCCACCACTTCGATCGGCACCACATTGCTGTGGCGAACGCGGCTGATCAGGAGATTGCGCGCCGTGGTGAAGACGAACGCCTTGGGATGATCGGGGATTTTTTCGCGCGCGGCTTCGTAGACGCGCACATAGACATCGTGCAGAAGGTCTTCCGCCGCGCTCGCATCGCGCCAGTTCTGACGAAGATATTGCATCAGCGTCGCCTCAAGCGGCCAGACTTCGCGCATGAACCAGGCTTCCAGCGCCGACGTGGTCACGCCCTCGCCTCCACGCAGAAGACCTGCGCCCTCTCGACCCGGTTCCGGTTGGTCTGGCATCGCCGCCAGTCTGTCCTTTCGAAGGGATGTCCCTCGATTGCCCTATTGAGACGCCCGAGCACTGCAAACGAGGGTAGCGCCGCCGCAAAATATTTTCAGGCGGTTCGCAAGATATAAAATTTCACGGATCGCCTATTTTTCGCCGGATCAGGCGCTGCGCATGGCTTTCGCAATTGCCGCCTGCAACACGTCGAGGCGGAAAGGTTTGCGCAAAACGAGCGCCTTGCCGTCCAGCGCCGTTTCGAGAGCACTTGTTTCCGCATAACCGCTGGCGAAGAGGATGGGCAGGCCGGGATGTTTCGTGCGCGCTTGGGATGCAAGCTGTGCTCCCGTCATGCCGGGCATGGCGTAATCGACGATAAGAAGGTCCGGCCGCATCCGGTCCAGGATGTCCAGACCGGCCGTCCCATCGGAGGCTGTGATCGTCCTGTAACCGAACGTGTCGAGGGAATCGGTCAGGAATTGGCGCACGTCGGGATCGTCGTCGACGACCAGCACTGTCGCCTGCGCCGCTGTTTCGACATTCTCTCTCGCAGCATCGGCTTCCTGCCTGGCGTCCAATTGCGTCGCCCGTAACAAAATGCGCACGACAGTGCCTTCGCCCGGTGCGGATGCGATACGCACCGTGCCGCCCGCCTGCCGGGCCATTCCGTAGACCTGACTCAATCCCAGCCCCGTTCCTTTTCCGACCTCCTTGGTGGTGAAGAAGGGATCGAATGCGCGCATCGCCACGTCGGGCGGCATGCCGCAACCGGTATCGGTCACCGAAAGCTCGATGTAATCGCCCGGTGTCAACTCCCCGTCCTCCGCGATGGACAGTGCGACCGTGCGGATGGTGAGGATTCCCGTCCCCTCCATCGCATCGCGCGCATTGATGGCAAGATTGAGTATCGCCATCTCGAGCTGCGTCTCGTCGCCCAGTACCGCCTGGGCATCCGGCGAAAGCTCCAGCATCACCTGGATCGACGGCCCCAGCGTGCGCACCAGCAATTCGCGCATACCGTCCAGAAGGGCCATGATGTTCAGCGCTTTCATCTCCATCTTCTGCGATCGCGAGAACGCGAGCAGTTGTGCGGTCAGTTTCGCGCCGCGCTCGGCGGCCTGCAGGCCCGCCTCCGCCCACCGCCGCACGCGCTCGACGTTTTCGGGTTTTCGGCGGATGAGATCGAGGCTTCCGGTCAGGCCCTGCAGAAGATTGTTGAAATCGTGCGCTATGCCGCCGGTGAGATTGCCGATCGCTTCCATCTTCTGCGCCTGCTGCAGCGCGGCCTGGCTCTGCTCCAGCGCCGCGGTGCGTTCGGCGACCCGCTGTTCCAGCGTTTCGTTGAGTTCGTGCAGGCGCTCTTCGATGGCCTTGCGCTCGGTGATGTCGAGGATCACGCCCAACATGCGAACGCAAGTGCCCTTGTCGTCGAACAGCGCGCGGCCCTTGGCGGACATCCAGCGCACCGCCCCGTCCGTCTTTCGGATGATGCGATAATCGGCATCGTAGAATGTGCGCTGCCGGGGATCGCAGGCAGCCAGGATTGCCGCAATGGTCTTCCGTTTGTCGGCAGGATGCAGGGCCGCGCGAAACTGTTTCATCGTGACCGGCGCGTCGGGCGGAAAGCCGAACATCTCGTGCACGCGCGGCGGCCAATAGACGATATCGTTGACCAGATCGATATCCCACAGCCCCACTTCCGCATATTCGGCGGCGAGCCGGAGCTGCTCCTCGCTGCGCCGCAGCGCTTCGGCGATCTCGCGTTCCTTGGTGATGTCCATCGCCGTTCCGACGACGCGCAGACACGTTCCGTCGGGGCTGAAAATCCCGCGTCCGCGGGCCTGCACCCAGCGTTGCACGCCGTCGCGTCCGATCACGCGATAGCTGACGTCGTATGTCGCGCGCTTCACCGGATCGAACGCCTCCGCATAGGCCGCCAGCACGCGATCCACATCTTCCTCGTGCACGAGTTTGAAGAATTCTTCGGGCGGAGGATCTTCGTCGGGCGGTATGCCGAACATGGCCTTCACCCGCGGCTGGGAATAATTCGTGTTGCGCGCCACATCCATGTCCCACATGCCGATTTCGGCGCTGTCGGTGGCCAGACGCAACAACTCCTCGCTGTGCGCGAGCGCATCCTGCGTTTCGCGTTCGGCGGTGATCTCCAAGGCCGTGCCGCTGACGCGTTCGCATTTTCCATCGGCATCGAACACGCCGCGCCCGCGCACCTTTATCCAGCGCATGGGC
>DASZYI010000125.1:0-12749 GCA_035545475.1 Rhizomicrobium sp.
GCTCATGCCGTAACGCGTGACCATGGCGCGGGCCATGCGGGTTGCCTGCTCGATGTCGCTCATCGCGCCGGTCGTGACCTTCTCGTGGCCGAAGATCAGTTCTTCGGCGAGACGGCCGCCGAAGGCGACGCAGAGGTCGGCCAGCATCTTCTGGCGCGTCAGCGAAAGCTGATCGCGTTCGGGCAGACGCATCACCATGCCGAGCGCACGGCCGCGCGGAATGATCGTGGCCTTGTGGATCGGATCGGAACCTTCGACGTGCAGCGCGACGAGCGCGTGACCGCCTTCGTGATAGGCGGTGAGCTTTTTCTCTTCCTCGCTCATCGCCATGGAGCGGCGTTCCGCACCCATCATCACCTTGTCTTTTGCGTCTTCGAGTTCGCTCATCGTCACGACGCGCTTGCCGCGGCGGGCGGCCAGCAATGCCGCTTCGTTGACGAGGTTGGCGAGATCGGCACCGGAGAAGCCGGGCGTGCCGCGCGCGATGGTGCGGGGATCGACATCGGGGGCGAGCGGGACTTTGCGCATGTGGACGCGCAGGATCTTTTCGCGGCCCGCGAGATCGGGGTTCGGCACCACGACGTGACGATCGAAACGGCCCGGACGCAGCAAGGCGGGATCGAGCACGTCGGGGCGGTTGGTGGCGGCGATCAGGATCACACCTTCATTCGCCTCGAAGCCGTCCATCTCGACGAGCAACTGGTTCAGGGTCTGCTCGCGTTCGTCGTTGCCGCCGCCGAGGCCCGCACCGCGATGACGGCCGACCGCATCGATTTCGTCGATGAAGACGATGCAGGGCGCGTTCTTTTTCGCCTGTTCGAACATATCGCGCACGCGGCTCGCACCGACGCCCACGAACATTTCCACGAAGTCGGAGCCCGAGATCGTGAAGAACGGCACATTGGCTTCGCCCGCGATGGAGCGGGCGAGCAAGGTCTTACCCGTGCCCGGAGGGCCGACGAGCAGCACGCCCTTGGGAATGCGTCCGCCGAGGCGCTGGAATTTCTGCGGATCGCGCAAGAATTCCACGATCTCCTTCAATTCTTCCTTGGCTTCGTCGACGCCCGCGACGTCTTCAAACGTGACGCGGCCGGTGCGCTCGGTGAGCAGCTTCGCGCGGCTCTTGCCGAAGCCCATCGCCTTGCCGCCGCCCGCCTGCATCTGGCGCATGAAGAAGATCCAGCCGCCGATCAGGATGATCATCGGCAAGGACTGAATGAGGATGCCGACGAGAGAGATGCCGTTGTCTTCCGGTTTGAACGAGTAGTTCACATGCCGGGCGTTCATCTTCTCGATGAGATTTGTGTCGCTGGGCCCATAGGTGACAAAAGCCTGACCGTTCGACAGATGGCCGTTGAACGTGCCGTTCTGGATGGTCACATCCTTCACCGCGCCCTGATCGACCTGGCGATAGAATTCGGAGAAGGTCATCGGCGCGTTCGCCGGATGAGAGGTCGAACCCTGGAACAGATTGAACAACGCCACCAGAAGCAGAGCGATCAAGATCCATAGGGCGAGATTGCGAAGATTGTTCACTGTCATCCTTTCGGCGGCCTACCCGCCCCAGCCGGAACCCGGCCCGCCCTACTTTAGAGCGTGTCTAGTAAATAGGAATTCTCCTGAACCGTTGCCAGACGCGGAAATGTTAAGAAATTTAATCACACCCGGCAAACGCGGCTGAAGAATGACGTTAAACGAATTGGTTGACCGGGAACGCCCGTTAACGCGGCAGAAAGTCCCTATGGTCACGAGGGTTTGGCCCGGCCCGGCTCCTTTTCCAGCAAAAACGTGCCGGAACCGAAGATCGCAAGCCTTTTGGGCGCGACCCCAAGACGGCAGCCATGGAGCGTTCGGGCGGCGAAACGGCGGTTTGAAAGGGAATCGAACAGCGTTTCCAGTTGCTCGAACCGGGGGCGATAGGCCTGTCCGCCGGCCTGTTTGAGAAGTTCGGCCAGGGCGCGCAGGCCAAGTTCCCTCGGCGCGGCGGCGAGAGCCGGGCCGTCGATCAGGATTCGGGTACCTTCCCGGCGGGCCACGGTATCGACAAGCAGTGCCGCATCGCGTTCCAGCACTTCGCGGGCGCGCCCCAGGTGACGGGCGGCGGCGGCGATGCGGGCGGCGGAAAGACCTGCTTCCTCCAGCACCGGGCGAATCAGCCGGAACCGGACACGGGCATATCGCGGGTCGGTGTTCATGGGGTCTTCGTGCCAATTGACGGCGCGCGCTGCGAGAAAGCGGCGAAGCTCGTCGCGCGTCATGTCGAGTAACGGACGAACGAGCGAGAGACCGGAAAAATTTTCGAGCGGAAACGGCGCGACGCTGCGCATGGCCGAAAGTCCGTCCAAACCGCTGCCGCGCGCCAGACGCAGGAGAAAGGTCTCGGCCTGATCGTCCTGGCTATGCGCGACGTAAAGAAACGCAATGCCGTTGGCGCGGCACCATTCGCCCATCAGACGATAGCGCGCTTCGCGCGCGGCGGCTTCGACATCGGATCTGGGTTTGCTTCCTTTCCACGACAGGATTTCGCAAGAAAGTCCAAGTCTGGTTGCCTGCGCTTTCACTTCGCTTGCGCGCTTTTTCGATCCGGAAGTAAGGCCGTGATCGACGGTGAGGACTTTGGGTGCATGCAAATTCCTTGCGCGCGCCCAATCGGCGAGCAAGTGCATCAGCGCAACGGAATCGCCGCCGCCGGAAACGGCAACCGCGCCGGGCCACGGATTGCCCAACGCCGCCATGCAGGTTGCGAAACGCGCAGGCGTCGCCGCGTCAGCGGCAGGAGGCCGCTTTGCGGTCGCTCTTGGCGGTCGCGAGGATCGTTTCGGAGGCTTGCGGATATTTGGCTTTGATCGCGCCAAGGGTGGTGCAACCTTCCTGCTTCTGCCCCATCGCGATCAGCGACTGGCCCAGCTTGAGCATCGAATCCGGTGCGCGGCTGCTTTGCGGATACTTCTTGATCTGTTCGGCGAAGGCGCGCGCGGCACCCGTATAATCCTTCTGTACATAGGCTATATCGCCCACCCAATAGACGGCCTGCGGGGTGAGCATGTCGTCGGGATGATTGTCGGCGAAGCTGCGGAAGGCGCTTCTGGCTTCGTCGTAACGGGCGCGCGCCAGCAACTGCATCGCCGAATTGTATTCGCTGTTGCTGTCGACATTGGCGAGTTCGCGCGGCGCATCGGTGGCGGAACGCGTGTAACGTCCTTGCGGCGCGTTCACATCGCTTGGGCTCAGCGTGCCGAGCGATCCCGGCGGCGGCGCGAGCTGTCGCGTGGTGTCGCCCGCCGAGCCGAAACGCTGCACAGACGGCGACGCACTGACATTGCTTCCCTGCTGGTTGACGGCGCCGCAATTCAATCCGCCATCGCCCTGATCGCTGGCGCCCAATTGCTGCGCGGACATGGTGCAGAGACGATAGTCGAAATCCTTTTGCGCGCGGTCGAGCGCGGTGCGCAGTTGATCGACCTGATGACTCAATTGCTCGTTCTGGCCGGTAAGGCGGCGCACGGTGTTTTCCAGATCCTGCATGCGCTGGTTCAGCGACTGGATGGCGGCATCTTGCGCATTCTCGCGCTGGCGGGCGGCTTCGGCGGCGGCTTTTTCTTCGTCGGATTCTCCGAATAGGCCGGCATAGCGCCTGCCGGAATGGGTGTCGTCGCCGAGATCGCGGCTGAGGCGGCGCGATTCCGCGTCGATGTCCTCGTCCTTGTCGAAGACGCCGGCGACGGCATGGCCCTGCGGCAGCAACAGCGGCGCCATCAGGGAAACCGGGACGCCGAGCGCGAGACTCGCGGCGAAGCTCAAGGATTTCATTCGTTCACGCATCTACGCAACCTTTGGAACGGCATGGTCATTCGGTGCAAATACTTAGCCGAAATTGAGGCTTTCTCCCAAATACAAAGAGACAAAAGAAAAGGGCGCTCCCGCGAGAGAGCGCCCTGATCCGTCTAAAGCATCAGCTTACGACGAGGCCGCGCCACCCGAAATGGTGGTCACGCCGCGGCGATTCTGCGCCCAGCAGGATTCGTCGGACTGCGTGCAGATCGGACGCTCCTTGCCGTAGGACACCGTTTCGAGGCGCGAGGACGAGACGCCGAGGCTCGCGAGATATTCCTTCACGGCGTTGGCACGGCGGGCGCCAAGCGCGAGGTTGTATTCACGCGTGCCGCGTTCGTCGCAATGACCTTCGATGGTCACGCGCACGGCGGGATATTTCTGCAGCCAAGTGGCCTGGCGTTGCAGCGTGCCCTTGTCTTCGTCGGTCAGCGCATACTGATCGTAGTCGAAGTGGACCGTGTCGCCGACATTGACGCGCAAATCCTCGGCGCTGCCGGGGACGATGGTCGACACCGGAGCGGGGGCCGGAGCAGGCGCAGCCGGGGGCGGCGGCGGTTCTGCGGGGGGCGCTTCTTTCTTCGAGGCGCAGCCCGCCACGAGCAGGGCGGACATGACCGCCGCGAATTTGAGACCCGTCGACAATTTTTTCATGGAATTGGAACTCCGTACGGCGCCGCCCCGGGTGCGTCGGAGAGGCCCGAAAGGAACATCAGGTGCGCGCACCAATCGCATTAACGCCTCAGGGTCGAAAAAGACCCCGAAACAGGGGAAAAACCTTAGGTAATTCTAGGAACTCCGGGTCAGTGTATCAAGGGAGACCACGCCGGATCCGAAGCACCGCCAGGGGTTGAAACCCGTCTTTCGTTGCGACCGGTGACATCCACGGACCAGATCGACGATCCCCGGCCGCCGCGCGCCGAACGGGTAAACATCAGAACCCGGCCGTTGGGGGCCCAGGTGGGGCCCTCGTCTTCCCAGCCATCGGTGATGACGCGTTCGCCCGAACCGTCTGGCGCCATTACGCAAATCCGGAACGCGCCTTTGGACTGCTTGGTGAAGGCGATGAGATCGCCGCGCGGACTCCAGACCGGCGTGCCGTTCTTGCCGCTGCCGAAGCTGATGCGGTGCTGATTGGAGCCGTCCGCATTCATCACATAGATCTGCTGCGAACCGCCGCGATCCGACTCAAAAGTAATCTGGCGTCCATCGGGCGAGTACGAAGGTGCGGTGTCGATCGACGGGTCGGTGGTGAGCCGCGACACTGCGCGCGTGCGCAAATCCATTACGTAGATGTCGGAATTGCCGCCCTGCTCGAGCGTCATCACAACTTTGTTGCCGTCCGGCGAGAAACGTGGCGAGAACGTCATGTTGGGGAAATTGCCGAGCATCTGCTGGCGTCCCGTTTCGAGATCGAACAGATACACGCGCGGCTTGCCCGCGATGTAGGACATGTAGGCGATCATCTGCGCCGTCGGATTGAAGCGCGGCGTGAGCACGAGATATTCGCCCTTGGTGAGGAAGATCGGATTGGCGCCGTCTTCATCCATCACTGCCAGGCGCTTTCTGCGGTTGATCGCGGAGCCGGATTCCGAAATGAAGACGATGCGGGTGTCGAAATAGCCTTTCTCGCCCGTGATGCGCTCGTAGATCTGGTCGGAGATCATGTGCGCGATGCGCCGCCAGTTCTCCGGCGTGGTGAAATATTGCAGGCCCAGCATCTGGCTGGCGCCGAACACGTCCCAGAGACGGAAATCGACGCGCAGTCGGCCATCGGGCTGGGTGGCGACCTGCCCCGTCACCAGGCCTTGCGCATTTATCACGCGCCAATTGGCGAAATTGGGCGGCGTGTTGATGTCCTTGATCGCTTCGATGAAGGATTTGGGATCGAGCGGTTTGAAGAGGCCGGAGCGTTCGAGATCGGCGCGCACCACGCCTGCGATGTTCGCGCCGGCCTGCGCATCGGATTGGCTCTGGGCGATGAAATCGGGGATGGCGATGGGAAGCGGCTGAACGTTGCCGCTCGTAACGTCGACCTGAAGGGCAGCAAAAGCGGGCGTGCCCGCCACCGCAAGGAATATCGCCGCGAACGCCAGAATCAAACGCTTCATCTCATCTCTCCAATCTAATGGCCCATCATCTGACGCGGATCGAAATGCAACGGGTCGATCTCGCGCCATTGATTGTATCGGTCGGCAGGCAATTTATAGGGTTGGCAGGTGAAGATTGCACGCCGCGCGGATTCGACCGCGGCGCGCATATAGGAATTGCGCGGCTGTGTGCGCGGCGTCACCATCGCGACAGAGCCATCCGGATTCAACTGCACGAAGAAATCGACAACGAGATCTTCGGGATGCGGTGCGCCGGCGGGCGGGCTCCAGCATTGCGCTATCTGATTGCGCAGCGCATCGACGAGATCCATAGTCATCGCCGTCTGCGCGCCGATGCCCTTGATCGTGCGGTCGGCGACCTTGGCGTTGGTCTTTTCCTGTTTCGGCGCAACCTTGTTCAACAACGCTTCGATGTTGTTGATGTCGAACTTCTGCTTCTTCGGTTTTTCTTCCTGCGGCTTCACCTTTTGCACCGGCTTGGGCTTCGGCTCAGGTTTCACAACGGGCTCGGGGGGTGCGGGTTCCGGCGCAGGCTCTTCAGGCTTGGGAAGCGGCGGCGGCGGCGTGGCTTCCACAGGCGGAGGGGTGGCGAATTTCTCTTCTTGCGGCTCGATCTTGGGCGGCGGCTTCACGGTCGCCTTGATGTTGGTCTTTTCGCCGATGGTGACGAGTTCGACCGGCACGACGGGCGGCGTTTCGTCGGAAATCTTGAGCGTGTGCTGCCAGGTGAAGAAGGCGGACGCGATGATGAGCGCATGCAGCAGTGCCGACCCGGCGAGACCCGCCGGGGACACATCGTGGCGAACGCTCGCCGCGCTAATCCTTCTTCTTGTCGCCGGTTTTGCGGACATCAGTGACAAGCCCGATATGGGTGAAGCCTGCTGCGTTCAATAGCCCCATCACTTCCATCACGCGGCCGTAATCGACCGACTTGTCGCCGCGCACGAAGATGCGCTGGTCGTAACCGTTCTTCGAGATCGCTTCGAGGCGCGCCACGAGCGCATCTTCTTCGATGGGCGTGTTCTGCAAGTAAATGTTGCCGTCCTTGCGGACCGAGACGGAAAGCGGTTCGCGGTCCTGGCCGAGCGGCTGAGCCTTGGTCTTGGGTAGATCGACCGGCACGCCGACGGTGAGGAGAGGCGCTGTGACCATGAACACGATCAAAAGCACCAGCATCACGTCGACAAAGGGCGTGACGTTGATCTCCGCCATCGGACGGCGGCGGTGGTCGCGGCTTTGCAGCGTCGCCGCCATCAGCGCGCGACCTTCTCGTCAAGCTGGCGCGATAGGATGGCGGAGAATTCGTCGGCAAAACCGTTCAGGCGGTTGTTGTAGCGGGCCATCTCGTTGACGAAGCGGTTGTAGAAGATCACCGCCGGAATGGCCGCGAGCAGGCCCATGGCGGTGGCGAACAACGCTTCGGCGATGCCGGGCGCGACCACGGCCAGCGTCGTGTCGTGGCGGGCAGCGATCGCCGAAAACGAATTCATGATGCCCCAGACCGTGCCGAACAGACCGATGAACGGCGAGACCGAGCCGACCGTCGCTAGGAAGCCCAACTGGCGTTCGAGGCCGTCCATCTCGCGCAGGATGGTGACGTTCATCGCTTTTTCGATGCGGTCCTTGATGCTGGGAAGCAGCGTCTCGCGCGGTGAGCCGCCTTCAAAGGCTCTGCGCCATTCCCGCAGTGCCGAGGTGAACACGGTGGCCATCGGATGATCGTTTTTGGCTGAGAATTGCGCATAGAGTTCGTCCAGCGAAAGGCCGGACCAGAACGTCTTCTCGAAGGCATCGGCCTTTCGGCGGATGGAGGCGAGCAACATCCATTTGCTGATGATGATGGTCCAGGACCAGAGCGAAGCCGCCACCAGCAGCACGAACACCGCCTTCACCAGCGGATCGGCGCGCCAGAACAGCGAAACGATGGAGATGTCTCCCAGATTTCCGCCGGCCGCGGGCGTCGAACTGCCGAGTTCGACATCGCCGGTGGGCGCTGCGATGGGCGCATCGAGAGGCCGGGCTTCGGCACCTTCGCCCACGGGGGCTGCATGCGGTGCGGACTGTGCCAGTGCGGCGGGTGCGACAGGGGCCAGAGAGACCGAGAAGACCAGGCCCAGGGCTGCGAGCACGCGCTTGAGACTCATGAACAAACCTCTTTCCGCTTGTGGCGGGAACCGAAGGCGGCGGTTCACGCTAAAAACCTAGGTAAAGTGGCCGAAATTGGGCGCGAATCGTTCAACGCTCTTCGTAAAGGAAAGGGGCCAGCTTGTCGCGCACGTCCTGTGGAATACGGCGGGGCTTGCCCGACAGTGTGATGATGCAGGCCTCGACGGTTCCATGGGTCAGCAGCGTGTCGCCCGCATAAATTCTCTGATCGGCCGTCATCCGGGCGCCGGTGACGCTGGAACAGGTGGTGCGCACCTCCAACTGGTCTTCGAGCCGCGCCGGCCGGAAATATTCAAGCTGAACTTTGCGTAACGTCCAGGCGGTGGGTTCCGCATCTTCAAGGCCTGCGAGCTTGATGCCGACAGCGCGGAAGAATTCGGTTCGTCCGCGCTCCATGTAGCGCAGGTAATTGGCGTGATAGACGACGCCGGACAGATCGGTGTCTTCGTAATAGACCCGGATCGGCAGGATGTGCGTCTTGCCATCGAAATGTCCAAGGCCCTTCAGCTCATTCATCGCTATCGCCCGAAAAGAGGCCGAACTGAGCGGGATCTCGCGACGGCATCGGCAGACCTAGATGGCCGAACGCCGCGTTGGTGAGCATGCGGCCGCGCGGCGTGCGTTGCACGAATCCCTGTTGCATGAGGAAAGGTTCGACCACTTCTTCGATCGCATCGCGCGCTTCGCCAAGGGCCGCCGCGATGGTTTCGACGCCGACCGGGCCGCCGGTGAAGGATTCCGCGATCAGTTTCAGATAGCGCCGGTCGAAGGAATCCAGGCCACGCTTGTCGACTTCGAGGCGGGTGAGTGCGGCATCGGCGATTTTCGCATCGACGCGCGCATGACCGCCGACGCTTGCGAAATCGCGCACGCGCTTGAGCAAGCGGCCCGCAATGCGCGGCGTGCCGCGCGCCCGGCCTGCGATCTCGCGCGCGCCGTCCGGTGTGAGATCGAAACCCAGCACGCGAGCGCCACGTTCGACAATCGAAACCAGTTCTTCCGCCGAATAGAAATTGAGACGCACGGGAATGCCGAAACGATCGCGCAGCGGCGTGGTGATAAGGCCCGAGCGCGTGGTGGCGCCGACGAGCGTGAAGGGCGCCAGCGTGATCTTGACCGAACGCGCGGACGGGCCTTCGCCGATGACGAGATCGAGTTCGAAATCTTCCATCGCGGGATAGAGGATTTCCTCCACCACGGGATTGAGCCGGTGGATTTCATCGATGAAGAGAACATCGCGCGGTTCGAGATTGGTGAGGATCGCTGCGAGATCGCCCGCTTTCGCAAGCACGGGGCCCGAGGTCGAGCGGAAATTCACGCCCAGTTCGCGCGCCACGATTTGGGCGAGCGTCGTTTTGCCGAGACCCGGCGGGCCTGAGAACAACACATGGTCCAGCGCCTCGCCGCGCTTCTTCGCGGCTTCGATGAAGATGGAAAGATTCTCGCGCGCCTGCTGCTGGCCGACGAAATCGGCGAGCGTTTTCGGGCGCAGGCTCGATTCGAGCGAGTCTTCTTCCGCGCGTTCGGCGGTGACAAGGCGTTCGGCGGGAGCAGATGCTGTCTTCGCCATCGATTCAGCCTTGCCACGGATTGAAGACGGTAAGCCCTTTGTACGCAAAATCTTTGACGTTGCGCGTCACCAGTGTGAGCCCATAAGCCAGCGCTGTCGCCGCAATCTGGCAATCTACCGTCTGCGCATTTCTGTCTTCGAGGCGTAAGGTTGCCCAGCGGATCGCACTCACGTCGTCGAACACGATGAAACGGCCTGCGAAGTTGCGCTCAAGTTCTGCCAACCATGAAGCGAAACTCTCCCGGCGTTTGCCGGGCGGCATCAGCCGAACACCAAAGTGTAATTCACCGAGCGTCAATGTACTGATAAACAACTCTTCCGGATCCTGTTGCGTCATCCAACGGAGCACCGATTCGCTGCTTACCGCCTTCGACGTTTCCGATATGACACAGGTGTCGAGAAGAAACATCAGAATATCTTCCGCACACGATCCCGTTTGCGTGGCGGCAATTCGAATTCCGGCACTTTCGGAGCGGACAACCACCAATCTATCAACGTCTTGGGTTTGCCTGCCTTTCCGGATTTTTCCCGAACGCGTACTTCGAATTTCGGTTCGCCGCGATAGGTGATGACCTGCGGTTCTTTTTCTGCCGCACGCAGCAATTCGGAAAAGCGGGCCTTGGCATCCTGAACGGGCCAGATCTTGCCCATGACCTATGCTCCTGACTAGTCTGACTAGTCAGAGCATAGGTCATCGCGCCATCGCCCGCAAGGATTCGCGGATAAGGACAGCGACCTCGACCTCGCCCAGATCGCGCGACACGCGAGCTACCGTTTCACTGGCTTGGGATGGCGAATACCCCAATCCCACAAGCGCTGCTACGGCATCGGCTTCCGGCCCGCGCGGGGCTGCGTGGGCAACGGTTTCGTCGCCATGGCCGCGCAGCATCATCGCGGGGGCCTTGTCCTTGAGTTCCGTGACGATGCGCAGCGCGAGTTTGGGGCCGACGCCTTGCGCGCGGCCGATGGCGGCTTTGTCGCCCAGTGCGAGCGCGCGTTCGAGATCGCGCGGGCTGAGGGCAGAGAGCACATTCAATGCCACGCGCGCGCCGACGTTTTGCACCGTTTGCAGCAGGCGGAACCATTCGCGTTCTTCGGCGGAGGAAAAGCCGTAGAGCTTAATGGTTTCGTCGGTGACCCGGGTTTCGATCATCAAGGACGCCGTGTTGCCCACCGCCAGTTTGGACAGCGTTGAGGATGGGCAACTGACGAGATAGCCGACGCCGTTCACGTCGAGGATGGCGTGATCCTCGCCCAGCGTGTCCACGATGCCCGTCAGTTTGCCGATCATGCCATTGCCGCCGCAATTTTTGCCCGCGTGCCAGCGAGATGGGCGTGCGCGATGGCGGCAGCCAGAGCATCAGCCGCATCGAATTGATGGACGCCGGCCGTCGGCAACAAGCGCTTCACCATCGCCATTACCTGATCCTTGTCGGCATGGCCTACGCCCACCACGCATTTCTTGATGTGATTGGGGGCGTATTCCGCGATTTCCAATTCGGCCTGCGCAGCGGCCAGCAAGGCAACGGCGCGGGCGTGGCCGATCTTCAGCGCGGCTTGCGCATCCTTGGCGACGAAGGCCTGTTCGACGGCGATGGCTGCGGGGCGATGTTCGGCGATGACCTCGCTCAAGGTCAGATGCAGGATCATCAGCCGGCGGCCCAAGCCTTCGCCCGGCCTGCTCATGATCACGCCGTGCGCGACATGATTTAGCCGCGAACCCGCCACATCAATCACGCCCCAGCCCATGCGGCTGAGGCCGGGATCGAGGCCGAGGATGCGCAGTGCGTGCATGTGTTCGCTAGAACGAATCTACCCTGCTCACTTTGTCACGCTTGATTGCGGGAGCAAACTTGCAGTGTTTGCTGCGACCCCCACCCGCCGCGCGTTCCGCGCGTCGACCTCCCCACGCTGGGGAGGTGAGATCAGGCCATCTTCTCCAGCAGCGCGTCCGACAATTCGTAATTGCCGAAGACGGTTTGCACGTCGTCGTGGTCGTCCAGCACATCGAGGAGTTTGATCAGGGTCTCGCCGTTTTCGTCGCTCACCGGCGTGGTGGATTTGGGGCGCCATTCGATCCTGGCCGACGACGGCTCGCCGAGGGCTTTTTCCAGCGCATCGCGAACGGCGCCATAATTTTCGAGCGAGGTGATGAATTCGTGGGTCTCGTCCGACGACACGCATTCGTCCGCACCCGCTTCGATGGCTGCATCGAGCATGGCGTCGTCGGAGCCTTTGGCTTTCGGATAGGTGATGACGCCCACGCGGTCGAACATGAACGTCACCGAATTCGGTTCGCCCAGCGCACCGCCATATTTCGCGAAGCTCGAACGGATGTCGCCCGCGGTGCGGTTGCGATTGTCGGTCTGGGTTTCGACGATCAGCGCCACGCCGCCGGGGCCATAACCTTCATAACGCACTTCCTCGATATTCTCCGCGCCCGCACCCGTCGCCTTGTCGATGGCGCGCTGGATGTTGTCCTTCGGCATCGACTGTTCCTTGGCCGCGATGATCGCGGCGCGCAGGCGCGGATTGTGCGCCGGATCGGGCAGGCCCTGCTTCGCCGAGACCATGATTTCGCGGGCGAGCTTGGAGAAGAGCTTGGAGCGCTCCTTATCCTGCCGCCCCTTGCGGTGCATGATGTTCTTGAACTGGGAATGACCGGCCATGGCTCACCTTTCGGGAGTGGTGAAATAGCCGGGGCGCTTGCCCGCTTTCAAGCGGCGCCAACAGCGCGGCCCATGCAGGAAGGGCCTTGCACCCCGGCAGCCAACACGCGCGCCGGGCCGAAGGCCCCTTCCTGCCGGCAAGCCCCTCGGCCGCCGCCGCTGCCCCCTTTAAGAGCCAGCAGTCGGACACCTTTTGCTTGAGCCGTCCTCGACGCTGCGATGTCCGGGCAATTCGCCTTTGATCTCCGCCATCGCTTCGACCGCCGTCGCGGGAGCGCGGGCGGCGGGAAACCAGGCCCGGATCGCGGGGCCGCACGCAAGTTGCGCCCTCGCCTGTTTTTTCATTTGCGAAATAAGGGGTTAAGTGGGTGGTGTGCGGTTCCTTTTCCTTGTTGAGAGGAA
>DASZYI010000126.1:0-6908 GCA_035545475.1 Rhizomicrobium sp.
AAACTGCCCCAGGCCGATAGAGGCGGAATCGCCGTCCCCCGAAACGCCCAGATAGATAAGGTCTTTGTTGGCAAGGTTGGCGCCCGTCAGCACGCTCGGCATGCGCCCGTGCACGGAGTTGAACCCGTGGCTGTTGCCCAGAAAATAGTCCGGCGTCTTCGACGAGCATCCTATGCCCGAAAGCTTCGCCACCCTGTGCGGCTCGATGGAAAGTTCGTAGCAGGCCTGTATCAACGACGCGCTGATCGAGTCATGTCCGCAGCCTGCGCAAAGGGTAGAGATCGAGCCCTCGTAATCGCGATGGGTGAACCCCAGCTTGTTCGGCACAAGGCTCGGATGATGCAGCTTCGGTTTCGCGATGTAGGTCATTCCGCGGCCTCTTTGCGCGTGGCGATGTTCATGCGTTCGGCAATCGCAGCGGTGATGAACCGCGCGGTGATCGGCGTGCCGTCGTAATGCAGGATCGAAATGAACCGCGCCGGATCGAGCGCGCATTCATTGACGATCAATTTCAAAAGTTGGGCATCGCGGTTCTGCTCCACAACGAACACCTGATCGTGCGCGTTGATGAAATCCACCACGTCGTCAGAGAAGGGGAAGGCGCGCACCCTGAGCGTGTCGAGATAAAATCCCTGTGCCTCAAGGGCAGCGAGCGCTTCCTCCATCGCAACAGTCGTTGATCCATAGAAGATCACCCCATGCCGCGTGCCGACTTTCGCATCTTTGCGAACCGGCGCAGGCACCAGTGATTTCGCGGTCTCGAACTTCCGCAGGAGCCGCTGCATGTTGTCGACATAGACCGCGCCTTCCTCGCTATATTTCGCATAGCGGTCGCGGCTCGTGCCGCGGGTGAAGAAGGCGCCGCGTGTGGGATGGGTGCCGGGCAGGCTGCGATAGGGAATGGCGTCGCCATCCACATCGAGATAGCGCCCAAAATTCTTGCCGCTTTCCAGGTCGTCGAACGACATCACCTTGCCGCGGTCATAGGTTTCCTTGTCGTCCCACGTCAGCGGCTCGCACAGCCAGTCGTTCATGCCGATGTCGAGGTCCATCATCACGAAAACCGGTGTCTGCAACCGCTCGGCGAGGTCGAACGCTTCCGCCGCGAAGTGGAACGACTCGTTAGGGTCTTTCGGCATCAGCAAAACATGCTTGGTGTCGCCATGGCTCGCGTAAGCCGCCGCCAGAATGTCGGATTGCTGTGTGCGCGTCGGCATCCCGGTCGAAGGCCCGCCGCGCTGGATGTCGAAAATCACCGAAGGAATTTCAGCAAAATAGGCCAGCCCGAAAAATTCCTGCATCAGCGAAATGCCTGGCCCGCTGGTGGCGGTAAAGGCACGCGCCCCGTTCCAGCCCGCACCGATCACCATGCCGATGGCTGCGATCTCGTCTTCGGCCTGCACAATGGCGTAATTGTTCTTCTTCGTTTCGGGATCGACGCGCAGGTTCTTGCAATGCTTGGTGAACGCTTCGGCCACCGAGGTCGATGGCGTGATCGGATACCAGGCGCAAACCGTCGCCCCGCCATAGACCGCGCCCAATCCCGCCGCGTCATTTCCCGCGATGAAGATACGCTCGCCCACACTATCGGCATGTTCGACCTTTAACCCGCATTTGCCCGCAAGGTTGGCCGTCGCGTGGTCGAAGCCCAGCCGGAACGCTTTCACGTTGGAGGCAATCAATTCCGGCTTCTTCTTGAATTGCTCGCCCAGCAACCCTTCGACCACTTTCGGATCGATGCCGAGCAGCGATGCCAGCGCACCGATATAGATGATGTTCTTGAACAGCTGCCGCTGGCGCGGATCGGTATAGGTGCGGTTGGTGATCTCGGTCAGCGGCACCCCGATGACGTTCACGTCCTCGCGGAATTTCGACGGCGGCAAGGGCTTTGTGGAATCGTAAAACAGATATCCGCCTGCATCGATGGAGGCGACATCCTTGTCCCAGGTCTGCGGGTTCATCGCGACCATCATGTCCACGCCGCCGCGCCGTCCCAGCCAGCCCGCACCGGACACGCGCACCTCATACCAGGTGGGCAAGCCCTGAATGTTCGACGGGAAGATGTTGCGCGATGCGACGGGCACGCCCATTCGCAGAATGCACTTTGCGAACAATTCGTTCGCGCTCGCCGACCCCGATCCGTTGACGTTGGCGAATTTGACGACGAAATCGTTCGTCGCGTTTATGCGGCTTTGCATGGAGTGCCGGCCTGTGCAGTTTCGAGATAGAATTTCTTCATGTCCCACGCGCCCGTCGGGCAGCGCTCGGCGCAAAGCCCGCAGTGAAGGCAAACGTCCTCGTCCTTCACCATCACGCGCCCGGTCTTCAGCAGATCGGAGACATATAGGTCTTGTGTGCGGTTGAGCGCGGGCACTGTCAGCCGATTGCGCAATTCCTCTTCCTCGCCGTTCGGCGTGAAGGTGATGCAATCGACCGGGCAAATGTCCACGCAGGCATCGCATTCGATGCAAAGTCCGCGTTCGAACACCGTTTCGATGTCGCAATTCAGGCAACGCTGCGCTTCCGCAAACGCCTGCTTCCGGTCGAAGCCGAGTTCGACTTCCAGCAGCACGTTCTTCAGCGTTTCTTCCTTGGGTGCGTGCGGCACCTTGTAACGAAGGTCGTTCGACACGTCGTTGTCATATGACCATTCGTGAATGCCCATCTTCTGGCTGGCCAGATTGGTCAGCGGAGAAGGGCGCAGATGCACGTCATGTCCGTTGCACATCAAATCGATGGAAACGGCGGCTTCATGTCCGTGCGCCACCGCCCAAATGATGTTCTTGGGCCCGAACGCAGCGTCGCCGCCAAAAAACACCCGTGGATTGGTCGATTGATAGGTGACGGCATCGACCTTCGGCATGCCCCAGCGGTCGAATTCGATGCCGATATCGCGTTCGATCCAGGGGAAAGCGTTTTCCTGTCCCACGGCAACGAGAACGTCATCGCATTCCATATGCACGTCGGGTTCGCCCGTCGGCACCAGATTGCGGCGGCCCTTTTCGTCCTTCTCCGCTTTCACCTTCTCGAAGATCACGCCGGTCAGCTTGCCGTTCTCATGCGTGAATTCCTTCGGCACCATGAAATTGTGGATCGGAATGCCTTCGCCCAGTGCGTCGTCCTTTTCCCACGGGCTGGCTTTCATTTCCTCAAAGCCCGAACGCACCACCACGCGCACGTCGTCTCCGCCCAGGCGCCGCGAGGTGCGGCAGCAATCCATCGCCGTGTTGCCGCCGCCCAGCACGATCACGCGCTTGCCGATCTTGGTCGTGTGGCCGAACGAAACGCTGGAAAGCCAGTCGATGCCGATATGGATGTTCGCAGCCGCTTCCTTGCGTCCGGGAATGTCGAGATCGCGCCCGCGCGGCGCACCACAGCCGACGAAGATCGCGTCGTAATTCTCCGAAAGCAGCGCCTTCAAACTGTCGATGCGTTGGCCGAACTTCGTTTCGGGCTGCAGGTTGAGAATGTAATTGCATTCCTCGTCCAGCACATGTTCCGGCAAACGGAATTTCGGAATCTGCGTGCGCATCATCCCGCCCGCAAACGGATCGGCGTCATAGATGGTGACGTGATAGCCAAGCGGCAGAAGATCGCGCGCCACCGTCAGCGAAGCGGGGCCAGCACCGACGAGCGCAATGCGCTTGCCATTCTTCTGCGCCGCCGGTTTCGGCATCCGCCCGGTTACGTCGTCCTTGTTGTCGTAGGTGACGCGCTTCAGCCGGCAAATCGCCACAGGCTCTTTTTCCACGCGTCCGCGACGGCAGGCCGGTTCGCAGGGCCGGTCGCAGGTGCGCCCCAGCACGCCGGGAAACACGTTGGACCGCCAGTTGATCATGTAGGCGTCGGAGTAACGCCCCTCGGCAATCAGCCGGATGTATTCGGGCACCGGGGTGTGCGCAGGGCACGCCCATTGGCAATCGACGACCTTGTGGAAGTAGTTCGGATCGCTTGTGTCGGTAGGCTTCATGCCGCCCGGACGCTGGGGCTCGGCAACTGCCAGCCCATCAGCCGAATCGTGACTCATCGGATGTTACGTATCTCCATGGCCGCATTCGCGTTTTGCGTTTCTCCCGAGGTCGCAAGCGGGCGCTTTTTGTATGGCGAATGCAAGGCGTTTCCCGTTATTTCTGCATCATAATGGGTGCGCCCTCGCGTGCAACCGCCGCATGGGTCTATCCTCGGGTTTTCCGGAACGGAACCTCCGCTTCGCCATAACGCTTTGACATCAAACGATTTTGGGGAATTTCGTGGACATCGTCTACTCCGAGCAGCAGCGCGCCATCGAAGAAAATGTCGGCAAGATTTGTGCGCGCTTCGGCGACGACTACTGGTCCGCGCTCGATGAGGAGGCCCGCTTCCCCCATGAATTCCACAAGGCCATGGCCGATGGCGGCTGGCTCGGCATCGCCATGCCGCCGGAATTTGGCGGCGCGGGGTTGGGCGTTACCGAAGCCGCGATCCTTATGCACACGGTCGGGCGCGGCGGCGGCGGTTATGCGGCGGCGTCTTCCATCCATCTCAATATCTTCGGCCCGCACGCCATCGTCGTGCACGGCACCGACGAACAGAAAGCGCGTTTCTTGCCGCCGCTCATAAAAGGTGAACAGAAAGCCTGCTTCGGCGTCACCGAACCGAATGCGGGATTGGACACGACCAGCATCGAAACTTTCGCGCGCCGTACCAATGACGGTTACATCGTCAAGGGCCGCAAGATGTGGACGACCACCGCGCAAGTCGCCGACAAGATCTTGCTGCTCACGCGCACCACGCCGAAAGCCGACAGCAAAAAACCGACCGACGGCATGACGCTGTTCTACACCGACCTCGACCGTTCAAAGGTCGAAGTCCGCCGCATCCCGAAGATGGGCCGCGCCGCGGTAGATTCGAATGCGGTGTTCATCGACGACCTGCACGTGCCGGAAGAAGATCGCATCGGCGAAGAAGGAAAAGGCTTCCGCTATCTTCTGGACAGCCTCAACCCCGAACGCATCCTGATCGGCGCAGAAGCCATTGGATTGGGCCGCGACGCGCTTCATCGCGCAGCGCTGTATGCCAAAGAGCGCGTCGTGTTCGGCCGGCCAATCGGCCAGAACCAGGGCATCCAGCATCCGCTTGCGGAAAGCTGGGCCTATCTGGAAAGCGCCTGGTGGATGTGCCTGCGTGCAGCTTCGCTCTACGACAGCAAACAACCCTGCGGCGCCGAAGCAAACGCCGCCAAATTCCTGGCGGCGCGTGCTGCCTTCGACGCCTGCACAAGAAGCGTGATGACCCATGGCGGCATGGGATATGCGAAAGAATATCAGGTCGAACGCCTGTTCCGGGAATCCATGCTGCCGCGCATCGCGCCCGTGACGGAGCAACTCATTCTCTCGTTCATTGCCGAAAACGTACTCGGCCTTCCCAAATCCTATTGAGAGGCAAAATGCCCGGACTCTATTTCGACGAATTTTCCATCGGCCAAAAATTCAACCACCCCATCCGCCGCACGGTGACGGAGGCCGACAACGTCTTCTTCACTGCCATGACCCATAACCCCGCCCAGCTTCATCTGGACGAGGAATATGCCAAGGGCACCGAGTTCGGCACCCGCATCGTCAATTCGCTGTTCACCCTCGGCCTGATGATTGGCATTTCGGTCGGCGAAACCACGCTTGGCACAACGGTCGCCAATCTCGGCATGGATGAGGTGCGTTTCCCCAAACCCGTTTTTCATGGCGACACGTTGCACGTCGAAACCGAAGTGCTGGAGAAGCGCGAGAGCAAATCGCGCCCCACGCAGGGCATTGTGGTTTTCCTCCATCGCGCCATCAACCAGCGAAATGAAATCGTCGCCCAGTGCAAACGCTCCGCCCTGATGCTGAAGAAGCCATGATCCTGCGGTCCTTCCTCTTCGTCCCCGCCGACAGCGAAAAGAAACTCGCCAAGGCCGAAACCTCGCCCGCCGATGCGCTGATCCTCGACCTCGAGGATGCGGTCGCCTCCGCAAATCGCCCCGCCGCGCGCAAGCTCGCGCACGCCTATGTCAGCGCGCGCAAATCGCGCGCTTCGTTTTGGGTGCGCATCAATCCCGTCGGCACGCCCGATTACAGCGCCGATCTCGAAGCCATCGTCAGCGCTAAACCGGATGGCGTGATAGTGCCCAAGCCCGACGGCCCACACGCGCTGCGCATTCTCGACAACGATCTCACCGCCTACGAAGCCCGCCACGGCCTGCCGCTTGGCGGGATCAAAACCTTGCCTGTCGCAACGGAAACGCCCGTCGCGGTGATGTCGCTGATGGATTACCGCTCGCCGCCGCCGCGACTGGCCGCCCTAAGCTGGGGCGCCGAAGATCTGTCGGCCGCGTTAGGCGCCGCCTCCAATCGCGACGAAACGGGCGAGTTCTTCTTCACCTACAAGATGGTCCGTTCGCTCGTTTTGATTGCCGCCAAAGCCGCGGGCGTTGCGGCGATCGAAACCCTGCACGCCGATTTTCGCGATTCCAAGGGCCTCGACCGCGTCGCCCGCGCAGCCCAGCGCGAAGGTTTTTCCGGAATGTTCGCCATCCATCCCGATCAGGTGGAGATCATCAACGCCGCCTTCACGCCGTCCGAAGCCGATGTGGCGCACGCCCGGCGCGTCGTCGAAGCCTTCGCATCCGGCGCAGGCGTTGCCTCTCTCGACGGCAAAATGCTCGACCAGCCGCATCTCGTTCAGGCGCGTCATGTATTGGCGCTAAATGAAAAACTCGCACGTTGAGCAGCACAGCAACATTTCACGCGGAGACGCGGAGTTCACGGAGAAAAGCTCCTCCGCGCCCTCCGCGTCTCCGCGTGCAACAGTTCCACGCGAAAGCTCGCGGATAAAAAAAGGGAGAGCTTTCGCTCTCCCTCTTTCTCGCGGCACTTCCCGTTTTCGCCCCAAAA
>DASZYI010000127.1:0-5120 GCA_035545475.1 Rhizomicrobium sp.
GGATCAGACCCGGTTCTTCGCATTTTCGGTATGGCGGAGGACCCAGTCCTCATAGATCTCCTGCACCCGCCGGGTGACCGGCCCCGGCTTGCCATCGCCAACTTGCACCCCATCGATGGCCACGATGGGCACCCCCGCCCCGGTGGCGGCCGACAGGAACGCCTCCTTAGCCCCCTTCGCCTCCTCCGGGGTAAACCGCCGCTCAACCACCTTCATCTGGGCGGCCGCCGCCGCCTCGAGAATCACTCGGCGGGTGACACCGGGAAGGATCGCATTCGACAAATCGCGGGTGACGATCTCCCCATCGCCCGTGACGATCCAGGCGGTCGTAGACGAGCCCTCCGTAACGAACCCATCGCGATCCACCAGCCACGCTTCATAGGCGCCGTCCTTCCGCGCATCAGTCTTGGCCAGAAGATTCGGCAGGAGTTGCGTCGTCTTGATATCGCAGCGCGCCCAGCGTTCATCGGGGCGGGTAATGACTTTAATGCCCTTCGACTTGCGTGCATCGACAGCAGATGGATCGAGTTCCTTGGCGGTGACGATCATGGTGGGCTTCGCCAACTCCGCCGGAATCGGGTGATCGCGCCGGAAGGCGCCGCGCGTGACTTGCAGATAGATAAGGCCATTGCGCATCCGATTGCGGCGGGCAATCTCGCGAAAGACGAACTTAAATGCTGACCGGGACATCGGCATCGGAATGCGAATTTCCCGCAACGAGCGTTCGAGGCGATCGAGATGTTCTTCCTCATCTCGCATCGCTCCACCAACCACGCCAACGACTTCGTAGATCGCATCGCCAAACTGCAATCCGCGATCTTCGATGTGAACGTGCGCCTCGCCATGCGGCAGATAGCGGCCGTTCACATAAGCGATACGGCCGACAGGCGCGCGCGAGGGCCAGCGCATCAGGCGTTAAACGCTTGATCGCGTCCGGCCGGCCCCACTCCCAGCGATTTCAGCTTGCGATGCAGCGCCGAACGCTCCATCCCGATGAAGGCCGCCGTGCGCGAAATGTTGCCGCCGAAGCGATTGATTTGGGCGAGAAGATAGTCGCGCTCGAAAATCTCACGCGCTTCGCGCAACGGCATCGAAATAACAAGGTCGCCCTTGCCTGCATTGCCCCAAGGCGCGCTGGCGCCCAGATCGGGCGGAAGGAGATCGGCGGAAATCGCTTGCGCGGCGTCGTCCGTTGCAAGGATCAACAGGCGCTCCACGATGTTGCGAAGCTGGCGAACGTTGCCCGGCCAATTGTGCGCTTGAAGAACCGCCATCGCATCGTCGCCGATCTCGCGAATTGGAAGACCGGAGGCGACCGACAGGCGCTTCATAAAATGCGTTACCAGCGGCGGAATATCGTCGCGGCGCTCGGCGAGCGACGGAACGCGCACCGGAACCACATTCAGACGGTGATAGAGGTCTTCGCGGAAACGGCCATTGGCAATTTCGTTGCGGAGGTCGCGGGTCGAAGAAGAAATCACACGCGCGTCAACCTGCACGCGTGTCGTGCCACCGACGCGTTGGAACGTTTGGTCGACCAGAACCCGGAGAATCTTTGCCTGGGTCTCCAGCGGCATGTCGCCGACTTCATCGAGATACAGCGTGCCATTGTGCGCGAGTTCGAGCAGGCCTGTCTTGCGCGGAGCATCCGTTGTCTCAACGCCAAAAAGTTCTGCCTCGATGTGGTCCGGTTCAAGGTTGGCGCAGTTGATCGCAACGAATGCATTGCCCGCACGCCGCGAATGGGCGTGGATCAGGCGCGCAACGACTTCTTTGCCCGAACCGGAGGGACCAGTGATAAGGACGCGGCTTCCGGCGGGCGCAACTTTCTCGATCATCTGGCGAAGCTGCGAAATGGCCGACGAAATGCCAACGATTTCGAGATCGTCGCCGGCTTTCAATTTCAGCTCCTGCACTTCGCGCCGCAGACGTGCCGCTTCCAGCGCTCGGGCGCAGACGTGGATGAGGCGATCGGATTTGAACGGCTTCTCGATAAAATCGTACGCGCCTTTGCGGATGGACGCGACGGCGGTTTCGATCGTGCCGTGGCCGGAGATCATCACCACCGGCAGATCGGGATGTTCGCGTTTGATGAGATCAAGGATCTGGATTCCGTCGAGCCGGCTTCCCTGCAGCCAGATGTCGAGTACGACAAGCTGTGGACGGCGCTGGCGAACGGCATTGAGGGCCGTGTCGCTGTCCGATGCCACACGGGTCTCGTATCCTTCGTCGTGAAGGATGCCCGCGATCAGATCGCGGATGTCTTCCTCATCGTCAACGATGAGGATTTCAGGCGCTATCAACGAGCCGTTTTTGCTCATTCGTCACTCCCAGGTCTTTAAGAACTTTTTGCTTGAGTGGAAATGTCAAACGCACTTGCGCACCCTGATGTTCCGGTGCGTCGTCAATGGCGATCTCCCCGCCATGATCTTCGACAATCTTGCGCACGATGGCGAGGCCGAGGCCGGTGCCTTTCGCGCGCGTGGTGACATAAGGTTCGGTCAAGCGGTGGCGATGTTCGGGCGGCAGCCCGATGCCGTTGTCGATGACGCGGATCGAAAAGCGTTCTTCATCGACTTCCAGCAATACACTCACGCGCCCTTTGGCGTCGTCGCCTGTCGCTTTGCGGGCTTCAATCGCTTCGCAGGCATTCTTCAAGACGTTGGTAAGCGCTTGCGAGACCAGACGCCCGTCGGCTTCGAACCAGATCGGCTCTTTCGGCGTCTTGCTTTCGAACGATACAGCGGGATGGGCAACGCGCTGCAGGAACACCGCCTGGGTCAAAAGCTCCTGCACATTCTCGCGATGCATCTTTGGTGCGGGCATGCGGGCAAAAGAGGAGAACTCATTGACCATGCGTTCGATGTCGCCGACCTGGCGGATAATGGTGTCGGTGCATTGGTCGAAGATGTCGGGGTCGCTCGTGACTTCCTTGCCGTATTTGCGCTTGAGGCGTTCGGCGGAGAGCTGGATCGGCGTCAGGGGGTTCTTGATTTCGTGGGCAATGCGGCGGGCGACGTCGGCCCAGGCGGCGGTGCGTTGGGCGGAGATGAGATCGGTGATGTCATCGAAGGTCACGACATAGCCGCCGCCGAACGAGTCGCTTTCGCTTGCGACTTGAACGCTCAGATTGCGGGTCATCGAGCCGCGCTTGATGGTGGCTTCGCCGCTGGCACGGCCTACGGGTTCCTGGATCGCGCGGCGGATGAGAGCCGCGAGTTCGGGCATGGTTTCGGAATAATGCTGGCCTTCGATCTCATCGGGCTCGGCATTGAGAAGGCGCGCGGCCATGCGGTTGACGATTGTGATGCGTCCGTCGTTGTCGAGGCCCACGACACCAGCGCTCACGCCGGCGAGCACGGCTTCGGTGAAACGGCGGCGTTCTTCGTTTTGCTGGTTGGCGGCCATCAAGGCGTCGCGTTGTGCGTCGAGTTGGGAGGTCATGCGGTTGAACGCCAATCCCAACGTGCCCATCTCGTCGTCGTCGCGGTCGACTTCGACGCGGGCTTTCAGATCTCCTTCGGTTACGCGTTCAGCGGCGCCGATCAGATTGGAAATGGGGCGTACCAACCGTGTGGCGGCCCATAGGCCCGCCCAGATGGCGGTGAGCAGGATGACCAGCGACACCACCGCATAGAGTGCGGCGAAGATGAGCTGCACCTCGGCGCGGTTCTGATTCAGTCGTCGGTATTCCGTGGCCGCGTCTATCGTTCGCTGCTGGTGCGCCAGCACTTCGGGATCGACGGCGCGTGCAACCAACAGATAGGCGTCAACGAACGCGTCGAGTTTCACCATTGCGCGGACGAGATTGTCGTTGCGTTCGGTGAGGACCACCACCTGCCCTTGCGCGGCTTTCTTCATCGCTTCCGCGGACGGCGCTTCGTAATTCGGCATCGACGGGAGCTTGGCGCTGGCGAGCACGCGGCCGTTGGAGTCGATCACGAATACCGCTGGCAATGCCCGCACCGATGCTTGCGTCACCAGATAATCGGTGAAGCGCTTGCGCATCTCCGCCTGGTTCTGCTGCAAAACCGGTGCAGCGCGGTCGATGTCGAAGGCCATGGCGAGGATGTCGCCGCGAATGACCTGGCGATGTTCTTCGACATAGGCCTGCGCCACGCTCACGGCGTTGGAGAGTGCGGCCTTCACCCGTTCGGAGAACCACGCTTCGACGCCGAGGTTCAGCGTGACGGCGGCGAAGATGGCCACGAGGATCGTGGGCACGATGGCAACGGCGCTGAACATCGCCACCAGGCGAACGTGCAGTTTGGCGCCTGCGATGCCGGAGCGCCGCTCGCTCCAGATCCGCACCAGCCGCCAGCCGATCAGCGCGCCCAGTGTCAGCACGAGAGTAAGGTTGACGAGCAGCAGGCCGATCAGGCCGCCCGGCGTGGGATTGTACGGCACCAGGCCGGTGACGATGGCGTAAGTCGCGATGCCGGAAAGCACCGCCAACAATCCCACCGCCAAAGCGAGACGCGATGGCCGCGACATCGCCAGTACAACGGCGCGCAGCCCGGTTCTCCTTGGCGCTGGTAAGGCGTTGACGGTGGCCATTCAGTCCGTTGCGGAAGGAAGCCGGGCGTTAGACGGCTTCACCAAACCGGCACAGTGTAGCGACGTCACGCACTGTTGCAAGAATGCAGCGTGACTTTCCTGCACTGCGGCGGCTGGACCCCCAAATGTGCCACCGCCCCACCATGGTTTCGCGGGAAGCGACCTTTGGCGGGGCGGGGTAAAGCGTCAGCAGCGGGGCACATTTTTGTAACAATCGACACCCGCACATATGGCTCGTCCCGCGGGAATTGCCCCCACCGCTATCTCCGAACTAGCGGGAAGACGCACGCTGCACATGAGGCGACAGCGCTATCCGTGTTTGGTCTCATGGTCGCGGTACAGGGAAATCCAGCCGTCGCCGGGGTGCCTGCGTGTGGGTGTGTTCGGTCCTCTAAAATCCTGCAAACTGGAAAATAGTCCGTCATCAATCCCATTTCAAGGCTATTTATAGAAAAATTATTCCTATTTGGATTCAAGGGGTTGGGGTCGGAGTTTGTTGCGCGGGCCCCACCCGCCAACGCGCTGAGGCGCGTTGTCGGTCCGCACGCTGTCGCTACGGACCC
>DASZYI010000128.1:0-18207 GCA_035545475.1 Rhizomicrobium sp.
CTGCGGCGCGATGACGTTGGAAGGCGCACCGCACCTGAAGGCCGAGCACCTGCCCGTCTTCGATTGCGCCAATCCGTGCGGCCGCATCGGCACGCGTTCGCTCTCGGTCGAAAGCCACATCCGCATGATGGCGGCGGTGCAGCCCTTCATCTCCGGCGCGATCTCCAAGACGATCAACATGCCGAACGCCGCCTCCGTGAAGGAATGCGGCGAGAGCTACCTGCTCTCCTGGAAGCTGGCGCTGAAAGCCAACGCGCTCTATCGCGACGGCTCCAAACTCAGCCAGCCGCTGGCGTCGCAGGTTCTGCAGTTCGACGACGAGGAAGACGAAGCCGAGGAATTCGCCGCTGCCCCGCAGGTCGCGCGCACCACGGTCGTCACCGAGCGCATCGTCGAGAAGGTCATCGAGCGGGTGGCCGCGAACCATGATCGCGAAAAGCTGCCGACGCGCCGCAAGGGCTACACACAGAAAGCCGTTGTGGGCGGGCACAAGGTTTATCTGCGCACCGGTGAATATGAAGACGGCCGCCCCGGCGAAATCTTCATCGACATGCACAAGGAAGGCGCCGCCTTCCGCTCGCTGATGAACAATTTCGCCATCGCGATTTCCATCGGCCTGCAATATGGCGTGCCGCTGGAAGAATTCGTGGAAGCCTTCACCTTCACCCGCTTCGAACCGGCGGGCATGGTGATCGGCAACGACTCCATCAAGAACGCGACCTCGGTTCTCGACTACATCTTCCGCGAGCTGGCCGTGTCCTATCTCGGCCGCAACGATCTGGCCCATGTCCAGCCGCATGAAGATGAAGATCTTGGCGGCGGCATGACCGAAGGCGGCGCGCCGAAGGAAGTCCCGATCGCACGCTTCGCCTCCACGGGCTTTGCGCGCGGCCAGTTCAAGACGCTGTCCGTGTTCCGCGGCGGCGCAGCGCCCAAGATGATGGAAGAGCATGACCATCACGCGCATGAGCATCTGCATGTCCATGAGCCGGATGAAGAAGAAGAGATGCTCGCCGACACAGTGAGCGACACGCTGACGGAAATCCGCGCCAGCGTGCTGGCCGAGGCGAACAGCAATCCGGTCGGCGAAATGGTGAGCGCCATCGGCGCCAGCATGATCCAGCGCACCGAGACCGTGCTGAACAAGGCCGGCGAAGCCCGCCAGCTTGCCGCCAAGCGCGCGGCCGAAGCCCGCATGAAAGGCTTCGAAGGCGACGCCTGCGGCCAATGCGGAAACTTCACCCTGGTCCGCAACGGTACCTGCATGAAGTGCAACACCTGCGGCGGCACCAGCGGCTGCTCCTGAACGCAGCAGATTGGAACTGAGGGAACGGGCATACGTTTAGAACGTATGCCCGTTCTTGATTCTGAGATGTTGATCGCTGCGTACTACAATGATGAACGCCGCGAACTGACTGCAATCTTCCATCCTGATGGACGTACGTACATCTACTCGGATGTGCCGCGCCGGGAGTTTGACGGTCTACTCGCAGCCGATTCTCATGGCACATTCTTCAACGCGAACATCCGCGACCGTTACGCGTTTCGCGAACTTCGCCGTTAAGACCTCGTTCACCAGCACCCGTTTCGGGGCGGGAAAGCGGCCCGGAAAGAGGCACATTTCCGATTTGAGACAAATCGGGCATTAAGCCTGTTTCTCGCAATGCGCTGCACGATTCGCGCGTTCACATCGCCGCTATTCGCGCGCGATTTTAACCTTCAAAAGCCCGGCACGCCGCTTGCAACTGAGGTTGTGTGACGTTTCGCTGTGGAACAGGTTTCGTGTTGAATGTGATCGCATTGCTGATGGTGCTGGCGGGCCCTGCGGCCCACGCCGCAACCGTTTCGCCCGATCCGCACGCCGTTGCCAGCATCAAGGCCGGCGAGCGCGATTGCGTGGCCTGCGACCTGCGTGGCGCGGACCTGACCAATCAATGCGTGAAGACGGGCAACCTGTCCGGCGCGAAGTTCGACCGCGCCAAGCTCGTTCTGATGTGCATGTCGTACGCGAATTTCTCGCACGCCTCGTTCCGCAACGCGGACCTCGCGGGCGCCAACCTGGCCCACGCCAGGCTCGACGGCGCGGATTTCACGGGCGCCAATCTCTCGATCACCAGTTTCAAGGGCACCGACCTGCGCGCCGCCAAAGGGCTGACGCAGGCGCAGCTCAATCAGGCCTGCAGCGACAAGGACACCAAAGCCCCGAAAGGCATGACGCCCAAGATTTGTTCGTGACGGAATCTCCGACTGGCGAGTGACACCGCCAATTATCCCTGGCCCCGCCGGCTCTCTCACCGCGGGGCCATTTTTTTATTTGGCGCGAAAGCACACCACTTACCTCCCCCTTGCGGGGAGGTCGACGCGCGCCAGCGCGGCGGGTGGGGCCGCGCAACAAACTCGGTGCGTGGAGCCCCACCCGGGTCGTGCCGATGCACGACGGCGACCTCCCCAGAGGGGAGGTAAGTGGATTATTCCGCCGCTGCCGCCACCGGGACCGGTGCAGGCTCCTTCCACCGCAACACCGGCTTTCTCGCGGCCAGCGTTTCGTCCAGACGGCGGCGCGGCGCCAACCTCGGCGCTCCTTCAAACCGCGTGCGGTTACCCGCCTTCGCTTCCAGCGCCAGCGTGCGCAGCACATGAATGAACCGGTCGAGGCTTTCCTTCGATTCCGATTCCGTGGGTTCGATCAGCATCGCGCCATGGACGACCAGCGGGAAATACATCGTCATCGGGTGGTAGCCTTCGTCGATCATCGCTTTCGCAAAATCGAGCGTGGTGACGCCTGTGCCTTCGAGGAACGTGTCGTCGAACAGGGCTTCGTGCATGCAGGGCCCTTCGCCGAACGGCGCGCTCATCACGTCTTTCAATGACGCAAGAATGTAGTTGGCGGAGAGCACTGCATCTTCCGATGCCTGGCGGATGCCGTCAGCGCCGTGGCTCAGCATATAGGCGAGCGCGCGCACGAACATGCCCATCTGACCCTGGAACGCGCACATGCGACCGAACGGATTCTCGCCCTTCTTCAAATCGCCGCGATGTTCGATGTAACGAAAACCGTTCTCATCATGCGTGAGCAGCGGCAGCGGCGCGAACGGCGCAAGCGCCTTGGAGAACACCACCGGGCCAGCGCCCGGCCCACCGCCGCCATGCGGCGTGGAGAACGTCTTATGCAGGTTGATGTGCATGGCATCGACGCCAAGATCGCCCGGGCGCACGCGGCCCGCGATGGCGTTGAAGTTCGCACCGTCGCAATAGAAATAAGCGCCCGCCGCATGAACCGCGTTCGCCATTTCAAGGATGCGCGGCTCGAACAATCCGCAGGTGTTGGGATTGGTGAGCATGATCGCGGCCACATCCGGGCCGAGCTTTGCTTCCAGCGCGTCCGCATCCACATGGCCGTCATCGGTGGCAGGCACTTCATCCACAATGAATCCCGCAAGCGCCGCGGTTGCCGGATTGGTGCCGTGGGCCGATTCCGGCACGAGGATGCGTTTGCGCGTTTCGCCGCGCGCCTCGATGGCCGCGCGGATGGCGAGCAACCCGCACAGTTCGCCATGCGCGCCTGCCTTGGGCGACATCGCAACGGTGTGCATTCCCGTCAGCGTGGTGAGCCAGCGCATCAGTTCGGAGATCAGCGCGAGTGCGCCTTGCACCGTCTGCTGCGGTTGAAGCGGATGTACGTCGCTGAAACCGGGCAGCCGCGCCATCTTCTCGTTAAGGCGCGGATTGTGTTTCATCGTGCAGGAGCCGAGCGGATAGAGCCCCGCATCAATCGAATAATTCTTGCGCGACAGCCGCACATAATGGCGCACGACTTCCGGCTCGGAGAGACCAGGCAAGCCGATCGCGCCCTTGCGCCGCTGCCCGCCAAGACGCGCATCGGAAATTTGCGTTTGCGGAATGTCCACGCCGGTCATGCCGGGGCGGCCGAGTTCGAAGATCAAACCTTCTTCGTGATCGAGGCCACGGTCGCCCGAAATCGTGGGCAATTCTTCGGAATGCGCGCTGCCCGGCGCGGTGGGACGCCCCTGATTGTTCAACATCACAGAACTCCCGCGAGCGCATCGGCAAACGCCGTGCAATCGTCTTCGGATGTGGTTTCGGTGGCAGCGACGATGAGAAGGTTGGCCGCTTGTGGATCGTTCGGCATCAGCCGCGAGGCAGGAACGCCCGCGATGATGTTTTCTTCTTCGACAAGTTGATCGACGATCTGCACCGCCGGTTTCGGCAGGCGGATGGTGAATTCGTTGAAGAACGAAGGTGTCACGAGTTCAACACCCGGAATCTTGATCAACCGATCCGCAAGCGACGATGCCGTTGCATGGTTGAGGCGTGCGAGCCGCGTCAAGCCCTCCTCGCCCAACAACGACAGATGGATCGTGAACGCCAGACAACAAAGCCCAGAATTGGTGCAGATGTTGCTCGTCGCCTTCTCGCGGCGGATATGCTGTTCGCGCGTGGAGAGCGTCAGCACATATCCCCTGCGGCCCTCGGCATCCACCGTTTCCCCGGCGAGACGGCCAGGCATCTGGCGCAAGAATTTCTCGCGCGTGGCGAACAGCCCGACATACGGCCCGCCGAAATTGAGGCCGTTGCCGATGGATTGTCCTTCCGCCGCAACAATATCCGCGCCTTGCGCACCAGGTGGTTCGAGCAGACCGAGCGAAACGATTTCGGTGCAGACGGCAATTAGCAACGCGCCCTTGGCGTGCGCCGCATCGGCGATGGGGCGCAGGTTGCGGATCAGGCCGAACACATCCGGGCTTTGCACGACGACACACGCCGTTTGATCGTCGATCATCGCGGCGATGTCTTCCGCTTCGCCGGGTGTGACCGGCGCTCGAACGACCTGCCCCTGCAAGGCCGCGACAGTCTCGATGGTCTCGGCATAATGCGGATGCACGCCGCCGGAAAGGATTGCTTTGGGGCGGCGCGTCACGCGCTGCGCCATCAACACGGCTTCGGCGGCGGCGGTGGAACCGTCATACATCGAGGCATTGGCGACTTCCATGCCGGTCAGCAGCGCCACCTGCGTCTGGAATTCGTAGAGATATTGCAGCGTGCCTTGCGCAATCTCCGGCTGGTACGGCGTGTAGGACGTGAGGAATTCCGAACGCTGGATCAGATGATCGACAGCCGCCGGAACGTGATGACGATACGCGCCCGCGCCACAGAAGAACGGCACCGATCCCGCCGCCGTGCTTTGCGCCGAAAGCCGCGAGAGAGCGCGGTCCACCGCAAGTTCGCCCTTGCCATCCGGCAGATCGAATTTCGCGCGGCCGACGATAGCTTCCTTCGGCACATCGCGGAACAGCGCGTCGATATTCGGCGCGCCGATTTTCGCGAGCATTTGCGCGCGATCGGATTGGGTGAGCGGGTGGTAGCGCATCAGAGACCTTTCACGAAGTCCGCATATTGGGCTTCGGTCATCAGTTTCGAGAATTCGTTCTTGTCGGCGATCTTCATTTTGAAGAACCAGCCCTCGCCTTCCGGGTCGCCGTTCACCTTTGCGGGGTCGGCTGCGAGCGCGGCGTTGCCTTCGGTCACTTCGCCGCCGACCGGTGCGTAGACTTCGCTCGCGGCCTTCACGCTTTCGACAACGGCCGCTTCGCCGCCCGCGCCGAGTTTGCGCCCGGTTTCCGGCACTTCGACGAACACGACGTCGCCCAACTGCTCGGCGGCGAATTTCGTGATGCCAACGGTTGCCTCTTCGCCATCGAGACGCACCCATTCGTGTTGATCTGTGAAACGGACTTCGCTCATGGCCTATCCTCTTTTGTAGCGATGCGGAACGAATGGCATCTGCGCCACGCGAGCCGGATTGGGTTTGCCGCGCACCATCAGATCGAGTTCGGTGCCGATGGCGGCGTATTTGGTTTCGACATAGCCCATCGCAACGGGCGCGTTCAGCGACGGTCCGAATCCGCCGCTGGTGATGCGTCCGACAATGCGGCCGGTTTTGTCGGCGATTTCGGTTCCTTCGCGTGCAGGCGCGCGGCCATCGGGACGAATGCCGACGCGCAAACGGATCGCACCGTTGACGAGTTCGTCCACGATCTTTTCGGCGTCGGGGAAATTCTTTTCTTCCTTGCGGCGCTTGCCGAGCGCGAAGGCGAGATTGGCTTCAACAGGATTGGTGGTCTCGTCGATGTCGTGGCCGTAAAGGCAAAGCCCCGCTTCGAGACGCAGCGAATCCCGCGCGCCCAATCCGATGGGCAGCACTTCGGGTTCGGCCAGCAACGCGCGCGCAAGCTTTTCGGCATTCGTGTTGGGAACGGAGATTTCGTAACCGTCTTCGCCGGTATAGCCGGATCGCGAAACGGATATTTCCATGCCGTCGAACGTGGTCTTCGTGGACGTCATGAACGACAGCAACTTTGCATCGGGGCAATGGCGGGCCATCACGGTTTCGGCGGCGGGCCCTTGCAGCGCGAGAAGCGCGCGGTCGTCGGCGAGAATGTATTTCACATCGGCCGGCAAACGCGCGCGAATGAAAGCGTCGTCGCCATCCTTGCACGCCGCGTTCACGACGATGGCGAGCTTTCCGTCTTCCGGAAGCCGCGTGACCATCAAATCGTCCACGATCCCGCCGTTTGCGTTCAACAAAAGCGTGTAGCGAATGCGGCCAACGCCCAGCGCCTGAAAATCTCCCGGCGTGAATTCTTCCAACGCACCCGCCACAACCTTGTGGCTGGGGCCGATCAGCAAACGCTGGCCCATATGCGAGACGTCGAACAGTCCCGCTTTTTCGCGCGTGTGCAGATGTTCTTTCAGAATGCCCGCCGGATATTGCACGGGCATTTCATAGCCCGCGAACGGCACCATCTTGCCGCCAAGCTCCAGATGCAGCGCATGGAGCGGGGTCTTTTTCAGGTTTGTCGTCGGTTCGGTCATCACGGTCCGGCAGAAGTTGAATGGCGCGCAAGTCCGGCGGACCGGATTACACGCCCCTCTGTCATCGGACCTGAGAGATTTCCCCTGCGATCGGCAGGATTACCCCTTCGGTGAGAGCGGCAGAGCCGCCCTGCTTTCCAGAATTTCGAATCCTCGCGCGGTCCTTTTGCCTGAGAGTTTCCGGGGCGGTTGCTCCTTCGGCGCCTGATCGAACAGGTCTCTCCCGCGCGGGAGATCGATGGCCGTCAGCGGCGCGCCCTCGCGGCGGGCCGAGACGTTGTGAGGATCATAGGTGGGGGGTCTTTCGAGTCAACGCAAGGCGGCGTTTTGCTCACATCCTTGCTGGAACTTCGATGCCCAAAAGGCCCAAAACTTTTATCAAACTGTCCAAAGTGACCCGGCAAAGACCCAATCTTGCCGCCCGGAGTTCCGCGTCCGATTCGGACAGGATGTGATGTTCCGTATAGAAACGGCTGAAATCCTGGGCCAGGCCGAAGGCATAGTCGCAAAGGATGTTGGGCGCCCGCTTGGCCTCCGCCGCCTGCATGGCATCCGGCAGCGAGAGCAGCCTGAGCGCCAGCGTGCGTTCCTCCGGCGAGCGCACCACAGGCAGGCCCGATGTGTGCCCCTCGCCTTCCGCGCGCCGCAGGATGGATTGGATACGCACCGCCGCATATTGCAGATAGGGCCCGGTCTTGCCCTCGAACCGCGAAAACCGCGCGAGGTCGAAAATATAATCCGTCTGCCGGTGGTTGGAGAGATCGGCGAACTTGATCGTGGCGATGCCGACCTTGCGCGCGATGTCGGCGCGTTCGTCGGGGGAATAATCCGCACCCAGTCCCTGTTCGGCGAGACGTTTCTCGGCTTCTTCCGACGCCATGTTGATGAGATCGAAAAGTTTCATCACGCCGCCGGCGCGCGTCTTGAACGGCTTGCCGTCCGGGCCGTTCATCGTGCCGAAACCTGCATGTTCCAGTTCGGCCTTGCCGTTCAGCCCGGCCTTGTGAGCCGCGCGAAACACCTGTTCGAAGTGCAGATGCTGGCGCTGGTCCACGACATAGAGAATGAGATCGGGGTTCTGTTCCTTCACCCGGTCGATGATCGTGGCGAGATCGGTGGTTCCGTAAAGCACCGCGCCATCCGATTTCACGAGGATCAGCGGCGGCATTTCCTTTTTGTCCGTCGGTTCGGACACCGGAATGACGAGCGCACCTTCGCTTTCTTCCGCGATATGGCGCGCTTTCAGATCGGCGATCATCGGCGCGATCAGCGGATCGACGCTCGCCTCGCCCTTCCACAGATCGAAATGAACCCCGAGGCTTCCCCATTCGCGTTCCAGGCCAACACGCGAAACCTCGAAGAAGTGATTCCACAGCGCGCGATAACCCGGCCGCCCGGCCTGCAATTCGGCGGTCGCCTTGCGCGCTTCTTCCAGCCGCGCCGGATCGGCTTTGCAGGCCGCGGACGCCGCCGGATAGATCTCTTCCAGATCGTCCATCGTCACCGGCGATTGTTCCGGGTACGGACCTTTGAAGGTGGCATCGAAATAGATGGGCGCAATGCCGCGATGCTCGATCTCGGTGATGAGCTGGCCCATCTGCAGGCCCCAATCGCCCAGATGCACATCGCTTGTCACGCTCCAGCCATTGGCGCGGAACAGGCGCTGCAACGAGTCGCCGATAACCGACGACCGCAAATGCCCGACATGCATCGGCTTTGCGACATTGGCCCCGCCGAAATCGATCACCACCGATTTGCCTTTGCCGGTTTGCGGCGCGCCGAGCGTCTTGTCTTTCGCGAAGCCTCGCGCGCGTTCTGCAATGGCGTCGTCGGTCAGATCGAGATTGATGAAACCGGGTCCGGCGATTTCCACTTTCGCGAAGATCGCATTCGCCTTCAGCCGCGCCGCGATCTTCTCGGCAATCGCGCGCGGATTGGCTTTCGCCTGTTTCGCCGCGGCCAATGCGCCGTTGCATTGGAACTGTGCGAGGTCCGGCCGGTCGGCGGGCTGCACGCGGCCCAGCGCGGCGTCCAGACCTTCGGCGGCGAAAGCGTCGCCAGCGATGGCCGACAAATCTTCCAGCAACGAACTCATTGGGCGTAGCGGCTGTTCTTCCGATTGTATTCAAGCTGCTGCTTGGTCAGCGACAGGCCGACGATCAGATGATAGTCGAACGCCTGCTTGCTGCGCGCCATGCGGATCGGAATATCTTCGATGGGCTGGGTGAAATCGACCTGCGTCTGTCCCGGTTCGAACACCAGATTGGTGGAATAGGTTTTCTTCAGCACCAGCGTTCCGTCGGAATCGTTGATCGCGACAAAGAACGGAACGGTGTACTGCGCTGCCCCGCCGCCATTCTTGCGCAAGCCGCGAAACGAAATCTCAAGGCTGGTCTCGGCCATATGCTCGTCCTTGTCGATGGAGCATGAGATGGTCGAGCGGCGTACCTCTGCCTGATAGACGATATTGGCCGGTATCATCTTCTGGCCCGGCGCGAACGCGGTGAGCGCCGATGTCTCGGCCAGCACGCCGGTCGAGGGACATTTGGCGAGCATCCGCTCGGTCTGACAGGCGCCCAGAAGCGGCAAAGCCAGAATCAAAACAACACTGCGCGAGACGATGTTCATGTGCTCATCTGTATGAGATTTGGCGCCCGAAACCCAGCGCTCCGCTTGACTTTTTGAGGGGCCGGAACGACTCCTCAAGACGTGGCGCGCGTGGGCGCGGGACTTTAGCGAAGGGGCCCCTCAAGGGGAAGCGCCGGAACATGGCGGTTTATACAGAAGTCTCCTTCGACGATCTCGAAGAGGTCCTGCGCGATTACGACATCGGCGCGCCCCGAAGCTTCAAGGGCATCGCCGAAGGCGTGGAGAACTCCAATTTCGCGCTCCAGACGAGCACCGGCTCCTACATCCTGACGCTTTATGAGAAGCGCGTTCACAAGGAAGACCTGCCCTTCTTCCTCGGCTTGATGGAGCATTTGGCCGCACGAGGAATCGCCTGCCCCGTACCGGTCCGCCGCCGCGATGGGGCGCAGTCGATGATTCTCAATGGCCGGCCGGCGGCGCTGCTGACATGGCTCGACGGCCTGTCGCTCCGCCGGCCCGAAGTGCCGCATTGCGCGGAAGCCGGTGCCGCGCTCGCGATGCTGCACGAAGCGGGGAAGGATTTCGCCATCAGGCGGCCGAACGCGCTCGGTCCCGAAGGATGGAAACCGCTGATCGCCGCAACGGCGGCAAAGGCCGATACCGTGCAGAACGGATTGCGCGCCTTGATCGAAGACGCGATGCGCGGCTTCGAAGCCTCATGGCCGCATGGCTTGCCCGAAGGCGTGATCCATGCCGATCTCTTTCCCGACAATGTGTTGTTCATGGATGGCAAGGTTTCGGGGCTGATCGATTTCTATTTCGCGTGCAACGATGCGTTTGCCTACGATCTCGCGGTGATGTTGAACGCGTGGTGCTTCGAAGGCGACGGCGCTTACAACATCACAAAAGGAAAAGCCCTGATTTCAGCCTATCGCAAACGCCGCGAACTTTCCGATGCCGAGCGCGATGCGCTGCCCGTTCTGGCGCGCGGCGCGGCGCTGCGTTTCCTGCTGACGCGCCTTTACGATTGGCTCCATCACGACTCCACCGCGCTGGTGCGCCCCAAGGACCCGCGCGATTATTCCAAGCGCCTGCGTTTTCACCTGAAAGCGAAAAGCGCGGCGGAGTATGGGTTTTGACCAAACCGCACGTCGATATTTTCACCGATGGCGCCTGTTCGGGAAATCCAGGCCCCGGCGGATGGGGCGCGATCCTGCGTTCCGGCGGGCATGAAAAAGAACTCTCCGGCGGCGATCCCGCGACCACGAACAACCGCATGGAATTGATGGCGGCAATCCGCGCGCTGGAAGCGTTGAAGAAACCTTCCCACGTCACAATCCATACGGATTCTCGCTATCTGCTAGACGGCATGACGAAATATATCGCGGGCTGGAAGAAGAAGGGTTGGAAGACCGCCGACAAGAAACCGGTCAAGAATGTCGATCTGTGGCAGGCGCTCGAAGCGGCGATGGAGCCGCACGATGTTTCATGGCGCTGGGTGAAGGGCCATTCGGATCACGTCGAAAACGAACGCGCGGACGCGCTGGCAAGGGGGGCTATTCCGTAAACCACTTACCTCCCCCTTGTGGGGAGGTGCTTTTTTTTAAAGCTGCTTCATCACATGCTCGGCGCTCGACACCGCGAACGCGCCGGGTTCTTCGACGTTCAGTTCCTTCACCACGCCGTTGTCCACGACCATGGAATAACGCTGGCTGCGCTGGCCCATGCCGAAGCGCGAGCCGTCCATCGTCAGGCCCAGCTTGTTGGTGAGATCGCCATTGCCGTCGGCCAGCATCATCACCTTGTCGCCCGCCTTCTGCTGCTCGCCCCACGCGCCCATGACGAACGCGTCGTTGACCGAAAGGCACGCGATGGCGTCGACGCCCTTCTGCTTGATTTCATCCGCATGCTGAATAAATCCCGGAAGATGTTTCGCCGAACAGGTCGGGGTGAATGCGCCCGGTAGTGCGAACAGCACAACCTTCTTGCCTGCGAACAGATCGTCGGTTGAAACGGGCTTCGGACCGCCGTCCTTCATCTGCATCAGCGTCGCCGAAGGAATTTTGTCACCCACCTTGATGGTCATTTCCTGCTCCTGTTGGAATTCTGTTCATCTTTCTAGCCCAAGGATCGGCTTGCAGCAAAGCCGGGCCACGCTCTAACGTGAGGACCATGGGTACGCAGGTTCCGCAGCGCGAAGACGCCGGAGAAAGCTTTCTGGAAGGAAAGCTCCTGATAGCCCTGCCCGGCATGCCCGACCCGCGGTTTGAAAAGAGCGTCATCTTCATCTGCGCGCATTCCGGCGAAGGGGCGATGGGTCTCATCATCAACAAACCGGTGGAGGGTCTTTCCTTCCGCGAGATGATGGAGAAACTGAACATCGGCGTGACGTCGGACACGCCCGACCAGCCGATCCTGTTCGGAGGGCCGGTGCAGACCGGGCGCGGCTTCGTGCTGCATTCGGGCGAATTCGAGAGCCAGGATTCCACGATGCCCGTCACCGACGACATTTCGCTGACGGCCACGCTCGACATCCTGCGCGCCATCGCCAGCGGACAAGGGCCGGAGAAATCGCTGTTCGCGCTCGGCTATGCGGGCTGGGACAGCGGGCAGATCGAAGACGAGATCCGCGCCAATGGCTGGGTCCATTGCGATGCCGACAACGCGATCATCTTCGACGACGCGCTCGACGACAAATGGAGCCGCGCGCTGAAAAAACTCGGCATAGATATGTCGGGCCTATCCGCTCACGCCGGCCGCGCCTGACGAAAACGAATCGTAATGCAGCGCGATGAAGTTGAGCGCTTCCGACGCGGGCAGCGGCGGCGCGAAATGGAATCCTTGCGCGAACTCGCAGCCCATGCTCTTCAGCCATTGCGCATCGTCCGCGTTTTCGACGCCCTCCACGATGACATTGCGCTTGAGATCGTGCGCCAGCGCCACGATGGAACCCAGGATCACCGTGCCGTCGTTTTCGTCCTGCGTGCCGGCGTGGCGGGCAAGGAAGCTGCGGTCGATCTTCACCGTGTCGAACGGCAGATCCTTCAACTGGCTCAGGGTCGAAAGGCCCGTGCCGAAATCGTCGATGGCGAGGCCCGCGCCCAGCGCGCGCAGGCGTTCCAGCGCGTGGCGCGACTGCGGATCGGCGCCGAGCGCACTTTCGGTGATTTCGAGTTTCAGCGTGCCCGGAACGATCTCGCTCTTCGAGATCAGCCCACCGACGAAGCTTTCGAATTCCGTATCGCGGAACTGGCGGCGCGAGACGTTGACGCTCGCGAATAGCGGTTTTTCCAGCGGGAAGAAACGCTGCCAGTTCGCCAGATCGCGCGTGGCGCGTTCGAGCGCGAATTTGCCGAGATTGACGATCAGGCCGCTTGTTTCGGAATGCGGGATGAAATCGGCAGGCGAGATCAATCCCTTCACCGGATGATGCCAGCGCAACAGCGCTTCGAAACCGGAGAGCGTGCCGTCCTCCAGCCGGATGATGGGTTGGTAGAAAACGTCCAACTGGTCCTGTTCCAGCGCGGCCCGCAATTCGGCTTCGAGGCGCACGCCGTCGCGCGGTGCAAGGGCGGCGAAATCCCGAACATAAACGCGTGCGCACCCGCCGCCCTGACGCTTGGCCTGCAACAGCGCGAGCTCGGCATTTTTCAGCAGATCGAGCGGATCTTCCGCTTCGCGGCCCAGCGCTACGCCCACGCTTGCGGGCGCAAAAACGCTGCGGCCGTCGATGGAGTGTTCGGTGTTGCAGATTTCGACGAGTTCGGCGCCCAACGCCGCCGGGCCGCTGCCGCCGTGGCGGAAGATCACGGCGAAGGAGTCGCCGCCGACGCGGAACGCTTTCGCTGCGTTCTTGAACCGCGTTTCCAGACGTTGCGCGATGTCGGCAAGAACGGTGTCCGCACCCTCATGTCCGAGACTTGCGTGGATGCCCTTGAAGCGGTCGATGTCGAGCAGCGCGAACGTCGCGTCCTTCATGGCGCCGTTCAACTCTTCCAACGCACTCATCATCGCCAGACGATTGCCGAGGCCCGTCAGATGATCGGTATGCGGCTGCGGCAGCGGAACGGTCTCCGTTTCCTTGCGCACCGTCACGTCCGCAAGAAGCCCCAGGCAGCGTTTGGCGGGCGGCGTATCGCCCAGCATCGAGGCGCGCAATTCGAACCACGGATACTGTCCGTTGCGCGCCATCACGCGGAATTCCATGCGGAACGCGATGCCGACCTGCGGCGCATATTCTCCGAGCGCGGATTCGAACATGGCGCGGTCGTCGTGGTGGATACGGCCGATCCAGTCTTCGACTGCCAGTTGCCCCGCTTCGCCGCCTTCGCCCAAGAGCGCCAATGCCTCGCCGGAAAGCGTCAGTTGTCCCGAATACATGTCGAGATCGAACACACCCTGTTGCGATGCGCCGATCGCTTCGGCGGCGGAAGCAAGCGCAGGGACTTCGCCCTCTGCTTTGGGAACCGGCTTGATGACCGAATGGCGTGTCAGATGCGGCAGATGCAGCGGCGGCAAAATCGCGATGCCCTCGCCTGCCGCGATTGCCAGGGCGAGCAGCACCGTGCCGGCGGCTGCAAATCCGCCCACGGCTGCCGGCGCGACGAGATTGTTTCCAAACCCGCCAAACGCGCCGACCGCTGCCGCCATGGCGACGAGCGCGAAGATCGAAGCGCTTGGCGCGACAACGCGCGCGGTCTGAACGCCGTGACGCCCGCGGTCGATCAGATAAGCGGCAATCGCGCCGGTGCCGAACACCACTGCGACCTGCGCGAACAATGCCGCGCCCGGAATGCCGACGAAAGCGAGCAGCGCCAGTACCAGAAGTCCGCGCAAGCTCCAGGTGAAATAGCGCTCATAGCGCGGCCACACATTGGCGAGCGGCACGATGTGATTGGCGAGCCGCGCACCTGCAACCAATGCCAGCACGGCAAGTGCTGCGACGATGCCGTAAGGTCCGCCCACGCCCGTCGCGATGCTCGCGTCGAACATGCCCGCCGCGGCAAGCCGCGTGAACAGCACCGCGAAGATGAAGATCGCCGTCCAGCGCGGCGCGAAATGCCCCGTCATCACCGCAACACCGGCCATGATCGCCGCCGCCGCCGCAATCAAACCCGCGACTGCTGCGAGCAAAATCGCAAGCTGCCGGTTGTGTGCGGCGATGGAAGGTTCGGTCCAGGCGAGCACCGTCGGCTCGGCGGAGGCGTTGCGCAAACGGATCGCTATCGGCCCCGCTGTCGCGGGCGGGATCGTCACGCGGAAGGTCTTGCGGCCATAGGCATTGGTATTCTCGATAACGATGCTGGCTTCCGAACTCGCAACCTGCAGGATCTCCGGCCGCGTGGACGCCGGAAAGAACCGCAACCCGATGCCAGGCGGCTGGTTCGCCTGGAGGATGCGCGTCACCGGCCGCACGCTGTCGTTCAGCACGTTGAACATGTACCAGTGCGAGCCGTCATGCTCCCCACCCGAGGGCGGCTGATACGGGATCAGCACATTGCGCGCATCGATCACCGGCAACTGGCTGGCGAAATCGATGGCATGAATGTCCTTGGCCGTTTTCGGCACGGGCAGCTTCGCGGCGCCGGCGGCCGAGGCCGTCAGCAAAATGGCGAACCACGCGACAAAAAGGGCAAGGCGTTTGAGCAACAGTAGTCCTGACGTTTCGAGGGCCAGAATCAGGCCCGGCTAACCTAGCGTGCCGCGTCTTCCGCGAGCAAAGCGAACAGCACATGGTCCTGCCACTCGCCATTGATGAGCAGATAGCGCCGCGCGATTCCTTCCTGCCGGAATCCGGCCTTGATGAGAAGGTTTTTCGAAGGCTCATTGGTCGCAAGGCAGGCCGCTTCGATGCGGTGGAGATTGAGCGTGCCGAAGATGAAGGGGATGAGAGCCTTCACGGCAGCGAACATGTAGCCCTGCCGGGCAAAGCGCTCGCCGATCCAATAGCCCATGGCGCAACCCTGGGCGACGCCGCGCCGCACGTTCGACAAGGTGCAACCGCCCATCAGCGTGTCCTCGTCGTTGAAGACGAAGAAGGCATAGGCCGTGTCGGCCCGGGTCTCGCGCTGATAGCGTTTGAGGCGGCGGCGGAACGCGCCCTTGGTCAGCTCGTCGCTTGCCCAGGACGGTTCCCAAGGCGCCAGGAATTCGCGGCTTTCATGGCGCAGCCGAGACCAGGCCTGGTAGTCGCCCACCCGCGGATAGCGCAGATAAACTCCTTCCCCCTTTAGGACCGGCTGTTGCCCGCCCGGAAAGGTGAGGCCCCGCATGAAGGCCATGGCGCGGCCTTCACTCCGCTGCACGCAGCTTTGCCCCGCCGAAGCGACCCGCGAAGGTTTCGTAGGATTCGAGATGACCGACCGGGCCAACCGCGGCCATGGCGGGACGTTGCGTCGCCATCAGCCGCGCACCAAACCGGCGGACGGCAGCGGCGTCCACCGCTTCCAATTTGGAAGTCAGCTCTTCCACCGGCAGCACGCGGCCATGGGTGAACCATTGCGCCGCGATCTGTTCGCCGCGCGAAGACGGACGTTCGAGGCCCATCAACAGACCGGAAAGAAGCTGCGCCTTGGCGCGCGCCACTTCCGCATCGGTCGCGTTTTCCGCCATCAGCGCCATCTCGCCCGCAAGCACCGGCGCGATCTCGGAGGCTTCTTTCTCGCCGGTGCCCGTGTAGATGCCGATCACGCCGCCATCCTTGAAGGATTGGGAGAAGGAATAGATCGCATAGCAGAGGCCGCGCTTCTCGCGCACCTCCTGGAACAGCCGCGAGGACATGCCGCCGCCCAACGCGGTGGCATAAACCTGCGCCGTATAGAAATCGGGATCGGTCGAGGCCACGCCGGGAAAAGCAAACGTCAGGTGCGCCTGTTCGAGATCGTCGCCCGCGCGATGGTCGCCGCCGCCATAGCGCGCCTGTTCGGCCGCGGGCACATCGCCGCCTCGAAAACCGGAAAGGATATCGCCAGCCATCTTCAGAATGGCGTCGTGGGTTACCGCGCCGGATGCCACCACCACCATGCCGCCCGCCCGGTAATTGCGGTCCATGAAGTCGTGAAGGTTCTCGCGGCTGAAATTGCTGACGGTCGCTTCCTCCCCGAGGATCGGCCAGCCCATTGGCTGGTTCGGATAGATCACCGACTGAAGATTGTCGAAGACGAGATCGTCCGGCGTGTCGCGCGACTGACCCAGTTCCTGCAACACCACCTGGCGCTCGCGCTCCAGTTCGGCCTGATCGAAGGTCGGGCTGGTCAGGATGTCCGACAGGATATCGAGGGCCAGCGGCACGTCGTTTTTGAGGACGCGGGCATGGAAGGCTGTCTGTTCGCGGCTGGTATAGGCGTTGAGAAACCCTCCCACCGACTCCATCTCGATGGCGATCTCGCGAGCCGAACGCCGCTCCGTACCCTTGAAGGCCATATGCTCCAGCATGTGCGCCACGCCCATGATGGGCTTGGTCTCCTGCCGCGCGCCCGCATTGACCCAGATGCCCACAAAGGCACTTTCCAGTTGCGGCATTGGATCAGTTATGATCGTCAGACCGTTGGAAAGTTTACTGATTTCGACATTCATGGGGTACGCCTGCTGACAATGTAATCACGCACGGCCTCAAGCCGGTTGGGTAGCGTATCCACCCGCTCCCGACCCTCATAGAGGCCCGCAAGCCTCGGCGGCAAGGGGGGCGTTTTGCCGGTCGCGCGCTCTACCGCTTCGGGGAATTTGGCCGGGTCGGCGGTCGACAGGATGACCACTGGGCCATCCGATTCCGGTGCGGCGGCCACGGCGACGGCAGTATGCGGATCGATCAGGCGGCCCGTCTCGCGATGGATCCGTGCGATGGTCTCCAGTGTCTGCGCGTCGTCGCAACGGCGCGCCAAATAACGATCCCGAAGGTTCCCCAGCACGGCCGGCGGAAGGGTGAGGCTGCGGGTTTTGGCGAAACCCGCCATGGCCTCGCGGATCCAGGCCGTGTCCCTTCCCGACGCCTCGAAAAGCGCCCGTTCGAAATTGCTGGCGACCTGAATATCCATCGAGGGACTCAACGTCGGATGGGCATCGCCGGACGCATAGATGCCGGTTTCCAAGGTGCGGAACAGGATGTCGTTCCGGTTGGTGGCGACGACGAGTTTCCCCGTCTTCAACCCCATGCGCTGGGCGGCCTCGGCGGCGAAGATGTCGCCAAAGTTTCCGGTGGGAACCACGAAGGTCGGAGCCGCTCTCAGCTTCGCGGCGGCGGTGAAGTAATAGACCGTCTGCGCGGCGATGCGGGCGAAGTTGATCGAGTTGACCGCCGTGAGGCTCGTCTGTTTCGCAAATGCCTCGTCGGCGAACAGCGCCTTCACGATGGCCTGTGCGTCGTCGAAACTGCCTTCGAGGGCGATGTTGTGGACGTTGGCGTAAGGCGCAGTCGTCATCTGACGGCGCTGGACCTCGCTCACCCTGCCCTTCGGATGCATCACAAACACTTCGATGTTGGGGCGATCCCCCAAAGCAGCGATGGCGGCAGATCCGGTATCGCCGGACGTCGCGGCAACGACCGTCGCACGCCCTCCCCGCTTGGCGAGCGCACGCGCGAACAGTCGTCCGAGAATTTGCAGCGCCACATCTTTGAAAGCGAGCGTCGGACCGTGAAACAGCTCAAGCAGATAGCGGCCATCGCCCAGCTCGCTCAGCGGCGCGACCTCCGGTGTTTCGAACGTCGCATAAGCCGCTTCGATATCT